>JBEKVC010000053.1:0-14537 GCA_049514395.1 Terriglobia bacterium
CCGAGAAGGGGTTTCCCAATCCCTCGCATCCCCAGGAAGACGTCATCTTGAGTGGGGACGGGTCCGTTGCCTCAGCCGCGCTGCCGATAAAGGAGGCCTTGTCGCGCATCGCGGCCGCGGGTGGCTTTGCCTATGCAGCCCATCCTTTCGATCCCATCAGTCCCCTGATGCGCGGCGGGAGTTGGGATTTGGATGCCGATTTTCTGGCGCCGGAGGGCAAGCAACTCCAAGCCGGACTGGTGGGGTTGGAGCCCTGGAACCGTGCCACCATGGCCACGGCCGACGACGCTCGCGACCCTTATTGCCTCCACCGCGATGCGGACCCCCAAGCCTGCTTCCAACCGGACAGCCAGGCAAACCAGTATGCGCGCTTGGAGAAGGGGATCGAGCTAGGGTGGCGTCCTCTGCTTCAGCGGGGCCTGCAAGCGCCTGGCGATTTCATGCACGCTCCGGGTTTCAAGGTTTTTTTGGCCGCGGGCTCGGACGCTCACGGGGGCTTCAATTACGAGGCCACGCTGGACGTCGTGGACTTCCTTGGCAAACCTTCCCGCAGCCTCTCCGGTTACGCCGAGGATAATGCTTTGGGAAAGATTTCGACAGTTGTCTATGCCCCCGAGGGTATGGGACCAAAAGGAGAGAACATCCTTCGGGCGCTCAAATCAGGGCGCAGCGTCCTGAGCAACGGTCCCCTGCTCATCGCGGGCTTCGAGCGCAATTCCCAGGGCAGCTTGGGCGATTCTGGAGATGTTGGCATAGGTGATTCCCTCGCGGTTTCCCTCGGCCATCTTCCACCCCTTCAGCTTGCCTGGGTCAGTAGCGCGGAATTCGGACCCCTCGAATCCATTCGATTGATCGTGGGGTCGCAAGAGGGTGAATCCCAACCTCAAGAAATCCCGGTGCCGGCTTCAAGACAGATGGCGAGTGGGGGTTTAAACCCTGTTGACCTGCGGCCTTTCTTGGGAAAGAATAGGGGTATCTGGGGCTACATCCGCCTGGAGGCTCGAACACGAAACGCCACGGGAGAAGAGTTTCGCTGCTATACTAATCCGGTGTGGCTGGAAATCACCGGTGACTAGCTTCGGTCGCCTGAGCACTTAATATGTCTGCCGAAACAAACAGAGAAGGGACGGTACGCTATATCCCATGCGGGACGTGCGGGAGTGGGAACCCCGCGAGCGCGGTAAAGTGCGCCCGTTGCGGGAAGCCCCTCCAGGCTGCGGCGACTCCTCCCGCCTCTCGGCCGACTGTTCCACAGTCCATGGCACTGGAGTGTCCGAAATGTCATAAGGCGTTTCCGGCAGGCAGCAAGTTCTGCGGTTTCTGCGGCACACCGCTTCCGGCTACGCCCCAAGCGAACCTTCCGCAACAGCCCCCACAGCCCGTTGCGCCCCAGCCGGTGGCTCCGCCAATTCCCCCCAGGATCGCGCCACAAGCTGCGGCGCCGGGTGTCTCTCGGCTATCTCCTGCGGTGGCTGGTCCGCCCCGGGCGCCACAGCAACCTCCACCCCCAAAGCTTGCAGCCCCGGCGCCAATTCCGCCCGTCGCCCGACCTCAGCCGCCGGGGATCAGCCCCCCCAAGGCAAGACCCGCCGGTCCATCTGAAGTTGCCCCTTCCCCAATAAGAGTCCCAGCCCCACCGAGACATGCACAACTCACTCCACCGCCCGTCGCGCCAAGGGTGGATTCCTCGATGCCTGCCGCCGCGCCGGAAGGGACCTTGGTCTTTGGCGGATTTCACGTGCCGAAGATTGAGGCGCAAATCACAGAGAAAAAGCATGATGGCTCCTGGGGGAATCCCCTGCAAGTAGTGGGAGAAGTTTCCTTCGGACGCGCCAACTGCGAAGTCAATTATCCTGACGATTCCTCACTTTCAGACCGCCATTCTTTCCTATCGATTCGCGAGGGCAAGTTGTTTTTGGAGGATCTCAGCAGCCTGAACGGGACATTCATCAAGCAGCGACAGGACACCGAACTTGTCCCCGGGGATGTTTTTCTGTTGGGACAGGATCTCTTTCGATTCACCACACAAAGCCTGGACGAAGCGGAGAACACCAATGCCGGGCAAGGCACGGTGGCATGGGCTGGAGCACCAAAGCTGCAGCGGGGTCCCATCACGGCCAAGCTCGAACGCATCCGGCTGACGGGTGAGGTCATTGAAGAGTTTAGATTGGACAAGCCTGAAACCACCTTGGGACGGACTAACGCCCATTTGGTGTTTAAGGACGATCCTTTCATGTCGGGGACCCACGCCCGCATCGTGGCGCAACCGGGACGCTTCATCCTCCAGGACTTGAGGAGTCGCAATGGCGTCTTTCGCCGGATACGAAAAGAAGTTGAGCTCGAGAACGGCGATGAGTTTTTCCTGGGGGAACACATGTTCCGGGTGGAGATCAGGCAGATCAGCTAACAGTCCACCCGCCGCGGCGGGACCGTTGAAAGTCGAAAGGGCGAAAACTGGAGTCCTGGTAGATCCGACTTCTGACTCCTGTCTCCGGCTCGTCCCTCGTCCCGCCTAGTCGGGTCACTGCCCTTCTGCTAATGGGGGGGCAGGGGTACGCCCCGCTGCTGGATTTTCTGTTCAACGAGGGAACGTCGCTCGTTGACATATTTATCCATGATTCTTGGCAGCTCCACCTGCATTCGCACCACAAAATCGTCCTGGGCTTTCTTCAATTTATCGTCAATGCCGGCAGCGCTCTGGTTAAGCGCGTCCATCTGCTTCTCCAACTCTTGGGCGTGGATCAAGGCAGGCCCCAACATCTCCTTTTGAAGCAGCAACCGCAGACTAGCCAGCTCGTCGCTGTTGCGGGCAAGCTCCGTTGCCACATAGAAACCAGAAAGGGCGGATAGCAAGACCAGAACAATGACAACGTAAAGTAGATTGCGAATGGTGGAAAGCCCAGCGTCCATGGTAACTCCTTTACCCGTTCGAGTAGTCAGTTGTCAGCTGTCAGTGCTAAGGGTCAGCCTTCAGCCCTCCCGCCGCGGCGGGTCAGCTTTCAGCCCTTGAAAAAAAGGGGCTAGGGTAACCCTGAATAGTGAATAGTAAATTATGAATTGTGAATTCTAAATTGAGGAACTGCGGCATTTCTAGGCCCAGCGCGCGGCGCTCAGAGCAAACTCTGCGTCCGCAATTCAGCATTTACCATTCACCATTCATAATTCCCCTCGTCACTGGTCACTGTTCTTTCTAAGTGACATCCTTACGCTTCATCACCACCAGGATGGCGATGACCATTAACAACGCAAAGCTGGTCATGATCGCCAGGTAAGGCCCTTTGTCTTTCCAGAACCTCGAGGGGAGTGGAAACGCCCGGGAAGCCGCGGGTGGCGCCTCCAACCCCTTCTCCAGCTTCTCGACATCCTCAGGATGGAGGGAAATGGACACCGTGTTGACGATCTCGTAGGCGGAATCCTGTATGGAATGGGAGCCGTGAAGGCAGAGATCCGAAAGTGCCTCCAGGCCCCAACGCGAGATGGCCAGCGCTGAAAGCCAGCGCGCGAAAGTGGGCATACCCGCAACCGGGGCCGGGGTGTATTTTTGGAGTTTCTTTTGCACTTTCTCCGAAGGCGCCACGGCCACAGCAACTTGGTGCGCGAACTCTCCCTGTTTCGCCCTGGCTTGCGCCGCCTCTTCCGGTGATACTTGACTCGCAGGCGCATTAAGCATTTGCCGGGCCTTAGCTTGGGCTTCCGGTTGCGCAAACATCTTCCCCTCATATAGTTCCTCGATCGTGATAGGGATGATCGTCTGAATCTGGTTTACGGGCAGGAATAACCCGCAGAGGAGAAGCTCCGGAATGAGAACCAAGGGGAACAAGCTCAGAGCTTTCTCCGGGGAGGAAACGAGACTGGAGATGAGAAGTCCTATCAGCGTCCCGTTTACGGCCACCAGGAACATGATTCCGATGGCGGCCACCACTTCCGGGAGGCTCAAATCCAATGCCCGGTTGACCGCGAGCAAGATGACAACCACCGAGACACATTGCGCCAGCGCCACAAAGGAAAGAACGGCAAGCTTGGAAAGAATATACGACGGGATTTTTAAGCCTGTTTGCCGTTCCCGGCGGTAGACAGTCTGCTCGTCAACAATTTCACGCACCGCATTCGAGCAGCCGAACCACAAGGCCGCGAAAATGGCCATGAAAAGGGTTTCGACTTGGTTCGGCTTGGTCGCCATGAAAGCCACCAACAGAGCGACGATGGGCGCTTGAAGAAACAGAAGCAATGTCTGGCCGCGGTCCACGAATTTCAGCTCCCAGTTTCGCTGCAGAAGGACCTTAAACTGGCGCAAGCTGAAACTCTTGCCTCTCGTGCCGGCAGCAGGTGCAGGGGTAGTAGGGGAAGGACTTTTCTCCGCCGGAATCGCCGTTTGTGGCTGGGCAATGAGCTCCTTGTAGAGATCGGATGCGGCATAACGCTGCTTGAGTTCCAGGGAGTAGGGAGCTGTATTGTTATCCGTCAAGTCATCGTAAACATCGGGTGGGGCTTCCGCTTTGAAATATTGCAGGAACTTTGTACCCGGCCCATAGTAAACCAGTCGCCCCTGGAGCAACACCACGACCTTGTCCAGTACGCCGAAGGAACCTAACAGATGGGTGGTGATAATGATGGTCGAGCCCTGATTGGCCAATTGCCGGAACAACATCATCATCAGGGTTTCAGTGCGGGGGTCAAGGCCCGCGGTAGGCTCATCCAGGAAGAGCACTCCGGGCTTGGGGAGCAATTCAATGCCCAGGCTCACCCGCTTACGCTGCCCTCCACTCAAGGTGGAGACGGGGTTGTCCCAGCCTTGCGGGTCGAGCTTCAGAGTGTCCAGCATCGCTTCCACGCGCCGATTGACCTCTTCATCCGAGACGTCTTCCGGCAGTCGCAGCTTTGCCGCGTAGTACAGGCATCGCCGTACGCTCAATTGCCGGTGCATGATGTCTTCCTGGGGGACAAAGCCAATGGTGGATTTCAGAGCCTCCAGATTGCGGTACAGATCCTCTCCGTTGTACCGAACCTGGCCCCTGGTGGGTTTTACAAAGCCGTTCAGGGCGTTCATGAGCGTGGTCTTACCTGCTCCGCTCGGTCCCAGAAGTCCAATCAGTTCTTTAGGCTTAACCACCAGAGAGATATCGTCCAAGAGCAATTTGGGTTTTCCGCTGGTCCGATCCGTGACCTGAAAGGTTACTCCCATGGAATCGAGTCGCACCACGCGAGTGTCCGGCGCGTGGGAAAGACTTGCTCCGGAAAAGTGAAGCTCGGAGGGGCCAATGACAATCCGGTCCAACTCCTGGAGTTGGTGCCGCTTCACCTTGATTCCGTTGACGAAGGTCCCGTTGGTGGACCCAAGGTCAACCAGAATGACCTTGCCCTCGTGCTTGATGATTTCCGCGTGTCTCTTTGAGACCACAGGGTGGTCAATGACCACGTCATTCGAGGCGTCGCGGCCAATGGTGATGCAGTCTTTGTCCAGGCCAACCTTTTCAATTTTCAGTTGCGGCTCAAGCCCCGACTTGAAGATCAGGGATTTGCCGGCATAGCGGCCGAAGGTGATGTAATCTCCGTCATGCAGTTCCCCGCTCACCATGGGCAGGCCATTCACGAACGTCCCGTTGGTGGAACGGTCAGTCAGCAGCACCCTCCCCTCATGGAACGACAACTCCGCGTGCACCGCCGAAACTGAGGGATGTTCCAGCACCAACTGGCAGCGGGAGGCATCACGACCGATCTCCAGCCCGGCCTCCGGGATGTCAAGGCTCTTTACGGCGTACCTGTCAACTATCAGGTCCAGGTGGGGACGTGCCAGAAGGTCGGTCAATTTGATGGCGACTGTACCCTCCGCCGCCTTTTCCTGCTGCCGGCCGACAGCGACATCGGCGGCGCTCATAATCGAGGTCCCTCCCGCCACCGCCTCCGGTTGAGCGGCGGGAACAACTTCTCCTGGCACCACGGCCTGAGGTAGACCGGCAGCCCCCACTTCCTCAATGCGAAAGAGGTGACGGCGAGCGCTGCCCACCGAGATCTCATCCTCGGGTTTCAGGACCTTCTCCTGTACACGCACTTGATTTACGAATGTGCCATTCGCGGAATGACGGTCGCGCAGGACCACTTCACCCTTGTCGTTGGGAGCAATCCAGGCATGGAGGCGCGAAATTTCGTCGTCCGCCAACACTACCTGACAATTCGCGGGGTCGCGGCCGATGACCAGTCCTCGAGGGCCAATGCTGTAGGTTCGACCGGAGAGTAGTCCCGAAGTGGCAATCAGCCTGTAGGCACGAGGTAAAGGTTGAGAGGGCGGTCCGAGCGGAGCCGCTGCCGGAGCGGTCACCTCATTCGAAAAGGCCAGAGTGTCTGCCGAGTCCTCCACGACAGGCAAGCGCCCGCCGCAGGACCGGCAAAAGCGGTAACCCTCTTCGTTTAGCTCACCGCATACGGGGCAATTCATGACAGCGGTTCTCCGGGAAGAATCCTCTCCTTCCCTTGAAAAGCGAATTTGGAGATTTCGATTTTGTCGCGGCGCCGGTCTCAATTCTTCGCTGGAGCGAGTCTTCTCAAGATTTCTGAAAACGCTTCAGGAGTGCCCCTTGAAATCTTCCTCATTGAATTCCTTAAACTCCACGGCCGCGGTGGGGGCCGCTGGAGGAAGCCCTGGTCCGCTGAACTCTGCCATGACTACGGTTATGTTGTCACTCCCGCCCTTGGCGTTGGCTTCATCGATCAAAGACTTGCACTTGTTGGCCAGGGACTCAGTCCCCTTCACAATCGCAGCGATATCGGTTGCGGGGACCATGTTGTACATGCCATCGCAGCAAAGCAGGATGCTATCGCCCTGACGGACTTTGGTATACGTCACCTTGACATTCACGCTCTCGCTGCTCCCCACTGCCTGCGTCAGAATACTCCTCCGGCTGTCCTTTTCCGGGTCGTCGGGCACTTCGACACCGATTTCCTTGAGATAGTTCAAGAATGTTTGATCGCGAGTCAACTGGGTCAACTCGCTATTGCGAATGAGGTAGGCACGGGAATCCCCCACCTGCGCCACAAAAAGATAAGGCCCGAACAATGCCGCCACCGTGGCGGTGGTTCCCATTCCACGATAAGCGGGATCGCTTTGCGCTTTCTGGTGGATGATCTGGTTGGCATATTCGATGGATTCCCGGAGCAGGAGCACAAAGTTCGTCTCGCTGACCTGACCCAGGGACTTGAGGTTTTCATACAGGCGCTTAGGGACGGTGAGGGCGCAAATCTGGCTGGCAACTTCCCCACTGGCCTCTCCGCCCATTCCGTCCGCTACCATAAACAGCGAACCGCGATTCCCCAAGGTGTGGTTGCGAAGTGGAGGCGTAAGACCCACTTCACCCGTGGTCAGGTTGCAAACCACAAAGTTGTCTTCATTGTTCTTACGGACGCGACCCACGTCCGACATACCAAAGGCCCTAACGTTGATTGCGTTCTGCTCTGCCCCCTTCGCCTCACCCACGGTGCTCACTCTCCCTCTGTCAGGCCTCTTCACTCCTGGCGCGAAAGCCTGCCGGTATAGCCCTTCACCGATCCTCAGCAACCTGCTAAAACCCCGCCGCAGCTCTAACTGGAGCGACCGTCGGCGATGCGTAACATAATCACCTAATCAAAGGCTTTAGCAGATTCTGGCGTATCTTCCTTCTTACCACACACCGGCGTCTGTATCAAGCGCCGTACCTTCTTGGGTAGTGTCCTAATGTGCGACGTAGGGCCGGGGCTCGCCCCGGCCAAGCCGCCCCAAGGGGCGGCCCTACATCCTAATTAGGACACTACCCCTTCTTGTGCGTGCGCGAAATGTAAGTCCCTGTCTTGCCAACCGGACAGGATGTGGGGACGAAGTGAAGAGCCAAGCTCCTGGACAAACCGCCGAATCCACGGGTTGATTGGCGTCAGTACGATATAGGCGCGGCCTCTGACTCAGGCGGCGGCGTCCCTTTAAGCTTGAAAAGCCAAGTCGCCTAAAGCAACAATTGTCTTGATGGGATCGAAATTGTACGGCAGAAAATCCCAGCTTTCTCGTGGAGTGCCCACAAAATATTTGGACAATGCGCTTGCCCCAGCGTCGGGCCCGCGCGGCTGGAGCGGCAAATGCCGCCGGGACCCATCCCGCGTGGCGTGGCCGGAGCAGGCGGCGCTACGCTGTCCACCTAATTACCGGACACCCAACTGGGCCAAGCCGGACCGCAAGTCGCTCACTATCTCGTCCGCCACTTTCCTGGCGCGTGCAAAATCCGTGGGGGGCAGCGAAATGGCCGCAACCTTGGCGTGGCCGCCGCCCCCATAGCGCTCGCAGATGCTGGCAAGATTGGCGGTCTTGGGTGTTGCGTTCCATGGGTTGCTGCCCACACCAATCTTGATTCGCGCTTGAGAGCGGCTTAAGGCCACGCTGTAAACCGTCCCTGGAAACAAATAATAAGGAATGAACTTATTGAAACCTTCAAAGGTCTGGTCGGCGACGTCGAAGAATAACACCCCATTCTCTAACTCAGCGCGGGAGCGGATAGTATCAATCGTCTCGAGGTGAAGGGCATAAAGCCGGTCAAAAGTTTGCCGCACCTCAGGGATATCCATGATCTCCTGAAGCGGCTTGGAAATCAGCTGGGGAATTAGTCGCACCGTGAACTGCGGGTCACTCGTCCCTTCAATAACCAGGGTGAGCTGGGTGGCCGGTTCACGCATTTCCACCGCTGTCCTGGGATCAGGGTACAGGGCGCCATCAATCAGGTCTGCCCAATAAACCAGCTCGTCGAGCTCGGGGGCCACGAAACCGAACTTCGCCTGGCAGGTTTCGACAATAAACTTGGTGCAAGAGCGATAATCCGGCCCGTAGAATTTCTTTCCGCTCTGGTCATGACGAAAATGCTCCGCGTCGGCTTCCGTGAGGAAAGCGCTTTGGTGGTGGTCGAACCACCAGGTGAGCCGCTCAGAACTGGAGTATTTGAAATCCACAATGACGTTTTCTTGATCGTCGAACAGCCCCTCATCAAATAGCTGTCCTGCCCGGTGCACCAACCCGTGGTACCGGAACTCCGCCTGCGGGTCGATGCACTGGCGATAAAAACGCGTGAAGACGGCCGCTGAGCCTACGCCGTCAAAGCAGCGATCATGAAAGCAAACCAGAACACCCATAGCTCTACACCGTGATTTGAGCTTCCTCAAGCATAGGGCAGGCTCAAACCGCAATAGTGAAACTTGCTAAATTGCATTTACAGCCAGGAATTGTCAAGGGAAAACGGGCGCGATTATTTACTTGACACAGGGTTCTTTTTGTGGGATACTTTAAGGCGTGAAAGAAAAGAGTGCCAATCAAGAGGTCGTGCGGGGCTTGCATGTGGGCTTTGTTTCGAGTTCGGCCTTGATCTTTTCGAGCGCCTCTTTAGGAAACAAATGCTCCGCGAGTTCTTTGTCTTTCAATTTGTGAACGTCCTTTGGGAGATGTTTCATGGATACTAATCTAATTGAACTGATCGAGAAATTCAATAGTGAAGATCGTTGCCGCGAATACCTGGAGTTGATTCGCTGGCCTTCGGGTGTGTGCTGTGTCCGTTGCGGCAACCTATCAGTGTCGAAGCTCGAAAAGCGCCATCAATACGAGTGCAACGATTGCGGCTATCAATTTTCCGCGACCGCTGGGACAGTGTTCCATGACTCTCACCTTCCTCTTTGGAAGTGGTTTCTTGCGGCCTATCTGATTTGCGAATCGAAAAAGGGAATGTCAGCAAACCAAATCAAGCGGACGCTAGGAATCTCCTACAAAACCGCATGGTATCTATGCCATCGAATCAGAGAGGCTATGAAGATTCAGCATACGGATAAACTAAAGGGAATTGTCGAAGCTGACGAAACCTTTACGGGTGGCCGCTACGATAGGCGCAGAAAGCGAGCACCTTACGACAAGCCATGTGTTTTAGGAGTTATCCAGAGAAAGGGGCCGGTTCGGGCGGAAAAGGCTATCTCTCGCGGCGCTCGCGCAATCTCTGCCTTTGTCAAAGCAAGCGTAGAGCCGGGTTCTACGCTTATGACCGATGATTACGCGGGTTATGAGAAAGTTGGAAAGCTCTACGATCATAACGTCATCAATCATTCAAAGCTTGAATATGTTGTCGGCCTGACTCACACGAATTCGATTGAGAATTTCTGGTCACTGTTCAAGCGCGGCATGGTGGGACAGTTCCACAAGATTTCCGAGAAGCACCTTGACCGCTATCTGGACGAGTTTACTTATCGGTTCAACGGCAGGGAAGATGACAAACTATTTCAGAACACGTTACGGAATCTCGTCAACGGAAAGGCTCTTACCTTTGAGCAGTTGACGAAAACCGCTTGAGTTAGCAAGGCGCAAACCGCGAGAGGAGTAATAAATCCATGCCAAACTACTGTCGCTTATTTGTCGTCGCGCTATTGGTAAGCACCGTTGGGGCGATTGCACAAAGCCAACCATCAAGGCGAGCACAGCACAGAGTTTCTTCGCCAAAGAGTTTGGCCGACATGATAGATACAATTAGGAATTGCATCGTGCGAGTGGAAGTAACTTTCCCGACTGGCACGAGCACCGGCACAGGATTTCTAATCAACACGGATGGTGTAGTGGTTACCGCAAGACATGTGATTTACCCTCCCGGCGTAACCCAACCGCCAAGCGAGATCAAAGTGGAAATACGCATGCCCACTGTCAATACTGAGCGCATAAAAATTATTGCCAGTTGGAGCGATTTCACCTCAAACCTCATAGCTGTTGATGAGTCCCACGATATTGCAGTCCTGAAGCCAACTCACAGCCCATTCCCCGAAATCAGGCTACTTCATAGTCCAACCCAGGACATCACTGTAAAACCCTCATTGGGAGTGCTTGATCCACGTCCACTTCGAGACGGCGAACCGGCATTCACTTCTGGTTATCCATTGGAGTTGCCAATTCTCATCAGTGTGTCTGGATTCATGGCCTCTTCAGACCCAATGAACTTTGACCAGCCCACTCACAAAGTCCTAGATATTTATTGGGCAGCCATGCAGACAAATCCAGGCAATAGCGGCGGCCCATTCTTCTCACAGGCGTCGGGAAACGTGATTGGTATGGTAGTGGCCTATGAAAACGCACCAGTGGTGTTTGGTGATTCAGGCAAACAGGGACAAGGAATTATTCAGGCCCCAGATGGTGCAATTTCTGCCCATCCCCTAGTCTCCAATTCCGGCATAACCGTTGTTTTGCCAGCACGCTATATCGTTGAACTCTTACTGAGCAACGGTATTAGATACGAAGTCGAGAAAGTTCATTGATCTTGAAGGGCTTCTCCCAATAGTCTCCTTAATAGCCGGTGGCTGTAATCCGCTGAGAATATCTTCGGCGGTTAGCTTCACCGATTTGTCTTTGTAACGTATCTCCAAAGAAAAATCATCAGGCAGTGTAATCAAGACATGGGGTCCAGACTCGGCAGCAAGTGCGAGATCCCCAGTAAGCGAAGGAATACAGAATAGCGCAGCAATTAGTGCGCGACGATTGATGAGATGTAATGGAGTTTGGCAGACTTGCATCGTGGGCGCTCCTTATGCTAATCTCGGATCGCGCCCAAGAATTGTTGGGTATGCTACTCTCGGCCTTCTTCGGGTCTGACGCTCCCAGCCTGCCAGCCGTCAAGCGTTGTTAGACCTTGCCGCTATTAGTGTCTCATATTTTAGCGGAGGGGTCAAATGGAACTCGCAGAACAAGAGGCGGAGGTTGGACAGGCACAGCAGAATAATCCGGCACTTGCGATATTGAAAGCGTGGTGCTCAACTCATTACGGCTCGTGCGAGGAACTAGAATATATGCTCTGCCCCTTCTGCTCTTCCCAAATTTCCCCAATCTGGAACCCGTTGTTTACAATACATAACGAACAGGGACAGGTAATCCAGGGTCCGCTTACTACGATCCACGCAGATTTGCCTTTTATACAAGGAACTCTCAATAGACAGTCTGTGTCAGTCACTCTGCAATGGGCACGATGTGCGAATGAATCTTGTCACCAGATATTGGTCAGGGTTACACGCATTACTACAAACCTCCTTACTAAGAAGACGGAATCTGAGGACTGGTTCGCCGTGCCAAGACGCACACTGCCACAGCCGCTTGATGACTTGGTAAAAGATCCGTTTGCGAAGGACTTCAGGGAAGCGTCTCTAATCTTAGACGAAAGCCCGCGCATGTCGTCGGTGCTATCACGAAAGATTCTGGCCGACTTACTCGAACAATACGCGAACCTGGCCGATTATAATTTGGCAACTCGGGTCGATAAGTTTATCAATGACACTTCCCATCCCTCTCGACTACGCCAAAACCTCCACTATCTGCGCGAGATCGGAGATTTGTCCGCTCATACGAAGAAGGACGATCAAGGTCAAATAGTAAACGTCCAGAGAGAAGAGGCTGAGTGGACACTCAAGATCGTGGCCGATCTATTTGACTACTTCATCGTGGCCCCGGAGAAAGACCGGTTGCGACGCGAAGCAATTGACGATAAGCTACAAAAGACGGGACGCAAGCCTGTTAAAAAACCTCCAGATTCGAATCCTTAGCACGCCTACTGCGTCAAGTAAACAATCGCCAAAACGGGAGCGGGTTACACCTCTTGAGAGATGAAAAAGGCGCAACCCGCGAGTCCGCAAATTACGGCAGCCGTGGGTCCACACTCCTCGGGTCACTTATCCCGCTTGTTTGGCGGCCAGATCCCCAATGAACGGAATCTTATAAAGCTCGTTGTTGTAGGCCTTATACATCAGGAAAATCCAGTAGGCGAGGATGGCCAGCCAGATTAGAAACCCCACCAAACCCATCACCATAGCGATAATTCCGAGCGTCACGAAGCTCAGAATACTAACCACAATCATGTACGCAATCCAGAACACGATAAGCGCCACGTTAAAGAAGATGGACTGGAAGGCGTGGAAGCGCACGAACTTATCATTCTTGTAAGGCTCGATCACCAAAAAGATGATGCCGGTGATAAAGCCCAAAATGTAAGTCAGCAATCCAGCAACATTGGAGGACATTGCCGTCCCCGCACCGGCCGGCGCCGCCGGACCACCTGCGGCTGAACCCACCGGGGTACCGCACGATGCACAGAAACTTACTCCTTCGGCCAACGGAGTTCCACATTTTGCACAGAATGCCATATATTCGTTCCCCCTTTTGGAATCATTTGGACGCACCCTAGCTTTCCGAGGCTTCTTCAGACCGAGCTCACACGCTTCGAACAGCGTCAATATCGAAATCAGGGATTAAATCGACCACCGACAGTCGCACTATTACTAGCACAAACTCTCTCCTGGCACAACCGATTTCACAACACGGCAGCCGTTTGGGAACCCGAGGAAGCTGCGCCAACCCGATTTATAGGTCCCCGGCCCTCCCTCGATCGTAGCATGGGCACCCTGTCCCGGTCCCGCAAGGCGGGAAGGGTCTTGCCCAGGCGCTTTGGGTGTTGACTTCGGCTGTTCACGGGCGAGAGAAGCCGGGAAAAAATCGATTGCATTAGCCACAGAGACACCCAGGCACAGAGAAGAAGCCCCTTCTTTTCAGTTCTCTGTGCCTCGGTGTCGCTGTGGTGAGAAGTTTGTTTAATAATTCATTCAGGGCTTCAGACGCCCGTGCTACTTGGGGTGGCGCTGCGCTCTGCCGAGTGCTTTCTGCCTGGTGTTTAGGGTTGAACTGGGGGGAGTGGGAAATCGAATCAGACTCGTTGCGCGCGGCGCCTTAGAGCTGCGTGCAGCCGGCCGCGAACCTCATCCGGCAAAGGGAAGAGCTTGCCATCGCAATAAAGTTCGATCGTTTTGCGCGTGGTGTCAAACAGCGCGTGGCAGTGGTGGCACTTGCCGAGGTGAGCTTCGAGAGTTTGTTTCAGTTCCTCGTCAAGCTCACCATCGAGATAACTGGAAAGTTGATTAACCGCCTTCTTGCAGTTCAACAAAGTCATCCTCGCCTCAGAACTTTACTCAACTCTTCCCGGAGCCGCAGGCGTGCCCGGAAAAGCCGGGCCTTCACCGCGCCGGTACTCAGGTTAAGTAACTGCGCTGTCTCATGGGTGTCGAGACCCTCCACGTCGCGCAGGTAAAAGACTGTGCGGAAACCGGGGGGAAGGGCCTGAATGGTATTGCGCAGTATTTGCTCCATCTCTTCCCTTGCCAGTGTTTGTTCAGGATTGGGCCTCCAGTCCGCATAATCACGAACCAGAACCTCGCCGTCTTGGTCCTCGGTTTCTTCGAAAGGAACTTCTTTACTGGATCGGCGCTTCCGTAGCTTCATCAGCGCTTCATTGACCGCAATGCGCACGATCCAGGTGTAGAAACGCGAATCCTCCCGGAATTCGGGGAGGTGCTCAAAAGCCTTCAGGAAAGTATCCTGGAGCACATCTTCGGCATCTTCGGTGTTTCCCGTGATGTTCATGCCGAGCCGATAGATTTTTTTCTCGTATCGGTTGACGAGTTCCTCAAAGGCGGCGTAGTTGCCCGCCTTCGCCCCGCTCACAAGGACAGACTCGTCTCCAGCCAGTGTG
>JBEKVC010000054.1:0-14326 GCA_049514395.1 Terriglobia bacterium
TGTGGGCAAGAACTTCGTATTCACGGTGGAAGAGTTGCAGAGCCTCCGGATCGGAGACATCCAGCAAGGTCTTGATGGCCACATCGCGCCGCAAGACGGAATCGAAGGCCTTGTAGACCACTCCCATTCCGCCCTTGCCGAGGATCTCGTTTATCTGATATCGCCCTTTAATAATCGTTGGAGTGTCCATTTTTCGTTACCCCGCACGAGAAACGCATTACCCGCTAAGCGCTTGCGGGACCCACATCGACAAAGAATTGTGGATCTTAGTCTGCTGTGCCCGCCTATCTTCCAAAGAACTTCTCCAGCTTCTCGATTTCTCGCTCCGCCAGGTCCAAATTCTTCTTGTTAACCAGATCTCGCGAACTATCAGGCAGCCTGAGAGAAGCGGGCAGCAGTAGCTCGCACCTCCCGCCCCCAGCCTGACCTTATTGGACATCCGAGACCTTGCCCTTAACGAAGGTGACTTTCAGGTCTTTGTAAACGTAGATTTGCTTTGACCCCAGATTGACCATCTTCTCCGGCTGGCCAAGAACGGCGACCACCTCATCGATCGTTTGTCCCAACTGGATTGACGCGGGCGGTGCTTGCGCCGGGGCCGGCTGTGCCTGCGCGGGCTGCTCCGGCTGGGCCGCGGGTTGCTGAGCTTCGGATCCGGAGTTCGAGGTGTCGATCGCGAAGACCTCGCCAATGGTATCTTCGACTTTCGAGACGTCGGCCGTCTCTAGATAGCCCTTAGCAAACTGGAAGTCCACCTCGGACTTGTAGTACGTGGGTGGATCGGTCTTGTTGCAGGTGTCGCAGGCCACAACGCCAAAGGAGATTTTCTCATTCTTCATGTCGACGGCGATGTTCGAGGGGTACACCTTCTCTCCTTTGTTGAAATATCGTGTGTCTGACGTGTTCGTCTTAGAATCGGGCACGCTACCGGCGCCGGGGATGTGGCTCTTCAGGATGCCGAAGCCGTGCTTCCCCCCTTCCCCCCTTCCCTGCGTGCACCAACCACTGGGGGGTTTGAGGCTGGCATTCTCATATTTTGCCGGACAGGGTTTGGGGCTCCCCGACGGCACCCCCAGGATTCCGCCCTTCTGAATGGCGAGTACCGTACCCTCCTCGAGCACCGTGGGACCGTTGGAGTCGGAGCCCATTTTCACCAGCTTGTACTGCGCCTGAAGCTGCTCCTGCAACGAAGGCGGAGCGGCACCTTGTCCGGCGGCGAGGGAACGCGGAATCAACGCCGTGACAAGCAAGGAGATTACTGAAATGGTCGTGTCAAGTTTCCGTTGCATGGTTATGTCCTCCTTGAGAGATTGGTACCTCAAACCTCCGCGCGATGCTCGCGCGGGGCGCGTGGTCGACCGGAAAAGGGGAGCGCCGGCGGCGTGGCCGCTCCCCGTATGCGAACAGTGGACCTGCTTCCTCATCCGCCTGCCGCTCGGCGAGCAAGGAGGTCCAGGCCGCTGCCAGACTACTGCCAAGTTACTGATAGTTCTGCGCAGCCTGCGCCTCAGTTTGATCGGCCTGCTGCTGCTGCGTCTGGAGTTGGTCCGCTGCCGCAGAGTCCGGCGTCGGCGGTGGAACCTCTCCGTTCGTCGTAGCGGTGTCGGGAGCCTTCGGCAGACCGCCCGTGCCGCCCTTGTCGGCCAGCGTCTTCAGTCCGGAATCAAGCTGTTCCCGGAACTGATTGTGCATTTCCTGGAGGTCCTGGACGCCGATCGCCACGGTCTGGCCGGTGGCGCAATCCCCCCTCTTGCTGCTCTGGATGCTGGCGGTAACGTTCTGGTTATCGTCCGGGGTGTCCGCGAGCCGCATCACCACGTCACCAGGAGTCAGGCTGCATTCCTGGCCGCTATCCGGCGCCGTGACGTCGAGATTGGTCGCCACCACGAAAACACGCTCGGCCGGATTCAGCGCGTCCGGCACTTGAGCGCTGCTCGGTGCGGCGTTGGGATTGGCAGCCGAAGCCTTTTCGGCCGCGAGTTGCTGTTGCACCTCGTCCGCGATCATCTGTTTCACTTGCGGACTCAGTGGGGTCTGGTTGCTGGCCGCCGGACCGCCGGAGGGCGGCGCTCCGGATTCGTCGGCTGGCGCCTGGCCCGCCCCGCCGGCCGCGGCCGCATTGGCGTCGAGTCTGGCCTGGTACGCAGCCTGCAGATTAGCCGCGATCAGGTAGTCTGTGAGCCATAGCGAAGCGTTGGCGTACACGGGATACGGCGTAAAGTAGGCGCCGTAGACCCCAAACCAGGGCGTGCCAGCCCAGCCCCAGGCTGCCGGCCCGTAGTAAACCGGCGCCACCCACGGATTGTAGGCCCAACCGTAAAAGCCCGGATGGTAGTAGTAGCCCGGTGCGTAGCCATAGTAACGCACGCCGCGGTAATCGTACCCACGGTAGACCCGTGCATAAGAGCGCCCGCCGACCACGTAGGTCCGCTGATAATACGCCCTGCCGCCGCGGTTGAAGTATGGACGCTGCACGTAGCCCCCGCGGCGCCCCGTGCTCACGATGGTGCGGCCATTGCGCTCGGCCACGATGGTTCGCCCACCGCGAAGTCCATGATTGATCGCCATCCCATTGGCATGGATCGTTGCCACCCGCCCGCCGGAGCGAAAAGTGGCGCTGGCGGGGTGTCCGGAGCGATCGGTGAAGGTTCTGGTGGTGGGTCTGGAACCGGGATGCCCCATGCCACCCCCTGCGCTGAGGTTCCTGCCCATCCCTGTGGCGGGTCTATTGCCCATCCCCGTAGCGGGTCTGTTGCCCATCCCTGTGGCGGGTCTGTTGCCCATCCCTGTAGCGGGTCTGTTGCCCATCCCTGTGGCGGGTCTGTTGCCCATCCCTGTGGCGGGTCTGTTGCCCATCCCTGTGGCGGGTCTGTTGCCCAGCCCTGTGGCGGGTCTGTTGCCCAGCCCTGTGGCGGGTTTGTTGCCCAGCCCTGTGGCGGGTCTGTTGCCCAGCCCTGTGGCGGGTCTGTTGCCCAGCCCTGTGGCGGGTTTGTTGCCCAGCCCTGTGGCAGGTCTGTTAAGTCCCGGGGCAGGTCGGCTCGGCGCCGACTTGGGTGCCGGGGCAGCTTTCACTTGCGGGGCGGGTTTGGACGGCGCGCTGGTCTTCTTCTGGTCGCCCCAAGCGAGCGCAGAAAAGATTAGCAGGACCAAAAGTAGCGTCGACTTTTTCAGGATCCTTTTGTTTGGCATGTTTAACCTCCTCACGATCTTTTTTTCGTCTGAGTCATTTCTTTGCGACTTCACTGGCCAAAATGTAATCGTATTAGAAACTCCATAATATCATGCTGATAGTAGTGGACTTTTTATTTCTGAGACTCCGGTTGTCCGGTCTGGTCGGACGCCTTCTCATAAACCGCAGTAGCCGTAGGCCACATATCGAGAAGCTGGCTGCGGTCAAAATCCACCCTTCCTCCGGCTCCCGGCGTGTGCGCGTTCATTACGCCGCGTCCATCCTTCAATGTGTAGCGGACTCCCTGAATAATCAGGTCCGTAACTGCGAGCGAGGTCCGGCCTTGGCTCCTCGATCCTACCCCGATGACCTCCGCGCCACGGTCGAGAGGAATCGGTCCAGGCTGAGCGACCGGAAGCAACAATGTCCCGTGGAATTGAAAACTTCCGTCCGGCTTGGGACTGACCAAACTCAGCACAATCAAGAGGCGACCGGCGGGGTCAAGCGAAAGCGTAGGCGGATGACTGATAGCTGCCGCCGGCGCCGGGTTTCGCGGAAGGGAGGGTGGCGCAGGGAGGCTTTTAGCAGCATACGCAGTAACGCCAGGCTGGGGGGATGCCATTGGCCTGCTCAATGCTGGGGCCGTCGGACGCGCCACACCCCTAGGAGTCGGATTCGGGGGCGATGGCACCGTGGCCTGTGCAGTCTCAGTTGGGAGATTGTGGTCCGCGGGGGCAGCGGTTAAGGCTGGCGCGGCCGGCGCTCCTGGCCCGCCCGCCTTCGGTGTATTTGGGCTTTCTGCGCTTGAAGGAAAGTTGTCCCCAGCCTTCGGCAAGCCCTCCTCCTGTGGCGTCATTTTGGGCATCTCTGTGCTTTTCTCGGGCGGCTTTTCTGCAGGCGCAGCCTGCTTGGCTCCTCCAGCCTTTGCTTTGAACAGGCGCGGCAATTGCATTGCCCCCAGCGCGACCACAACAATCACGACCAGCGCCCCTACGGTCATGTAAAGGCCACGATAGCTCCTGGAGGTTGCCGGAGGCGGAACCACTCGAGGTTGAGACGGCGGCATGGCAGCTTGTGACGGTTTCGTAGGCTGGAGTTGCGCACCAGCCAGTTGGCCAGGATACGCTCCTAAAACGCCCGTCGCGGAAAGGGCCGCGCTCGGCGTGGCAGGCTGTCCAGCCAGGCCTGGCATAACTGCTTGCGCAGATGCAATGGGTAAGCTGGTGAGCCCACCCTTTACACTCTGCAATGCGAAACGGAAGGCTTCCGCCGATTGGAAACGTTTTGCCGGGTCCTTCTCAAGCGAAATCATGATGATGTCATTCAGTGCTTTGGGCAATCCGGGTTGGATATTGATCGGAGGCAAGGGAGCTTTCTGCAACTGAGCCACCATCAGGTCGTAATCACTATTGCCTTTGAAGGGGCGAGATCCAGTCACCATCTCATAGAGCGACACGCCGACCGAGTAGAGATCTGATCGGGGGTCGAGGTCAGTGCCCTGGACCTGCTCGGGAGGCATGTAATAAAGCGAACCCAAGGTGGTGCCTGTCATGGTCAGCTTGCGATCCGTCTTCGATTTCGCAATCCCAAAGTCCATCAGCTTTATGACGTTTTCAGAAGTCAGCATCATATTGGCAGGCTTGATGTCCCGATGAATGACTCCATGCGAGTGAGCGTACCCGAGCGCGGATAGCACTTGGGAGACGTAGTCGATCGCATCATGGAGGGGAAACAG
This sequence comes from Terriglobia bacterium, assembly GCA_049514395.1. Lineage (GTDB taxonomy): Bacteria > Acidobacteriota > Terriglobia > UBA7540 > UBA7540 > CAVROP01. The sequence continues at coordinate 4,905 of JBEKVC010000054.1, forward strand.
CCCATTTCTCAGTTTGTCCTCGAGCGTAGCGCCGTCCACGAACTCCATGATCATCAGAAGTTGATTCTGCAAGCGAAGAGCAGTGTGGAGCCCGGCAATGTTGGGATGATTCAAACTCGCCAGCACTTTGATTTCGCGAACAAAGCGGTCGGCCAGATCAGGCTCGTTGGCAAGGTCCGGCAGCAGAACTTTCATCGCGTCGACGCGGTCGGATATCATATTCTTGACCTTGTATACCCTTCCCATGCCGCCGGCGCCTAATACGCCGATGATCTGATAGTCTCCAATCTTGTCGCCAACTTGAAAACTCATGGCTCGCTTCCTGCGCCCAATATCCTTTTATTGAGAATTCCGCACAGCGCCCGTTCAAAAAAGGTCCGAGCCTGGCCCTCCTCCTTCAATGCATTTCCAGTGCCCGAATGGATTGCCTAGTCAACGAGGGAAAACTCCAGCAGCCCGCTTGTTCCTGCCAACAGGCCGCAAGCCTCACTTCGAAATCCAGCTCCCGTCCTTTGCAAGGACGAGAATCTGTGGTTGGAGGCACCATGCGGCACATACGTCCACGGTCTTGTGTTATCGTAGCCTGATTTGAAAATGCTACCACCTTTCCAAGTTGGGAACAAGGATATGCGCCGAAAACTCGAGGAACAGAGGCCAGGATGCGCCGAAAGAGCCAGCTCGTGATGCCTACCCAATCAGCACCGTTGGAAGGCCTTGCACAATGGTGCCAGCGTGAGCCGTCTGGTCACCGACGCGGGCAGCGGCCAATCCACCTACCACGACTGTGAATGACCCCAACACAATCACATCAGGCGCGGGGGCAACGCACGTCGCCATGTCAGACACGCGGGCCTGAGGCTGGCCCCCGGTGAGGACGGTCGGACAACAAGGTGGAAGAATGGGACCGCCGACGTGAGGCACAACTCCGGTCGCCAAGGGGCATACGTGCATATCACCCGCCCTCGCAGCAGGCATTCCCATTGCCAGCCTCCTTATTCCTCGTCCCAAAGTGTAGGACTCTGTCCGTCGTCCGTGGTCCGTGGTCAGTCGCCAGTTGCAACGGACAACTGACGACGGACCACGGACAACGGACTAGACTCAGGATCACTTGGCTGATTGGATCCTAGCCATCAACGCCATGCCCTTTTGCAGAAAGGCGCGATACTTTTCAGGCGCCTTCTCCGGCTGGCTTTTCACAGCAGAAACCATTACGGCTCCAGCCACTAACTGCGGTGTTGCATGGTCGGGGGGAGCGACAGGCGCAAGATTCGCCGGCACCATACTCCCACCGCTGAAAAATGCCGCCAGTGCCAGAAAAGCTGAAGGGCTCTCCGATCCCTCTTTATCAGCCGCAGCCTTAGCTGCCCGGCGGTTTCCCTCATCGGGATTGGATACCCATCTCTCCGCCGCCACCTGGCTTTCCGAGATCTTCGAAGCATCCTCCGTCCCGAGACTATGGCGTACACAAAGGCATCCCCACCCCACCGCCTCTCGTTTGGGAAGGGCGTAGGCGAGGAAACGAATAGCATCCAGGAATAGCTCTTTCCCAATCAGAAGCTCGAGAAACTGCCGCGGCGTATGCTCGTCTTTCAGCAATGCCTTGGCTTCCTCTCCCAGTTTGGCCCGTTCACACAAGTCTCTTAAAGTCGCCACCGATTTAGTGGCTGGCTCGGCGTTACCCATCGTAGTCCCAACTTCCTCTCCTCACTAACCTCATCTAAGCGTTTGGGGCACTTTCCCATCGTGCTGACCTAAAGGTCAGCGCTACGGCCTCTGCTCGAGCAAGCTCGAGACGCAAAAGCGGCAGTAAGTTGCCGCAGCCCAGAGCACTTCGCGGTGGGGACACGCTCGTGGACCTGAGGCAAATCCCCCTCAGTTGATATTTGTAACTCCACCCTGTAAGGTCAGCGTCATGTCACCGTCTACCTCAGTCATCAAGGCTTGCACCTGGGCTTTAATCTGCCCTTGGATCTGGATCTTCATGCCTTTGATGGTCACTCCCGTCGGGTCAAGCACAATGCTGCTTTGGCCCACCTTAAGTGTGATTGACTGCATAGCCTCGGTGGTTTGGTTTCCCATGAGGATCTCCAGGGAATCGTCGCCATGGCTGACTGTTACGGCGCGATCGCCCTGCTTAACGGTGATCGTCTCGTCGCCTTGTTGCACAACCTCCGTGCGGTTGTTGGTGATCGTAATAGTCTGATCATTAAGCACCTTGAGGTCGTCATTGTTTTCCACATGCCTCTTCATGTCCTTTTGGGCGCGCAGATAGAAAACCTCAGAGCCCATCGTATCGTCCCAACTCAGAACGTTGGCGTCGTGCTCTCCTCCTCCCTTGGTACTCCGGGACCGGAAGCCACTAGAGTTTTTGTAGTCTGGTTGGGGGCCCGGCGGCATTTGGTCAGCGTTGTACACGCTACCGACAACAACAGGCAAGTCGGGTTTGCCTTCCATGAAGTCGACGAGGACCTCCTGGCCAATCCGGGGGATAAACAGCGCTCCCCAGTGATTGCCGGCCCAAACCTGCGAGACGCGGCACCAGGCCGTGCCGGATTTGCGGGTGTCCGTGTCCCAGGGGAACATAACCTGAATCCGGCCAAATTGATCCGTGGAGATCTCTTCACCGCTCGGGCCAATGACAATTGCGGGCTGGAGGCTGTTGATCTTGGGCCGCCCGGTGACGCGCAAAGGGCGGAAAGGAACTGAAAGAGGAATGCACGTGAAGGCATTGGAGTAAGACTCCCCTTCTGGATTTCCCGACGAAGGGTAGGCGTCGGTCACGGCGGTGTGTTGTATCTCCGTCAGGACGTAATCGGTATTCATGTCCTTGCGAGGATGCTCTTCCAAGGTAAACTTACAGCCACTGACAAACATACGGCAGTGGCTCGTTCCATGCGCAACAAGGTGTTGAGCTTCTTCCTCCTCCATGCGAATTTTGCTCAGAGACTGTCCAGCGCCCTTGGTCAAATGCTCTCCAGAGTAATGGTAGATCTCGAATTTGCTGTTTCCTCCGACCTCATAAACGGTGGGCTCGCTGGCCTTTAAACTGGTACTTGGTGTTTGAAAATTGTAGTCCGTGTGAGAGTATTTCCCAGTGCGCAGTTCCTGTTCGATTTGCCACCCGGTTATGACATCCTCTTGGGGGCCCCCCGAAACTGTCACATAGCGAACACTGCTTTGCCCGGGACAGGAACTGTGGGCGGTTGGAGAGTCCGCCAGCACCAGTGTGTGATTCCCCTGCTGGTGCTTGAAAAAGTAGAAAATTCCGTATTCTTCCATCAACCGGGAAACAAAGTTAAAGCTCGACTCCCGGTATTGGACACAATACTCTCGCGGATCATAAGAACTTTGCAGTGAGTTCGTGTAGTCGTTGAAACCCAGATCGTTGAACACCTCGGTGATGATATCCGGAATGCTCTTGTTTTTGAAAATGCGACAATCCACATTTAGGGTCAGAAGCCAAAGCCAGGGCACCATTTCGGCGCTGTACGCCGTAAACTGTTCTTCAGTCGCATGCTGCCCAAAGCGGCTGATGATGCCGTTGATGTACCGATAGGATTCGTCGGGTTGTTTCAAAGAGATGGTCACGTTCTTGCCGATGATATCTGGAAACGAAATTGAGGAGTTCTCGGACAGGAGGTCGAGTTCAAACTTGAAAAGGCGCGAGATGCTTTCTGTGCCCTTGAAACCTCGGAGCAGCAAGACATCCTTCCCCAGCGGAGTGTCTATCTTAAACAGCCCACCTTCTTGAGTGTAATTGCTCATGGATTGACTCCCTGTCTGTCAGTCGAAAAGTCAAGAGTCGAGAAGTCGAGGAGTCGAGAGTCAGAGGTCGATGAGTGGCAGCGAATCTCCCCCCAAAGCAAGGCCTTGCACTCCTCGATCCTCGATTCCTCGGCTCTTGACTCCTCGACTTTCGACTCCTCGACTGTTCTCAGTTGTACACAAACGCGCCATCCGGGCCGACGCCCACGTGAAGGGCGCTTATCTTCTCGCCTTCCGACATCCGTCCTAACAACTGCCGCGAAATATCCGGGAGCAACGTGTTAGTGAGAATATGGTCCACATTTCGAGCCCCGCTCTCGACTTCAGTGCAGCGGCTGGCCACCGCATCGACCAAGCTCGGGTCATAGGTAAGCTGGATCTTATGGTTTTCCTGTATACGCCGCTGGATCTTCCCCAGCTTCAAGACCACGATCTGTTTCAGCGATTCATCGCGGATCGGGTAGTACGGGATCACCACCATACGGCCCAGAAATGCCGGTTTGAAGGTCTTATTCAGCTCCGGCTTCAGCTCCTTCACCAGAGCCTCAGGGCCTGGCATGGTTTCCGGATCAGCACAGAGCTTCATCATGCGGTCCGTTAAAGCATTGGTGGTCAGTATGATAATGGTGTTTTTGAAGTCGATATCGCGACCCTCGCCATCTTCCATCATGCCTTTGTCGAACACCTGATAGAAAAGCTCGAGGACATCGGGGTGCGCCTTCTCGACTTCATCCAGCAAGACGACTGAATACGGCCGGCGGCGGACAGCTTCAGTCAACACCCCACCCTCGCCATAACCGACATATCCGGGAGGCGAGCCTTTCAAAGTCGAAACGGTGTGCGGCTCCTGAAACTCGGACATATTAATTGTGATCAGGTTATGTTCTCCGCCGTAAAGCAGATCCGCAAGGGCCAGCGCGGTTTCCGTCTTACCCACGCCGCTCGGCCCGATAAGCATGAAGACCCCGATCGGCCTATTGGGATCATCCAGACTGGCCCGCGAGGTCTGGATCCGCTGGCCGATGATATCCAGGGCATGGGCCTGGCCAATCACCCGTTTTCCGAGGTACGCACTGAGGGTCAGGACTGTCGAAATCTCGTCTTTGAGCATCTTGCCCACCGGAATTCCTGTCCACGCGGAGATCACCTCGCTCACAATTTGGGCGTCGACAGCCACCCTCATCATCGGCGTTTCGCCCTGCAATGCTGTCAGTTCCGCGTCCAATTTCGCGAGTTCCGCTCGCAAAGCCTCTGGGTCGCGAGCCGGGGCAGGTTCGGTGGCAGCGGCCGCGGGGGCTGGAGCGGCAGCTCCGGCCGCAGGCTTAGCCGCAGCGGTTGGGGGGGCTGGAGCAGCACCCTCCGGCGCCGGTTTGGCCGTAGACACCGCACCGTGGCCGTCGCCGGAAACCGCCGCCTCGACCTGGGCGCGCAGCTCCCGGATCTTCGAGACCAGTTCGTGCTCTTTGGTCCACCGTTCGCGGAGCGTTTTCAGCCGGGCCTCAACCTCCACCCTCTGTTTTGCAATCTCTTCCAGGCGTTCCGTGTGGTCTGCGCCGAGGGCACTCTCACGTTCGAGAATTCGTTGCTGGACTTCCAAGTCGTCCCATTGGCGGGTGGCATCCTCGATGGCAGGAGGCGTAGCACTCTGGCCGAGTGCAAGGCGCGCACAAGCGGTATCCAGAACGCTCACCGCCTTGTCAGGAAGCTGGCGGCCAGCCAGGTAGCGATGCGAGAACTTCACGGCGGCCACCAAGCCCTCGTCGAGAATGCGGACCTTATGGTGTTTCTCGAGGGCGGGAGTTATTCCCCGCAACATTACCGCGCATTGGGTTTCGATTGGCTCTTCCACCTTGACGACCTGGAAACGCCGCGCCAGGGCCGCGTCCTTCTCAAAATACTTCTTGTACTCGGACCATGTTGTGGCAGCGATGGTCCTCAATTCGCCGCGGGCCAGGGCGGGTTTAAGCAGGTTTGCAGCATCGTTCTGGCCCGCCTGGCCACCCGCGCCGATCATGGTGTGGGCCTCATCGATGAAGAGGATGATAGGAATCGGCGAAGCCTTGACCTCCTCGATCAATCCTTTCAGCCGGTTCTCAAATTCACCTTTGATGCCCGCGCCCGCCTGCAAGAGGGCCAGATCGAGGGAGCGAACCATGACATTACGAAGCGGGGGCGGCACATCGCCTTTGGCGACCCGCAGGGCGAAGCCTTCCACGACCGCGGTCTTTCCCACCCCGGCCTCGCCGGTGAGAATGGGATTGTTCTGCCGGCGGCGCATCAGGATGTCAATGATCTGTCGAATTTCCATATCTCTTCCGAGTACCGGATCAACCTTGCCGGCCTTCGCATTCTCGGTGAGGTTGATCGTAAATTGATCGAGATTTGCCGTCTTGCCAGCGCCTGCGGGCCGGGGTCCGCCGGGAGCGCCGGCGGGCGCCGCGACACTTGTCGCCATTTGTTCGGCAGAGCCTTCCACGATCGAGAGGAAGTCTTTGCGTAGAACATCACCGTCGACTTTCTGAAACTCCCTGCTTATCTCACGGCCCAGCCTGCGCAGCTCATCGTTGGTGGTAAGGGCGAGGATGGTGAAACCGGTCCGGACCTGCCCGGCGTTGTAATCGATAGACCCGATGGTCCACGCCTCGGTCATCATTTTCACCACGGAAGGGCTTAGGGCAGGGGTCCGAGCATTGCCGGTCTTGAGCTTGTCCAGACTCCAGTTCAGCTCGGTGGAGAGCCGGGACTTGTCGACGCCGAAATGTCGGGTGATGCGAGCAAAGTCGCCCTCCTCCTGGTCCAGAAGCTTCAGCAGATAATGCTCCACCTCGATATCGTAGTGCGTCCGGGACAAGCACAAGCCGGCGGCCGACTCGAGTGCGTTGCGTGTCAACTCATTGAGCTTTGCGATCAGCGATTTTAGGTTTAGTGCCATATGATTTTCCTTCCCAAAGTTGCAGAACAGTGTCTGCAACGTCTCTCGTCATCTCTTGGGTTTTGCCCCAGGTAGTCCAGCCCAGTCTAGGCGCAGTTTCCGCGTCGGCGCCAAGTTCACAACGCGGGACTTCATGACGGTTCAAGACAAGCTGAATTTCAAAATCATACTCGTCATTCGAAAAGAAGCGCGTCAGCACGCGTAACGGCTCGAAGGCCGAACCGGTGGGCAAGAATTCCTTGTACTGGGCCAGCGACAAGGGTCCGATTCTTATGCGGACGCGTGCTGTCTGGTCCCAGACCTCATCGCCCACGACCGCGCCCACTCCCAGTTGTTCGGAATGACGGCTCCTGCCTTCGAGGCAGGTTTGGGTATTGGTATCCAGCCGGTACCAGCCCCCCGCGAATTGTTCCACCTCAACGGGGACTTCGAAGTAGTCATTCAAAATCTGTTCCAGCGCGACCGCAGACCGCGGATGCTGCGCCAGCAGACCCGAATAATAAAGTAGAGAGCCATCCCGCACCGCCTGCCGATCCTGCAGGCCAGGGGTGCCGAGGCCTATCAAATCCAGCAGGTGATGTGAAAACTGGTCGCGGTCGCCGCGCTCATAGGCGATCCAGAAGCGGTATTTTTCCCAGGCCTGAAAGAAAAGGGAGATGATCCGGTGATTGAAAGTGTCGAATAAATCGGCTGCCGAGGAATCACCCGCCCGCGCCCTTTCCACCAAGAAAACCGTGTAATTGAGCGGCAGCACGCCTTCCGGCCCGGTCAACCCCATGAAGTTGACTTGCATTTTCACGGGGCCCTTCTCTGGCCAGGTTAGAGCCTGAATCTCGCTGGCCGGAAAGACAAGTGTCGAATTAGCCTGGAAGCGGGCCACTTCCGCCGAGGGCGGAGCGAACTTGCCCACCCCCACCTTGTCGGGGAGGAAGCGCTCCAGCAGGCGCACGGCCTGGAAAAACTCGAAGAGATAAGGCTCGTTGCGGAGCTGCTCTTCCAGCGGCGACTTGCTTACATCAAGATCGCTTGGCCGGCTCGGGGTGGCCATTCTTTCAACACCTCCCTCCGCTGGCGCGTCTTGACGACAAGCTGGCTGAAGCTATTGAGCGATGCGTACAACGCCAGGAAACGTTCAATCACTGCGGTAAATAGGAACACTCCTCCACCCACGAACTCGTCCTCGTCGAACTCCATCTGAACCCGTGTCCCTCTCGCGAAGGATATGCCATTTTCCGAAATGATGCGCGCGAAGTGACGCTGGCTATCCAGGCTCACGATTCCCCCGACTTGTTTTTCAAGGTCAACAGAATCCGAGAAGTTGTACAGGCGGAGGATTTCCTGGAACGCCTCCTTCCCTTCCTCCACGATGGAAAGGTAGTTCAAGGCCAGGTGCGAAATAAGGCGCCAGAGCGCGCCCCTCCCCATCGGGGGCCGAACGGTTGCAGTGGGCTTGCGCAGGGCCACCGAGCCCTTGATAGATCCAAGTCCCTCGACTTCGAAATCGCCACTTTCGTTCCCAAATGGCAAGCGCGCCAGGATGTCACGATTGGTGCACGTGCACCGGACAGTTATGGTCTCAGCATCAGGCAAGGAAGCACGCGAGGAGAGGTTGACCAAGTGCAGGTAGACTTCCGAGCCTTCATCACCCTTCCTCTTCGAGGGCCGACGCGTGGTGTGCCAGAAGGTTTGACTCTTGTCCTTTAAAGTCCGGTGCCGGTAAGCATAGAAAGGCTGGTAATAAGTAATCTCATGGGTCTGGGGATTCGAACTGAGGACCTCATCTACCGAAAAAATCTCCGTGGCATTCCTGCGCCGCGCATCCGGCACGATAGGGTACTCCGAGCGGCTTTGGCTCAACAGGATTGGTTCCGCCGTTTGAGGAAACAAATTGATGACCGGAGAGCATCCCAAACGAATCGTTTTGGCATTGACACCAACTTCCAACCTTTGCTGCCGGTGGTTGACCTCGAAAGGCGCAATGAGAAATATGATCTCGGCGCGTCCGCCCATGCCCGCTTGCGCTAGTCGATCCAGCCCCTGGAGTTCAAGAAAGAAGAATTTCTCCGGCAGCGAAAAATACTCCTGAAGAAGCCTGTAACCCACAAAGGACCTCCGGGGGTACGGCAGCATGGATTCCTCTTCGGAGAACCCCATGGGCCGCAAAGAGTCCACGGGCAGTGTGACCGGAGGCTTGCGGCTGTTTTTAGGGTCTCTCAGCACGATTTGCGTGCAATTGTTGCAGAGCAATTCGTAGAGAGTTTGTACAATATCTCCTTCACCATTCAGGAAGAAGCGCAGCGACTGGAGTTGGAGTTTGTCGAAGCTGACATCGGAAAGGCAGCGAAGGTCCAGCCGCAGGGCCGCGACCGCCTCCGGGGCGCGCAAGGGAGGATTCAGCTTGTCAGGGGTCAACCACTTCGCGTCGGCAACCTCAATGGGCCAGAGGGTCACGTCGTAGCCAGTGCGAAATTTGCAGGGCATTCCCTCCACGGGCCGTGAATAGAGCACCGAGCCACGGGGAATCTTCAAGCCGGTGGTGAGCTTACCCTGCTCGGGATCCAGATGGAACTCCGTCACCGTCATCGAAGGGATCGGCCTGAGAAAATGAGGATAGAGAACGCTGAGCAACCCCTCCGTGATCTGGGGAAACTCATCGTCGATTTTCAGGTGAACGCGGGCAGCGAGGAATGCAAAACCCTCGAGCAGCCTCTCGACATGCGGGTCG
>JBEKVC010000055.1:0-13362 GCA_049514395.1 Terriglobia bacterium
TCATCTCCACGGGCAATTCGGAGGGGCACTCGATGTCCCGGTCATAAATAAATTTCCAACCCTTCAGTTGCGCGCGGTAGCTCAAATCGGTGTCTTCGGTGAGCGTGTCGTGCTGCCACCCGCCTGCGTCCAGGATGGCCGCGCGCCGCCACATTCCTGCGGTGCCGTTGAAATTGAAGAAGCGGCCGGAGCAGTTCCGCCCCCCGTGCTCGATGACGAAGTGGCCGTCCAGCAGGATGGCCTCCACCTCCGAGAGGTTCGAGTAATGGCGGTTCACCCAAGTCCAACGGCCCTGGACGACCCCCACCTTGGGATCGGTGAAGTAGTCAACCATCTGGCGGATAATGGGCGGCGGAGGAATGAAGTCCGCGTCGAAGATGGCGATGAGTTCGCCACTCGAGTGCTTCATACCTTCGGCCAGGGCGCCCGCCTTGAAGCCCTCGCGGTGGTCGCGATGGTAGTAGGATATGGGATGGCCGGCCCGCGCGTACTCGCTGACCAGGCGCGAGGCCACAAAACGCGTCTCGTCCGTGGAATCATCGAGCACCTGGATTTCCAGCAGGGCGCGCGGATAGTCGATCCGCGTGACGGCTTCGAGCAACCGCTCAACCACATAGCGCTCGTTAAAAACCGGGAGTTGAATCGTGACCCGCGGCAGTTGCTCGAATTGCCTTAGCGGCTTCGGCGCCTTCTGCTTGTTCTTGAGGTAAAGATAGGTCAGGTAATAGCGATGAATCCCGTAGATCGACAGGATGCCAAGAATGGTAAAGTAAGGGATCAGGATCGCGAGATCAAAAGCGTTCGCCCTGTAAATGCCGCGAAACGGATCCTTGTGGAAAATCAGATAGAGATAATGAGCCAGCGGATTCGAGTGAACGACCAACAGGGAGAGAAGCAAATGGTTCATAAGACTTCAGTTTGGTGCGCGAAACGTTAGGTCTTGTGGCGCAGGCGCCGGGTTAGCGCCTCGAGCCTCGCAGGATCAGAAGGGCGACAATAACTTTGATGCCGCAAAAACCTTCCGCGTCGTCGCGGCTTCCGACTCTCGGCTTACTGGCATTGGCCGGCGGCCTCGGGGTGATTTTCAGCCTCATCGGGCGTTGGCGGAACCTCTCCTGCTCGGTCCCGGAGTTCATCGCGCTGTCGCTGGCCAGTGGGATATTATACGTGGCCGGCGTTTATCTTGTCGAGCGCTTTATCTTGGGCCCCTCGGCCTTGCTCGTCATCGTGCTAGGCGCGCTTTTCTTTCGACTCTGCCTTCTGCCACGCGAACCCGCGCTCTCCGGCGATGTTTATCGCTACCAGTGGGAAGGCCGCGTCGAGCGCCTCCACATCAACCCCTACATCGTCTACCCGGCAATGCCTGCTCTGAGCGCCCTCGAGGATCGCAGGCATCCGATTGAAACGGGAAGGAACGTCTCGACGCTTTACCCGCCGCTCAGCGAATTATCGTTTTCCTGGGTCAGCACGGTTGCCGGATACAAAATGCTCTATACCGGCTTCGACCTTGCCGCCCTGGGCGTTTTGGTGGCCTTGCTGGTAGTCTCGAAACAACCGCTCCACCGCTTTCTCACTTACGCCTGGAATCCGTGCGTAGTTATCTCCTTCGCGATGTGCGGACATCACGACTCGCTGGCTATCTTCACGCTCTTGGCTGCGATCCTGCTCATTATACTACACAAGCCCGCGCTATCCCTTACATTTCTGGCGCTGTCAGTGATTTCAAAATTCTTCTCCGTGCTGTTGCTTCCCATTATCTTGAGGCGTACTCGCCCGGCCTATGCCGCTCTCTTCGTGGCCGTTGTGGGCCTGAGCTATCTGCCATTCCTCAGGGCGGGAAGGCGCCTTTTCAAAGGCCTCTACGACTACGCCTCAGGCTGGGAAGGTAACGACAGCCTCTTCCGCCTTATCCGGCTTGCCGGAAACTCCAAATCGCAGGCCGAACTCGTTGCGGGCGTGCTCATCATGGTGCTTGTCGCTTACGCCTTGAAGCGCCGCCTCGAGCCCCTCGCAGCAAGCCTTCTATTGATTTCCGGCTTGCTCTTCCTTTCCCCCAACGCTTTCCCTTGGTACTTCACCTGGATCGTACCTTTCCTTTGCTTCTACCCCCGCGCACCCCTCTTGCTGATCAGCGTAACCAGCGTCCTCGGCTACGCGCCGGTGGTGGCTTACGCTGCAGGGCAACCTTACCGCGACTCCCCGTTCATCTTGCTGCTCGAGTACGCGCCAGTTCTTACTTGGCTGCTCTACCAGGGTTGCCGAGCCTCACGTACGGGTTCCGAACCAGAGATAGGTTAGCCGGCGGATTCCCCAATTACCGCCTACCGCCTAACCAATTTATTTTCAATAACATTCCCGCTTTAGAGGGCTAAGCCCCTTTGTTTTCTATGACATCCCCGCTTTACCCCCACTTTCTCCACATCGGTCCTTTGTTTTCAATAACATTCCCGCGTTGATCGGTCATTTTCTGAAGTTACTAGTTTTCCTTCTCCCTATCGGCATTGACATCCTGTCGTAGACTGCGGTACGGGCCCGGAGTCCCGCCAACTCGAACTTCCTTCAAATTCAGCAGGCAGTCGCCAGTAAGTAGAAGGCAGTCCGCAGCGGCCAGAAGTAAGAAGGCAATTCATAATTCACAATTCACCATTCACAATTCCTTTATTTTCACCAACATTCCCGGTTTAGACAGCTAAGTCCCTTTCTTTTCTATGACATTCCCGCTTTACCCGCACTTTTTCCACACCGGTCCTTTGTTTTCAATAACATTCCCGCGTTGCTCGGTCATTTTTTGAAGTTCCTTGGGTCGTGGCAAACGGCAGGGAATGACATACTGTCGTTTTGGAAAATAAAGACGGGGAAGTCATCTGTGAGGTCTCTACGGTCATGGCAGAGCTGCCTAGCGTCATTTTCTAGGCTATCATATGAAGCATCGCTTGTCAAGGGTCTTTATTGCGGCGGGTCTGTGCGAGGGCACCGCATGCCCAGGCGGGCTCTGGAGTGCGGCAGCTTGCTGCCGCTTTGCCTTCCTGCGAGCTTGCTCGCAGGCTGGGTAAAACCTTGTCGATGCCGGGACCGGTGCACGGCCAGCAAGCTGGCCTGAGTAAAAGCGGCAGCAAGCTGCCGCACTCCAGAGCGCTTCGGCAATTGCGCGGCCAGTCCCGAGCCGAAGGCTCTTGCAGTCCTAACGAGGGGAGCAGGCCCACCAACTCCCCTCCTCCCAGAGGAGGGGGGCACGGAGTGGTCAGAGCCCGTGCCTGTAAATTGGTAAGCGGGACACCACATTGGGCAGGTCGGGCACGATCTACTTGCCTTAGCCAGCAACCGCGTTCATCACGACCGGTGAGGGCTGCTCTTTTCCGAAATCGCCCTCCCAGCGCGAGACCACGACGGTTGCCAGGCAATTGCCCAGCACATTGACCGAGGTTCGCGCCATATCCATCAATTGGTCGATACCGAGCAGAATGAAGATGGGCTCCGTAGGCAGGCCGAACGACCCCGCAGTTCCGAGAAGGATGACGATGGCTGCCCGGGAGACGCCCGCCACCCCCTTGCTGGTCAGCATGAGCGTGAGCATAAGGAGCAGTTGCCGGCCCAGGCTGAGATGCATGCCGGCGGCTTGCGCCACGAAGATCGACGCCAGCGAGAGATAGAGCGTACTGCCGTCCAGGTTAAAGCTGTAGCCGGTCGGCATGACGAAGGCCACTACCGGCCGCGGCACGCCGATCGCTTCCATCGCTTCCATGGCGCGCGGCAGGGCGGCCTCGGAACTCGAGGTTCCAAAGGCAATGGAAACCGGCTCTGCCACAGCCGCAATGAACTTCTTCAGCGGCACCCGCGCCAGCAGCGCGACCGGCAACAGCACTCCAAGAATGAAAACCAGCAGCGCGACGTAGAGGGTGAGCAGCAGCTTGGCGAGGTTGAACAGGATGCCCATGCCGGTGCTGCCTACCGTATAGGCGATGGCCGCGCCCACGCCGAGCGGAGCGAGGTACATGACCAGATTAGTGAACTTGAACATCGTCTCGGAGAGGCTCTCGGCAAGGTTCAGCAGCAGCCGACGACGCTCCTCGCGCACCATGGCCAGGGCGATGCCGAACAGGATGCTGAACACTACCACTTGGAGTATCTGGCCTTCCGAAACGGACTTCGCCAGGTTCTCGGGGAAGATATGCAGGATGGTTTCCGTGGCAGACAGGCGCTGGACCTGAAGCGTTTCGCCGCTGGGCGGCGGCAACTTTACCCCTGCGCCGGCCTTGCTGAGGTTGATGGCAGCGAGTCCGATGAACAGCGCAAAGGTGGTGACCGCCTCGAAGTAGACGATCGCCTTGATGCCCATGCGCCCCACCTTCTTCAGGTCGGAGTGGGCAGCGATGCCGCTGACGAGCGTGCCGAAGAGCAGCGGCGCGATGATGGCTCTAATGAGCCGCAGAAAAATCAGGCTGAGTACGCGCAGGTGGAGGGCAACGCGTGGCCAATCGTGACCGACAGCCGCGCCGATGACCATCGCCACCAGGATCCATGTAGTGAGCGAGCGCTTGTAGAGGGCGTAGAGGACCAGAGTGCCCATAGCGATCCATCGACCAGTGAGCAGGAGGATGGCAGGCAGCGGGGAGAAATAATGGCTCACGACGCTGAGGGTGGCCGTCAACGTGAAGGTGGCGGCGGCCAGAAACAGGATCTTGTTTTTCATCTAAGCGCGCTCGCAACCAATCTGTACTGCTTCACCGGAGGCTTGGTCGAACTCTTTCTTGACCTCGCTTAAAACATCCTCATTGGCGCTCGAGGGCAGGGGCATTAAGATGCCCTCCAGCGTGGATCTCTGACTGTGACGAGGTACATTCTAACCCGAATTCGAAAATTGGCAGCCTCCGTTCGAGCCGAACAACTTGATTCGATGCCCGTTCGACGCAGATACCTGACGAACAAAATGGTGCGGTGCGGGACGTAGGGGCATCCGCCGCGGCGGACGCTGTGCCCCTGCAAAATGCACATCGAAACCACGCTGACTTCCGAATTCGGGTTCTAATCGGCGCGTGGCGCGGACATCGGCTTATAAGGTCCGCGATCATCGAGCCGAACGGCGAGTCGCCCCGCTTCCAGGACCGGTCGGAGAACCGATGGGAAGCGAGGAGCCGTGCCTTCGGGAAATCGCAGACATGCGGAAAGGATGCATGTCTGCGCCACCCCGCGGCGATGAGCTGCAGGGGACGAGGAGAACGCGCGCCTATCGGGACTGCCGCCCCATCGCCCTCGCGAACTGGATGCGGGCTAAACACCGGCTTAAGCCCGCAGGTAAGGACGCAGCGCTCGCACTTCCAGGCCCTTTACCTTGCGGAACTCACGGTCGTTCAATGTGGCCAGGGGAACTCGATAGGCCAGCGCCGTGGCCGCAATGAGCAGGTCGTAGGGGCCGATCATCTCGCCGCGCTGGGCCAATTCAGCCCATATCCGAGCGTGCTCACGCGCCACTTGAAGATCGACCGGCAGGATCTCCAGTTCGGCCAGCAAGGAGCTTATGAATCTTTCTCTGGCGAGTCTTCTTGATTTCGGCTGGGCACGATGGTAGCTGTGTAGAAGCTCCGAGACAGTAATGGCCGATACTGCCAAGCGCACTCCGGGTTGAATCTTGTGGAGCGCGTCCGGAGGCAGGGTTCCGCGCTCGGTCGCTATCAGCACGCTCGTGTCCACGACGAGGAATCCGCCCATGCGCAGCTACCTTTCCCAAGCGGATGGTGGCAATTCCCGGAACAGGTTATGAATTTCCTCGAGGTCATCAGCAAACTTGTCGTCCGGGCGTGGCAGGCTTTGCCAGAACTTGGCGAAGTTGTCGGTGGTCACGGGCTTCCGGCGGCGTACCGGCTCGATCCGGCACACTGGCCCGCGGTTGCGCTCCACGATGAACGACTCACCGCGATACTTGACCCGGTTCAGAATCTCCGCGAAAGAGCGGGCTGCCCGGGTGGCTGAAATTCGATGTGTAGCCATGGTCTGATTCTATGATTTTCTGATTCAATGGTCAATGAATCTTCTGGAGTTTCAAAAGAGCGGCTCACACTCCCGGAGCCTCAGACCTGCACGGTGACGGTTGTCTCCGTGCGGGCGACGGGACGGTAGAGAGTGTCTCTTTCGAAGGGTTCCTGGCCGGCTTCGCGGATCAAGCGGATGATCTGCTGGCGGGTCATGGCCTGGGGAGTCTTTGCCCCGGCGTCGTGATAGATCTTCTCTTCCACCACCGTCCCATCCAGGTCATCGGCTCCGAAGCGCAGGGCCACCTGCGCCACGCGGGGTGTCATCATGATCCAGTAGGCCTTGATGTGGGGAAAGTTATCCAGCAGGAGACGAGCGACGGCGACGTTCTTCAGATCCATGAAGCCGGAAGTCTCGGTGTGGGGGACGCGTTTGCCGAGTTCGGTGTTGGCGGGGTGAAAAGCCAGTGGGATGAAGGTTTGGAAGCCGTGAGTCTCGTCCTGGAGGTTGCGCAATTGCAGCAGATGGTCAACGCGGTCTGGCGAGGATTCGATGTGGCCGTAGAGCATTGTGGCGTTCGATTGGAGACCCAGCTCGTGCGCGAGGCGATGCACCTTCAGCCACGTGTAGGCGCCGATTTTGTGGTCGCAGATTACCCGGCGCACTTCCGGAGCAAAAATCTCCGCGCCGCCGCCCGGCAGCGAGCTCAGCCCCGCTTGCTTGAATTTCTCCAGGATATCTCGAATCGGCATTTGCGTAATATGCGAGAAGTAGCCGATCTCGACCGCCGTGAAAGCTTTTAAGTGCACGGTCGGAAACCTTTCCTTTAGCCCCCGAATCAGATCCACGTAGTACTGGAACGGCAGGTCGGGATGGAGGCCGCCGACGATATGGAATTCTGTTACCGCCTCGGACCAGCCCTCGCCAGCGATCCGAAAGGCTTCTTCGAGGGCCATCGTGTAAGCGGCGGGCGCGTCCGGCTTGCGGCCGAAGGCGCAGAGCCGGCAACTGGCCACGCACACATTCGTTGGGTTGAGGTGTCGATTAACGTTGAAATAGGTCCGCTTCCCGTGCAGTTTCTCGCGCACGTGGTTGGCAAGGTAACCGAGGGTGAGCAGGTCGCCCGATTCGTAGAGCGTAACACCCTCGTTGAAACTGAGACGCTCACCCGCCCAAACCTTTTCGGCGATAGGGTCAAGTTTCGAGTCTTCTATGCGGAGTACGCCTGGGAGCATATGGCCAAATTCCCATTGTATCGGCCAGACACCCAGATTGCAACCGGCCGGTGGCTGAGCAATTCAGAGGCCATTCCTAATCTGGCATTAATGTTGCTCTGAACACCTGCTTCAAACCCGCATGGATATTGAATGGACTTGACAAAGGGTTTATGATTGTGCTTTGCGAAGGCGGGACCGCGACACAAAATCTGTGGCGCGCCGCCATGATTCAGCTTAGAATTTGACTTTTGAAGCTCGAGACGCTATGGAGTGGACCAATTACAGTTTCGCCGAACCGCAGGACGAGGCGGCATTCTTCTATGGCCTCTTTCTGCGCGGCCAACCTCTCCAAAAACTGCGGGAAGACATCGATGTGCCAGCCCACGTTCTGGCCCAGTGGCAACGCCTCGCCGATCACGACCCCCTGTACCAAGGTACGGTGGCTCGCATTTTGGCCTATCGCAAGCACGTTCTTGCCATTTTCGATTCCCTGATCTTCAAGGAAATCGGGTTCCCACACAGACTCCAGTAGATTGACTCATTGAGTCATTGAATCATTGATTCATTGAAGAGCGGTCATTTGTCCGCCATGGCCGCTCCGTGGCCAGCTGCGATTTCGGCTCCGGCTCTCCCTGTGCCTTCAATGAATCAATGATTCAATGAATCAATGAGTCAATGAAACAATGAGTCAATGAATCAATATATCCGCGGCCCAGGTGACAAAGAATAAAACGCTGATGTATCCGTTCACATTGAAGAAGGCGGCATTCACGCGGGATAGGTCGGAGGGTTTGACGAGGGCGTGTTCGTAAGTCAGCAATGCAGCCACCAACAGTAAGCCAACCAGCGCGATCCATCCCAGATTCTCCATCCGGGCTACCGTGATCAGCAGGACAAGCATCAGCACGTGAAGGATTGCGGATGCATAGAGAGCCGCCGTGATCCCGTAGCGCCTTGGGACGGAGTGGAGCCCCAGGGCGTGGTCGAAATCCACGTCCTGGCACGCGTAGATGATGTCGAAGCCAGCCGTCCACAAGGTGACCGCCCCGCCCAACAGCAAAACGCTTAGGCTCACCTCCCCCCGCAAGGCAATCCAGGCGGCGATCGGCGACATCCCCAGACAAGATCCCAAAACCACATGGGAGAGTACGGTAAAGCGCTTGGTATAGGAATAAGCGATCAGGACGGCGAGCGCCAGGGGTGAAAGCTTGAACGCCAGGGGATTCAGTTCGTGGGCGGCCAACACCAGCAGCGCACCGGAAAGCAACGTGAAGCCCAGGGCAAACCGCAGGCTGATTTGCCCGCTGGGCAAGGGGCGCATCCGGGTGCGCGGGTTAAGCTCGTCCAATTTCAGGTCGGCGATGCGATTAAAGGTCATTGCGGCGCTGCGCGCGCCTACCATGGCTACAATCAGCCAGAGCACCTGTCGCCAAGTGGGCCAGCCGCGCACCGCCAGCATGGCCCCCGTGAGCGCAAACGGCAGGGCGAAGATCGAGTGCTCGAACTTTATCATTTCGAGCGTGGTGCGGAGCTTCGCGATAAGGCCCCTGGCGGCGGGTGCTCCGCCGGGGATGGGCGGTGGGATGGCTTGACTTGGAAAAGTTTGGCCCATGAGGCAAGTAGGGCCGCCCCTTGGGGCGGCCTGGCCGGGGCAAGCCCCGGCCCTACGTCGGGGTTTTCCGGGTCTTGCACCGCGCGTGGCTACCCATTCCCCCCGCTACATAATCCGTACTCACTTTTTCGGATATCCGACGGTCTGGGACAAGATGATTTTTTGGTCGGGGCGGAGCTTTATCAGTTTTGCCAAGGCCGCCCGATCAACGCTGCCCCGGACGACCGCAGCGAGTCCTTCGGAAGCACAAAAAAGGTACACGTTTTGGGCGATGAAGCCCGTGTCGGCAGCCGTGTACAGGGTCTGGTCCTCACCGCCCGCCCTTCCGGTCTTTGCCAGATCGGCCACATAGACGAGATTAACGGGCGCTTCTTTAACGAAGGGTTGCTGGCCGGTTGCCTCGCGAACATCCTGCGCCAAAACCGGATTCAAAGCGTTTGCTTTGGCATCGTAGACGTAAAGGCCGTCCTGTGTCGCCACGTAGATATCAATTTCCTGCCAATTCATGGCCGAGGGTGCGGTGCGCATGCCGGAGTCTGGCCGATTCACTCCGAAAGCTGCCCAGAGCAGATTGGAAAGCACCTGCGGGGGAAGTTTTTGACTGCTGAATTCCCGCGAAGTGTGTCGATCCTTCAGGACTTGCATCAACGGTCTGCCCCCGGAAGTCTGCGGCGGCGGAAGGGCGACTGGTTTCAGTTCCTGCGCCACGGCTAGAGTTGCGCAGGCGATGAGCGCAAGCATTATCAAACCAAAATGACGCAACACGTGCTTTGGCATAAGAGTCCTTTCCCTTGCATTCGAAACCTGTGCGAAGGCGTCGAGTTCATGACGGAGAGACATTGTACACCTGTAGCGCCATTTGAACGATGGACTAGGAAACGAAAATCAACAGCACGAAAAGAATGATGTTGATGGCATGTGCTGCGTAGCAGAGCGGGCAGTGAGTGTGCAAGACCCGGCGAAGCGCATGAATCAGATAAAAGCCGAGTACGACAGAGGAAATGCTCGCGCCCAGCAGCAAAAGCCCCAGGGTTTCGAACGGTCTCAAGACGTGGCCTGAAATGCTCACATGTCGAGGTACGAACAGGATCCAGACGAGCAGGAGTACGTAATAGACGATGCCAAGAAGCGAATTGGGCACGCCGAAGACACGCGCGTAAGGCGTGCGCACGACGGTGACGCAGCTCGAATCCTCCCGCGCGCAGAAGATTTCAGGCACCCAGCGCGCTTTCCGGATGCGCCCGTAATACACCAAGGTGAAATAGAGGGCGTCTGCAAGCCCGCCGAGAGAAAGCAGCAAAATGAATACCCGAAGCATGTCGGCAAACCCGGAAGACCTAAATCACTGTCTCATTGATTGATTTTAGAGAGTCGCTGGACAATTGCCAGGGACTCCCGCACGAGGCAATTGGGAATCAGGGCAAGAAGGACTGTAGTAATTTTGCCATTTGCCCTTTGCCATTTGCACTTTGACCTCTTCTTTCGCGCCCAAAGGTCAAATGGCAGGACCAGAGCAGGTCAAATGGCAAAAGGCAAAGGGCAAATGGCAAAGTTAACCGGCCCCTAGCCCCCAGCCCCTAGCTTCTCTCCCATCCATCGGAATTGGTCCGCCTGTTCGAGCCCCAGGAGCGCTAGCACCCGGCAGCAGAATTGGGTGACGAGATCGTCGATAGTCCTTGGCCGGTGATAGAACGAAGGAATGATGGGAAAAATCGCTGCGCCTGCGGCCTGGGCACGCAACATGTTCTTCAGGTGAATCCGACTGAAGGGGGTGTCGCGTACCGCCAGCACAACCTTGTGACCTTCCTTCAGGCAAACGTCTGCGGCACGCTCGATGAGCGTCTCAGAAATGCCATTGGCGATTTGCGCCAGGCAGCCGGTGGTGCAGGGGATCACCACCAGGCCATCCACGGGATACGACCCACTGGCGATGCTGGCGCCGATGTCAGAGTCCAGCAAGTAAACGGTCTTCGTCACGGGCTGACCGGCCAGGGCAGAGGGGATTTCCGAGGATCGCGTAACATCCAGGTCTAGCTCCTCACGCATGACCTTGAGCCCACTGCCGGAGATAACCAAGTGTATTCTCGCCACCCGATTATCCGCCTCGAGCAGTTGGAACATCCGGCGGGCGAAAATGGCCCCGCTGGCGCCTGTCACTCCGAGGATTACGCTTTTACCGAGGGATGATTCCGAGGGGAGCATCAAAGGGATGTTAGTGAGTGTCTTCCGCGAAGTCAAGAAAGTGTGCGCCTGCCTTGCACCTGATATACTAATCAATGAAGGCATGGGAGGAGAGATTGACTCCTGAAGAGATCACCAAACTGCTCCAGCAGGTCCGGCGAGGGAAGCTGAGCGTGGAAGGGGCGCTCGAGCGCCTGCGCAACCTACCCTACGAAGACCTGGGTTATGCCAAGATTGACCATCACCGATCCCTTCGCCAGGGATTCCCGGAAGTGATTTTCGCCCGCGGTAAAGACCCTGCCCACGTGGAAGGAATTGTTCGTCGTATGCTGCTGAACCGGCACAACATCCTGATCACACGTGGTCACGCGGGGCTGTTTGAGCGTGTGAGCAAGCTGGATAAGACGGCGAAGTTCCACAAACTCTGCGGGGCCATCACGTTCCGCCGCGAGCGCAAGATTCGAGGCAAAGGGAAAATCGTGGTGGTTTGCGCGGGAACCTCTGACATCCCGGTTGCGGAAGAAGCGCTCGTCACCGCCGATATCATGGGGAATCGCGTCGAGCCGCTCTACGACGTTGGCGTGGCGGGCATCCATCGGCTGTTGGGGGAGAGCCGGCACCTGCGCGAAGCGCGCGTGATCGTTTGCGTGGCGGGTATGGAGGGCGCGCTGCCCAGCGTGGTGGCCGGCATGGTGAGCGCGCCCGTCATCGCCGTCCCCTCGAGCGTGGGATATGGGGCCAGCTTCCGAGGCCTCGCGGCGCTGCTCGGCATGCTCAATAGCTGCTCGCCCAACGTCTGCGTGGTGAATATTGATAACGGCTTTGGGGCGGGGTATCTTGCCAGTGTAATCAATCGCTTGTAAACCAGGTTTGGGGACTAAAGGAGGTTGAGAATGAGGGCACTCAAGCAAAAATTCTTGGTGGACGAAGGGGGAAAAAAGACGGCGGTCGTCCTTCCCGTTGCCAAGTACAAGAAGCTGCTTGAAGACTTGCATGACCTCGCCGTCGTCGCTGAGCGTCGGCAAGAAGAACCCGTTGATCTCCAGGAAATGAAACGACGGCTCAAGGCACATGGCATCCTATAGCGTCCGCTTTAAGCCATCCGTTGAAAAGGACCTTCGCAACCTCCCCAAGGGCACTGTTTCCCGCG
This sequence comes from Terriglobia bacterium, assembly GCA_049514395.1. Classification (GTDB taxonomy): domain Bacteria; phylum Acidobacteriota; class Terriglobia; order UBA7540; family UBA7540; genus CAVROP01. The sequence continues at coordinate 12,128 of JBEKVC010000055.1, forward strand.
TGATGTTGCGCATCGACTCCCTCGCAGAGAATCCCTTCCCACCCGGTTTTGCGAAACTCGTCTCCACCGGAAGGATGTATCGAGTGCGTGCTGGTGATTACCGAATCGTCTACGAAGTCGATTCAAGCGCGGGAATTGTGACTGTTCATTACGTCCGCCACCGGCCCGAGGTTTACCGCGGGATGTGAGAACCGCTCGCGCCCAGGAGCCGTCGCAGGGCTTCCACCTGTTCGGGGTTCTTGTGCAGCATAAGGGGACGCAGGCGAGCGAACTCATCTCGGTCGATCTTCTGGACGGTGCCGCGCCCGCGCTGCGGGCTGAAAGCCAGGATGTGATCGAGGTCGGGATGCCGCACCAGGGGGTTCTTCAGGCGCACGGCTTCGTGCCGTGGGCAGAAGTCGAGCAACGAGCCCATGCCGGTGTCGCGCCCGTCCGAAGCCGCCCGCGCCACTCCCACAACCCACTTGCGGTCCACCTCGTAGCAAAAGAAGAGGTCTCCACGCTTCACTTCCTCACGGATATAGCGCAAACTCGAGGCGCTGCGTATCCAGCCTTCGTCGCCCAGTTCATACGGGCCGCGAGCGCGCGAGCGGAAATACTGGTCAAATTCCCAGCCACGTTTTGTATTGATTTTGAAGACCCAGACATTCATAGAAGAAGTGGTTAGTGGCTAGTGGCTCGTAACACCACTGACCACCAGGCACTAAACTCTAGCCACTACCACTGACCACTAGCCACTGCCCGTCAGAGCTCGACCACGCGTGCCACCCGAATGGCCGGGATGGAGCGGATCTCCGCGAGCACTTCGTCAGGGACGTGATCATCAACCTGAACCAACCCCACGGCTAGGCCTCCCTGAAGCTCCCGCCCGAGAGCGAAATTGGCGATGTTGATTTTGTGGTCGCCCAGGATGGTGCCGATGCGCCCGATGACGCCCGGGACGTCCTGATTGCGAATGTAGATGTGAATGCCCTCGAGTGGGGCCTCGATATCGAGCTCGTTGAGGCCCAGAATCCGCAAGTTCCCCCGCAGGCCCACCATGGCAAGCGCACTGGCCGACCCGGTTTCCGTACGCAGGGCCAGTCCGAGCGAATGGGAGAAGGCCGCACGGCGGGCGCTGCGGAGCTCCAACACCTCGAGGCCCCGCGCCTGCGCCAGCGTTCCGGCATTGACGATGTTCACTCGATCCGAGAGGGCCTTTTTCAGGATGCCTTTCAGTACGGCGTTCTTTACCA
>JBEKVC010000056.1:0-13091 GCA_049514395.1 Terriglobia bacterium
CGGAGCGCCCGGCTGAGGTCGATCTGGGTACGGAGAATGGCGAGCAGGCGGGCGTTATCCCAGGGTTTCTGGACAAAGTCCCGTGCGCCCCGCCGCATGGCCTCCACCGCCAAATTCACGCTGCCCCAGGCGGTCATCACCACTACAGGTAAAGTGCTGTCCATCGTCTGGAGCCGCCTGAGCAGGTCCAGACCTTCCTCGCCGGAAGTGGTATCGCGGGCAAAGTTCAGGTCCATGAGGACCAGGTCGAAATCCTGGGCATCGAGCGCCGCCAGGATTCCAGCCGGGGAAGTCGCAGACTCGGTTGCGAAGCCTTCGCCTTTGAGGAGGAGGCGAAGCGCCTCCAACACGTCGGGCAGGTCATCGGCTATCAGGACTTTCGGGGTTGATCCGTCGGATATCATCGTGATGCTCGGGGCTGGCTATTATCTTAACGCGACTCTTCATAGGTGTCAGGTGCCAGGTGTCAGGATGCAGCCGCGAGGAGAGCCCTTTGATGCCTAACAGAAATGACTCAATGATTCAATGACTCAATGGCTCAATTCCCCGTGATCCACCCATCCACCAGCCGGATGATCCGGTGGCCGTAAGCGGCATTGGTTTCCGAGTGCGTCACCTGGATGATGGTTGTTCCCTCGTTGTTGAGCTTCTTGAAAAGCTCCATGATTTCCCGGCCCTGGTCCGAATGCAAGTTGCCCGTCGGCTCGTCGGCCAGGATCAATTTCGGGCTCGCAATCACCGCCCGCGCCACCGCCACCAATTGCTGCTGGCCGCCTGAAAGCTGGCTCGGGAAGAGGTCCTTCTTCCCCACAATGTGGAATCGGTCCAGCGCGTCAGCTACCAGGGCTTGGCGCTCCGATGCCTTGATATTTCTGTAGGACAAAGGAATGTCGAGGTTCTCGGCGACCGTAAGGCCGTCCAGGAGATGGTACTGCTGGAAAACGAAGCCGACGGTCTGCTTCCCGATTTCTGCCCGCTGTTTCAAGTTCATTTTATGAACGGGGCGCTCCATCAGGTAGTACTCACCTTCCCAGGCGCCATCAAGCATTCCAAGAATGCTAAGCAGCGTGGTTTTCCCCGCTCCGGACGGCCCCATGATGGTGACGAATTCCCCTTCAGCAATATCCGTGGTGATACGTCGCAAGACGTAGTATCTTCCAGGCCCCACAGGATAGGACTTCTCGATGTTTCTCAAAGTTATCATGGCGTGGTCCTCATATCCAATTGCGTCATTTTTCCATTGGCTCATTGATTCATTGAAAAGACAAGCTGTCAGCCCTCAGCTTTCAGCTATCAGCAGGCAGCCGACACCTTCTCCCATAGCTTACTGCTGACCGCTGATAGCTGACAGCTTCATTCATACCTTAGCGCCACCATGGGGTCCACCTTCGTGGCCCGGCGGGCGGGGATGTAGCTCGCCAGGAGAGCGACAGTGAGCAAGAGCAGCGATACACCGATGAAGGTTCCGGGATCACCTGGCGTCACGCCGAACAGCATGCTCCGCAGCAGTCGGCTGAGCGCCAACGCCCCCGCCAATCCTGTCGCCATCCCAATCAGAGTAAGCTGCAACCCCTGCCGTACGACCGCCACCAGGATGCCACGACGCGTCGCGCCGAGCGCCATGCGGATACCAATCTCGCGCGTGCGCTGCGCCGCACCGAACGAGACCACGCCATAAACGCCCACGGTGGCAAGCGTCAGACCCAGGATCCCCATGACTCCGGCGAGAGCGGCTGCCAGGCGAAACATGAACAAGCCGCCGAGTCCATGAACCCCTTGCTGCATCGTGCGAGCATCGAAGATCGGCAGATCGGGGGCGAGTTGACGGATCTGTTCTTGCACTCCCAGGATCAGCGATTCCGGAGGGACCGTGGTCCGAACCTGTAGCGACAGAAACGAAGTGAAGTTTTGCGCGAGTGGGAGATAGAAATAGGGCCGAGGGTCGGGTGAAAAATGCCACATACTTTGCCCGTCCCGGGCCAGGCCCACCACCTCGATGAAAGGCCCGGTAGCGCTCTTCAAGCTGAAGCGTTCGCCGATGGGATCTTCGTTCGCCCAGAACCTCTTTGCCATCGTCTGATTCACAATCGCCACCGGCTGCGCTGTTTCATTGTCGGAGTCCCGGAAGGTGCGGCCCTCGAGGAGCGGAACCCGAATCGTTTCAAAGTACGCCGGGTCAATGCGGTTGAAAGAGACCTCCGGCGCTACCTGACCAGGAGGGAGGGGATGACCTTCGATATAAATGGGGCTCGCAGGGCTGGGCATTTGCAGGGGCACGGTGAAGGCGAGGCTAGCTGATTGGACGCCGGGCATGGCGCGGACCCGGTCCTTAAGCTCCCGACAGAAGGCCTTCGTGCGTGTCTCGTCGTAACCGATTTGGTGCACGTCCAGCATGACATTCAGGACATGATCAGGATCGAAGCCCAGATACATGTGCTCGGCTCGCTCGAGGCTGCGAATGAAAAGACCGGCGACAATCAGCAACATCAGCGAGCCCGCCACTTGCGCCACCACCAGGACACCGCGGACTCCATGACGGCCCATGCCGGCAGAATCGCTCCGCCCGCCTTCGTGCAACACGGTATTCACATCCACTCGACCGGCACGAAAGGCGGCCCAGACGCCGAGAAAGATTCCGGATAAAATCACTGCTCCCAAGGTGTACGCAAAGACCCTCCAATCAAAACTGTAGTCCAGCCGATAAGCAAGATTTGATGTGGTAGACGTTACCGAATGAAGCATGGAGCCGCTGGCGCTGATCGCCCATTCTCCGAAGACCACGCCTCCGATACCACCCAGTAACGCCAGGAGGAGGCTTTCGGTGAGCATCTGCCGGACGAGTCGCCCGCGGCTCGCGCCCAAGGCCGCCCGAATGGCTATCTCGCGCTGGCGCACCGTCGCCCGTGCCAGCAGAATACTCGCCACGTTCAGGCACGCAAGCAACAAGACAAGAGCAGGCAGAACCAGGAATAGACTGGCGATGACGGGAACGAAGTTGGTGACGAAAGGCGCCGGCCGGGCCAACCTCTCCGGAATGATGCGCACGGTGGCGTCTTTGTCCGTTGCGGGATATTGGGCAGCCAGGCGCTGCGCAATGACGGCTAGCGAACTCTGCGCCTGTGTTACGCTTACGCCGGGCTTCAGTCTACCGAGCGTCATCAATTCTCGGTCATGGCGATCGGTCCAGAACCCGCTCGAGCTCTGGACCAACGGCATGGCGTTGAGCGACAGATAGCCATCCATATCAAAAGCAAACAATGTGCCGTGGAACTCTTTTGGCATGACACCAATTATCGTGGCCGGTTGCCCATTGACAAGCACCCGCTTGCCGACGATGGTGGCATCGCCACCGAATCTCTTTTGCCAGAAGGCGTAGCCAAGCACCACCAGCAGTTCCTCGCCCGGCTTTTCGCCCTCGCCCGGGAGCAAGAGCCGGCCGAGCAACGGCTTCACCCCGAGGGCTGAGAAATAATTGCCTGTTACCGCGCTGTAGCCAAATTCGCTCGCGACGCCGTCGACACTGAGCCCCGCGCCTCCCGGTGCGAAAGCGAATAGATTGGAGAACGCGTCCGTCTGCCTCTCGAAATCCACAAGGTCAGGATAAGAAAACTTCGATTCAGACGTTTCCTTCGGTTGAAAAGCAAGAACCATGATTTGCTCCGGCGCTCGCACGGGGAGCGGACGGAGTAACCATCCATTCAACACGCTGAAAATGGCCGTATTCACGCCAATGCCCAGCGCCAGCGTGATCGCTAGAATCGCAGTGAGCCCCCGCGACTTCCCGACCATCCGAAGGCCGTAGCGAACATCCTGAAAAAGTGCGCTCATCCCTCCTCCAATTGGTTCATTGATTCATTGACTCATTGATCCATTGCTCAGCAAGAGTCGAAAATCGAAATTGGAAACTCGCCCAAGACCGCCTTTCAATAATTCAATGAGTCAGAGGACCAATGAATCAATCAACTGATGCATTGGTCCAGCGAACTACTGATTCATTGAATAGACTCGCTTGCGACCGCCTTTCAATGGTTCAATGAATCAATGATTCAATGAGTCAATCACTACTGGTTTCTTCCACGATCTGGCCATCGAACAGGTGAACCGTGCGGTCGGCGAACTGGGCGTAGCGCGGATCATGAGTGACCATGCAGATGGTGGCGCCTTCACGGTGGAGTTCGCGCAGCAGGTCCATCACCGCCTCCCCGTTCTTGGAGTCCAGGTTTCCCGTGGGCTCGTCGGCCAGCAGGATCGACGGCTTCCCGGCCAGCGCCCGCGCCACCGCCACCCGCTGCTGCTGACCCCCGGAGAGTTGGGAAGGATAATGCTTCATGCGATGGGACATCCCCACCCTTTCCAGCGCCTCTTGCACGCGTTGTTTGCGTTCCGCGGAAGGCATGCCTCGGTAGGTCAACGGCAACTCCACGTTTTCATAAACGTTCAGATCGCCGATGAGGTTGAAGGCCTGGAAAATAAAACCGATTTCGCGGTTGCGAATCCGGGTGCGCTGCGATAACGAGAGGTCTTCGACCTCTGTTCCGTTCAGAGTGTACTTCCCATCGGTAGGTGAATCGAGCAGCCCCAAGATGGAAAGCAGGGTGGATTTCCCGCAGCCCGAGGGACCGGCGATGGAAAGATATTCGCCTTTCCTAATTTGCAAGTGGATGCCGGAAAGGGCGTGCGTCTCCACCTCGTCGGTGTAAAAGACCTTGGTGACCCCCTCCAGTTGAATCAGAGTTTGACCGGAACCGTTCGATTTATCTTGCAGGGAGTTCCGGGAGGTAGCTTCGGCTTCCGAGTTAGAGTCCATTCTCATCTCCTTTACGTCATTGATTCATTCAAAACATACGCTATCAGCCGTCAGCCTTCAGCTATCAGCAAACGGCCAATGCGACCGGCGGCAAGCTGACCGCTGACGGCTGAAAGCTGACAGCTTTATTCGTAACGCAGCGCCTCCATGGGTTCGACCTTCGTCGCCCAGCTTGCCGGGACGTAGGCCGCGAGCGCCGCCACAGCGGCCAGCAGTGCCGTGAGCCCGGCGAAGGTCAGCAGATCCATGCGCACAACGCCGAAGAGCAAGCTGGTGAGGACGCGGGTCATAGCCCACGCGCCGGCCACCCCGAGGCCCAGTCCGACGGCGGCCAGTTTGGCGGCGTTGCCTATCACTAGCCTAAGCACGTCAGCCCGCCGTGCGCCGAGCGCCATACGCACGCCGATTTCGTGCGTACGCTCCAGAACGGAGTACGCCATGACGGCAAAGATCCCAGCAGCCGCCAGGACCAGGGCAAGAATGCCAAAGCCAATCATGGTCTGGGCCGAATACTCCACGCCGCTGAGGTCGTCGGAGATGAGCTGTTCGAGCGAGCGCAGATCGTAGGGAGGCTGCTCGGAGTCGAGAGCCAGCGCCTGGGAGCGCACTGCCGCCGCCAGCGCGAGAGGATCGCCCGAGGTACGTACCACCAGTCCGGTAGAAGCTTGGGGCGCCTGGGCGAGCGGGAAGTACGCGGTCAGGTCCGCCTGCTTCTCCCACGGCGTCGGCCGGACGCCTCCCACCACGCCCACCACCGTGCGCCACGGCTCGTTGTTTTCGGGCCGGCCGAACCTGAGGCGTTTGCCCACCGCCTCCTCGTGCGGCCAGATTTGGCGGGCCAAGCCTTCGCTGAGGTCGACCACCAGCGGCGCCTCAGGGCCGTCCTGCGCGGAAATGAAGCGCCCCTTGAGCAAGGGCACGCGCAAGGCGCGGAAAAACTCGGGCGTCACCGTCTGCGCGCCTGCCGAGCGAATCTCCCCCAGCGCTTCAGGCGGCTGCCCCTCGGCGCTGTATGGAGTCGAGCTCCAGCCCCACCAGCCTCCCGGCACGGCGGTAACGGCCGCCGCCGACTCCACGGAGGGAAGCGATTGAAGCTTTTGGATCAACTGCTCGTAGAATCCTCTGATGCGCTCCGCGTTGTTGTATTTCGACTCGGCCAGCGAGATGCGGAAGGTAAGCACGTGGCTGCGGTCGAATCCCAAAGCCTCATTCGCCAGGTTGCGAAAGCCCCTGACCATCAGCCCGGCCGAGACCAGCAAAACCAGGGCCAGGGCGATCTCGGTGACGACCAACAGGGAACGGAGGCGGTGCCGGGAGGGGCTGGTAGTTCCGCTCCGCGTACCTTCCTTGAGCACCTCATTCAGGTCAGGCCGCGAAATGTGCAAGGCGGGTGCGAGCGCGACCAGAATCCCGGCCAGAAGAGCGACCACGATCGTGAAAACGAGCACTCGCCAATCAGCCTGCAAGTGCTTCAGCCCGGGGACGTGCTGGAGAATGAAAGGCGGAAGAGTGTTCCCGGTGAGGTCGAGATCCCAGCCGGCGAGCAACAGCCCCGCCAAGCCCCCCAATAAGGACACCAGTGTGCTCTCGACTATCAGTTGCCGCGCAATCTGCCAGCGGCCGGCGCCGAGTGCGAGACGGACAGCGATTTCTTTCTGGCGTCCGGTGACGCGCGCCAGAAGCAGGTTGGCTACGTTGGCACAGGCGAGCAGGAGCACAAACCCGGCCCCGCCCATTAGCACCCCGACAAACTGTTTGGAGCCGAACGAGAGGTCATCCACCAAGCCCATCACGCGCACCCCGTGGCCGGCGTTCGTCTGCGGGTACTCGCGGCCAAGGCGGGCGGCGATGGTCTCAAGATCGTCCTGCGCTTTTGCAGTGGAGACTCCTGCCTTAAGGCGGCCAAATACCTGGAGGGAGTTATTCGCGCGGTCCGACGCCTCTTGGAGCGTGAAATCGAGCGGCACCCAAGCCTCGGCGCCGACGGGAAAGTCGAAGTCTGACGGCATGACGCCGATGACCGTAAACTTCTGACCACTTAGTAGCACGCTTTGACCAATAATGGTTGGGTCGGCCCCAAAGTGCCGCTGCCAGAAACCGTGGCTGAGGACGACAACGGCGTTGCGCCCTGTCCCGAAATTATCAGCAACAATGGTGCGGCCCAATTGGGCGGGTATTCCCAGCAAAGGAAAGAAGTTGGCAGTGACCTGAAAACACTCGAGGCGCTCCGCCAAGTCCTTGCCCGTGAGATTGACATCCCAGCCGCGAATTGCAGCAAGCAGCTCGATCCCCTTCGCCTGTTCCTCCCAGTCATGGAAGTTGGCCGGAGCGGCTGGCAGGTGCTGGCGGTTCTGGCTCGGCACGGTCTCCCAAACATCCACGGCCCGGTCAAGGTCTTGGAACGCAAACGGACGCAGCAGCATGGCATTGATGCTGCTAAACATGACGGTATTGGCGCCAATACCCAGCGCCAGCGCGACAATCGCCACCGCCGTGAAGCCCGGACTCTTGGCCAGCATCCGAAGGCCGTATTTCAAATCCTGTGTTAGTGTCCGCATGGAGCTTCTCTCCTGGGCGAGCTAATTGCCGATTCACTCGCAAAGACCGAAAATCGAAAGTCGAAAATCGAAACTGGAAAATCCATGCTCGAAATCCCACCACCGGCTCCCGAGTTTCGATTTTCGAGTTTCGTTTCTCGGGCAATCGGCAATCGTAAATACGCAATCATCCCTGCCTCAGTTCGAGCTTTCAGCTCTTCGGGAGTTATCGACACAATTCCCCATCCTTGTTTGTTCAATCAACAATCGGCAATCGCAAATCGGCAATCATTCATACCGCAGCGCCGCCATGGGATCGACCCGGGTCGCGCGGCGCGCGGGGAAGTAGCACGCCGCGAGAGCCACGCTGATGGCGACGAGGATGCTGGCCACGTAACTCAGTGGATCCGTAAGCGCAACGCCGTAAATGAATCGGGACATCAGGCGGGACGCAGCAAAGGCCCCGGCCAAGCCTACGGCTGCGCCCGCTCCGCTCAAGCGCAAGCCTTGAGCCAACACGAGCCTCAACACGTCACCACGGCGCGCACCCAGCGCCATGCGGATACCGATCTCATGCGTACGCCGATTAACACGATAAGCTACCGCCGCGTACAACCCTACCGCTGCCAGAAACATTCCCAGGATGCTCAGGCTTGCGAGCAGCCCAGCCATCGAACGCGCCTCGGCCAAAACCTCTTGCATATATTCCCTGAAGGTAACCGCGTTTACGATAGGAAGGTGCTTTTCGACGGCCGCCGTCTCTTTCAGAATTGTGGGGACCAGCGCGCGCGGGTCGGCAGCCGTTTCCACAAGCAACCAGCACTCGAACGAGCCCACCTGGGTGAACGGAAGGAACAGGTAGGGTTGGACCGTTTCATGAAGGTCGACATACCTTCCTGCCTCCACCACGCCGACAATCTGATAATCCTTCTTATCAATCTGCAGTGATCTTCCCACAGGGTCCTGGCCAGGCCAGAATCTACGCGCCATAGCGTCGTTGATGATGACGACTGGCGCCGTGGAGGGCAAATCGAACTCGTTGAATTCCCGCCCCTTCTCGAGGCGGGCGCCCACTGTGGCAAAGAACTTCGGGGCGACAATGTTGTAGCGAATCTTGAAGTGATCGGTTCCGGGAGGCGGCTGCACTCCGGGAATTACCACGGCCTGCGTTTCTCCTTTTTCGCTGCCCGTCAAGGGAGGCCGCCGGGCATAGCTAGCGCGTATTACCCCCGGCACGGATTCTACGCGAGCCGCCAAGGCAGGATAAATAGCGGCCGCCTGGGCCGTACTGTAGCCGTAGAGTTCGGGCGGTGCCACGGAGAGCATGACTACATTCTTCTTCGGATCAAATCCTGGATTGATGCGCTGGCTGTACCACAGGCTCCGGAGCAGCAGAGCCGAACCCACCAGCAGAACCACGGAAAGCGCGATTTCCCCGGACACAGCCAGACTGCGCATTGGCAGCCGCCCCGCGGCCTGTCCCAATCGAGGATCTTCACCCTTGAGGACCGGGGCCAGGTCACACTTCGCAGCACGAAGCGCCGGGGCCAGTCCGAAGATCAGAGCCGTTAGGAGCGAAATGGCGGTCGTGAACAGAAGCACCCGCTCATCGAGCCTGAGGTTCATTTCCGACAGGCCGGAAACCAGCGCGGGCACGAGACTCATAAGCCACAACGCCAGCAAGCCACCCAGGACGCCGCCCGCCACGGAAAGGAGAAGCCCTTCGGTGAGGAGTTGGCCGACCAGGCGTCGCCGTCCCGCGCCCAAGGCCCGGCGCATCGCGATCTCGCGCTGCCGCTGCTCTGTTTGGGCCAAAAGAAGATTGGCAACATTGGCACAGGAAATCAGGAGGACCAGACCCACCATGGCCATCAGATAGATTCCCACTTCCAACCCTTCGTGAGCCACCTCGGAAGCCGGGGAAGCGAGGAAGTTGACGTGCTGGTTGGTGGCGGGGGACGCCAGCGCAATGCGTTTCGCGAGCGTCTGGAGTTGCGCCCGTGCTTCATTGAGTCGGGCGTTCGGGCGAAGACGACCGGCCACGTCAAACCAGCGGGAGTCGCGGGCAGCGTCGGTTTGTTCCTCTCCGGGAACCATAGTCTCCCAGCCCTCCTTGGTGACCCAGATGCCGGGAGTCCATCCCCCCCGCAGTCCGCAAAAGTCCCGGGATGTGATGCCGATCACCGTGAATTCTCTGCCGTCGAGGAGCGTAGTTTTGCCGGGCAGAGAGGGATTGCCGCCGAAGTACTTTTGCCAGAGAGCATAGCTCAGCACGACGGCGCGACCCTCGGCGGCCGCTTGGTCTGGCTGCGGCGAGAAAGTGCGACCCAGCAGGGCCTTTACACCCAACGCGGCGAAGTAGTTCTGGGAGACCACTTCGACGGACACTTCCTGGCCCTGCCCCTCGCCGCTTACGAAGGCACCGCGGTCGCCATAGGCCACCACGTCGGAGAAGGCGCTGACCTCGTGTCGAATGTCAAGATAATCGGGATATGAGGACATGCGAAAATCAGGCTCTTTCGGCCAGTCCGTCAGGATTACCACCAAGCGCTCAGGGTCCTTTACGGGCCAGGGCCTTAGGAAAAGGTTATCCACAATGCTGAAGACCGTCGAGTTGGCGCCTATCCCCAGCGCCAGCGAGATCACGGCGACCGCCGTGAAGCCCGGGTTCTTGGCCAGCATGCGCAAGCCGTAGCGCAAGTCCTGGAGCAGAGTCAACATCATTCACCTCAACAACGCGCAAGCTATCAGCCGTCAGCTTTCAGCTATCAGCAAACAACCACTGCGGCCGGCGGCAATCTGACCGCTGACGGCTGAAAGCTGACCCGCCGCGGCGGGGCACCCGACACCTGAAACCTATTCATACCGCAGCGCCACCATGGGATCGACCTTGGTCGCGCGCCGCGCGGGAATGGAGCAGGCAAGCAGTGCGGCAGCGAGCAAAACCAAGCCGGCCAAGAGGAACGTCATTGGATCGAAAGCACTGACCTCGAACAGTTGGCTCCTGAGGTAGCGCACCACAAACGAAGCCGCAATCGCTCCCACCAGAACCCCGACCAGAGCCGGTCGCATCCCCTGAGCGAGCACGAGGCGCCACACTTGCCGCCTCTCGGCGCCGAGCGCCATGCGAATACCGATTTCGTGTGTGCGATGCGTCACGTTGTAGCTGATCACTCCGTAAAGACCGAGCGAGGCAAGGAAGAGCGCCATCAATGAGAAGATTGCAAGCAAAGACACGGCGATCCGCTGTGGGCTGAGCGAGCCCGCAACGTATTGCTCCATGGTCTCAAGGTTCGCCACAGGTTGGCCGGGATCAACCGACGCCACTGCCGCCCGAATTGAGTTGCCCATTTGCGCCGCGTCAGTGTTCGTCTTGACGATGAGGAAGGCTTGCGAAATCGGCTGCTGGAAGATGGGGTAATAGCAAACCCCTTTGCCTGAATCTCCCACCAGCGCCGACTGCATCACGTGACCGACAAGGCCTACGATGGTAGCCCAAGATGAGTGCTCACCGCGGCGCAGGTGTCGGCCGATAGGATCCTGGTTGGGCCAGTACTGGCGGGCGAGGTTCTCGTCAATCACCACCACAGGTTGTGCTCCTAGCCCATCCTGAGCGGTGAAATAACGCCCTCTTAACAATGGAATCCGCATGGCCTCGAAGTATCCGGGCGTAATCCAGCTCAGATCACTGTGCGGCCCAGGATCGCCGGGGCCGCGCGGGCGGCCCTCAATCTCGAAGGAAGAAGATGGCGCAAACCCGCTGAAGGGAAGAGACACGGCCATAGCGGCGGAAGAAGCTCCAGGAAGAGCGGCGAGCTTCTCGTCTAGGGCTCGATAAAAGGCGGCCTGCTTCTCTGCATTGTTGTATTGGCCCTCGGGAAGCTGGACCGAGGCTGTCATTACGCCGGCAGGATCAAACCCCGGATCCACCTGCGCCATGCGGGTGAGGCTCTTCAGGAGCAACCCCGCTCCCACCAGCAGGACGAGGGCCAGGGCCACTTGTCCCACCACCAGCGACTCCCGAAGGCGTTGCCTGCCCTGGCCCGCGGTGACAAATCGAGCTTCTTCTTTGAGGGCTCCGTACTGCTCCTGGCTGAAAACGTGCCCGATCGGCACGACGCTCAGAAAGATGGCGGTCAGGAAGCTCAGCGCGACAGCGAACAGAAGAACGTGTCCATCAATTCCGATGAAAGGGCGAGAGGGAAGGCGTCCCGGCGCAAGCCTGAGCAAGGTCCCGAGGCCTCCGTAGGCCCCGACGACGCCGAGCATGGCGCCGCCTGCCGTCAGCAGGAAACTCTCGGTGAGCGCCTGGCGAAGCAGGTCCCGTCGTTGTGCGCCCAAAGCCACGCGGATGGCGAATTCCCGCGTACGGGCCGACGCCCTCGCCAGGATCAGGCCGCCGATATTCGAGCAGGCGATCAGCAATACGAACCCGACGGCGCCCAGCAGGATTAGCATCGGCGTCCGCAAGTCACCGGCGCCGTATTCCGTGAATGGAACGGCGAACATTCCCCAACCGGAATCTTCGGCATACGTGCTTTCCGGGTGCGCCGCAATCAGCCGCTGAGTGAGCACCTGAACGAACGCCTTGGCCTTGCTGGGGGAGACGTCCGGCCGGGCGCGGGCGACGACGAAAAAGTTCTCGTTGAAGTAATTATCCGGCGCATATTCACTCGGCGCTAAACCCAGCGGAACCCACGCCTCGGCCCGGCGGGGCCAGTCGAAGTCCGGCCCCATCACACCCACCACGCGGTAGTCTTGGTGATTCAACTGGAGGCTCTTGCCGACGATCGAGGGATCGCCGCCGAACCGGCGCTGCCAGGTGTCGTAAGCAAGAACCGCGACCTGATTGGCGCGAGGCTGGTCCTCTTCAGGCTGGAAGACGCGGCCCACCAGCGGCCGGACTCCGAAAACGTTGAACCACTCCCAGGTGACCTTGGCTACCATCAATCGCTCGGGACCACCCGGAGCGAGGTAGTTGAAGCCCTCTTCGTTCTCGGCGGCGGTCGAAGAGAAGATCTGCCGGCTATCACGCACGTCTGCGAAATCCGGGGCTGAGACGACAATGCTCTTGAGATTCAGCTTGTGGTATTTGACCCGGATGGCGAACAGGTGGGCCGGGTCCGCAATCCCGGCAGGATGCAGGAACAGCCCGTTGATCACGCTGAAAATCACGGCGCTCGCGCCCATACCGAGCGCCAGCGTCAGCACCGCCACGGCCGTGAAGCCGGGATTCTTTGCCAACATGCGTAAGCCGTATTTCAAATCCTGCAGCAATGTTCCCATCTTTCCTCCGATTGCTTCATTGATTCATCGGCTCATTGACTCATTGAAAGAACGGACGGGAGCAGCTTTTTCAATGATTCAATGACTCAGTGATTCAATGAGTCAATTCTTCTCATTCATACCGCAGCGCCACCATGGGATCGACCTTCGTCGCGCGACGGGCCGGGATGTAGCTGGCGAGGAACGCTGCAACGGCAACGAGGGTAGGGGCTATGAAAAAGATCCAAGAGGAACGGACACCGAAGCCTGGAAACGCGGCGCCAAACACCCGAGGAAGGGGGTATGCGAAGGCGAGCCCAATCACCAACCCGTAGACGGCAAGCCTCATCCCTTTTCCCACTACCAGCCTCAAAACGCTGCCGCTCTCTGCGCCGAGGGCCATGCGGATTCCAATCTCGTGGGTGCGCTGGGCAACAGTCTGGGCGATGATTCCATAGATTCCCACCGCCGCCAGAATCAAC
>JBEKVC010000057.1:0-12997 GCA_049514395.1 Terriglobia bacterium
GGCGCAAGGCGGTTGCTTCTGAATCGCGCGTCCCGGTTCCGAGCTACGCAGCCTTGCCGAAAGGACACGGAGATCCGAGCCATCAACTCTTTGATCCAATATCGAAGGCATCCTGCTGTCCCCGACGCGACGGTGTGTAGTGCTTGTTCAATCTCCGGGTTCGTTCCCAGCACTGCGGGTCGATCCTTAGCACCGAGGTCACGCCCGATGCCAAGTTAATGAAGCCGCCATGATAGCTGATTTCCCCGTAACGAAACAGCCGGGCCAACAAGGCCAGGGCGTGCTGAGCAACTGTCGGGTTACGTCCGCCCAACGAGGGCCATTGATTATCCGTCCTCCCACATGTAATCTTATCGCATGCCTGACGACACACGATCAGTTAAGCGCCCGGCGGAGCGTAAGCGGGTCCAAATGGCTGTGACTCTTGTGATAGAGGGTGACGAGGCTGAATACCTCGCTACTACCGTTGACCTCTCCCTTCATGGCTTGCGACTCCAATCCGAGGCCACCCTTGCCCCGGGCCAGCCCGTGGGCCTCCTTCTTGCAACCGAACCCGACTGCTTCATTAAACCGCGCGTAGTCTGGGTAGGCAAGGCTGACTCGGCCCAAGCTGGTCAGGCAGGATTCGAATTCTTGGACCCCCTTGCAGGGCCAGTGTGCTGAATATCGAAGAAGTCATACCCTACCTTTTAATGAGATTCTCCATGCGGGAAGAGCAGCCTTACCCCTCTCACTGACTCAGCACTGATGCCACTCGAAACAGTGAGCGGGTTTGCTCCCCCCTTACGCTGCTTGGAGCTCCGCCGTGCAGTGGGGACAGCGGGTGGCTTTAAGCGGTGTACTGAGAGCTGGGTTGTCGTCGGCCTTCACCAGGGCTGGAATGACGTTAACACGAATCGTCTTGTCATCCACCTTGGCCACCGTGATGAGCAGTGTGCGGCCGGCAAGAAGCGGCATGAGTTCAACGAACACAGGACCTCCTTTTCGTGGTAAAGGCGCTGACTTTCGCCAGCGCAACCTGCGGTGTTAATTGGGAAGAAGATTGGGTAGTGGGTCAGTTTGCGAGAAGCGACGCTTCGTCCATGTGGCTGTTCGCAAGAGCTAAGGTGTAGTTTTCTAACCCAGTCGAACTATGGGCTATAATGTTGGGTCGCGACGCGCGGGTATTCGAACAACATGTTTTCGGGCCCGCAGAATAAATCGAAAATGACGAGGTGTTCGATGCATATTTCCTTGCACAGGCCCCGCTTCTTGATCGCCTTGGTTATGGCTGCGTGCGCTCTAGTTTGGCCAGTTGCCCTATCGGCTCAAACGGGTCTGGAGGGCCACTGGGAGGGCGCGATTGAACTACCCGGGACGGCCTTGCAGATCCGGGTTGATTTCAAGAGCGCCGGTGCAGCGTGGCAGGCCAACATCGATATCCCGCAGCAAGGTGCTCAGGGACTGCCGCTCCAGGCCGTGCGATTCGCGGCGCCACAGGTTCATTTCGAGCTTCCCGCTGGCCCCGGCCTGGCTGTTTTCGACGGCAAGCTGGAGGGCGACAAAGTCAGCGGGAAGTTCTCGCAGGCTGGGCAAACATATCCTTTCTTTCTCGAACGCAAATCGGCCTCGGCACCAGCGCCGGCCGCGACAGCCACGCCGACAGCCAAGCCGAGCCTCGACGGGCTCGACGAATTCGTCACTCAGGCCATGAAAGATTGGAAGGTACCGGGCCTAGCCATCGCAGTTGTGCAGGGCGATAAAGTAATTCTCCTGAAGGGCTATGGCTACCGCGACCTAGAGAAGCAGTTGCCGGTGACCCCGAATACACTGTTTGCCATTGGCTCGATCACAAAATCCTTCACCGTGACCACCCTTGGCATGGAGATGGACGAAGGCAAATTGGACTGGGACAAGCCCGTCCGCGATTTTCTACCCACCTTCAAGATGTACACCCCGGCGCTAACCGAGGAGATGGTGGTGCGCGACTTGATTACGCATCGTTCCGGCTTGCCGCGCCACGACCTGGTCTGGTACTCATCTGATTTCTCGCGCGAGGACTTGCTCAAGCGCCTGCAGTATCTTGAGCCAAGCAAGCCCCTCCGCACCAAGTTCCAGTACAACAACCTCATGTTCATGACTGCGGGATACGTTGCCGGACTGCTAAACGACACGAGCTGGGAGGATGCTGTCAACCAGCGCGTCTTCAAACCTCTGGGAATGACCGGCACGAATTTGTCCGAGCGGGATACCCAGAATAGCGCGGACTTTGCCCAGCCCTATCGCAAAGGCCGCGACTTAAAGGCCGAATTGAAGCATATCCCCTTCTATCCGCAATGCCCGGACCGTTGCGCCATGGGTCCGGCCGGCGAAATCAACAGTAATGTCGCTGATATGAGCAAGTATCTGCTGTTCCACATGAATCAGGGGAAGTTGGAAGGCAAACAGCTTCTTTCTGAAAACAACGCCGTGCAGATGCAAACTCCGCAGATGACCATACAGGGCGCGCCGCCCTACAAAGAACTCGGTGAGGGCAGCTACGGAATGGGCTTCTTCATTTCTTCTTACCGTGGGCATAAAACGGTCGAGCACGGCGGAAACATTGACGGCTTCAGTGCCGAGCTATCGTTCCTACCGGCCGACAAGATCGGCGTCATCGTATTCACCAATCTCGATGGAAATCCCCTGCCGAACATCGTCGCTTTTAACGTCTTCGACCGCTTACTCGGGCTCGACCCAGTCCCATGGAACCAGCGATTCCTGGAGTCCGAGAAGAAAGGGAAGGAGTCGGAGCAGGAGGCGAAAAACAAAGGCTACATTCCGCAAAAGCACGGCACGCATCCCTCCCACGACTTGAAAGACTACGTCGGGGATTACTCGAATCCCGGCTATGGCATTGTCACCATCGCCCCCGACGGCGATGCCTTCAAGTTGACGCTCAACAAGGTCAGCAAACCTCTGAAGCACTATCATTACGACGTCTTCCAAGTACCGGAGGATCCACTCGACCCGTTCGAGAAAATTAAGGTGATGTTCCTTACGGACATCAACGGGGACATCTCCAGCCTGTCTATGCCGCTCGAAGCCAGCGTGAAGGACATCCTCTTCACGCGCATGCCCGATAAGCAACTCACCGAGCGCAGTTTCGTCGAGGCCTTCTCTGGTCAGTACGAGCTTCCCGGAGTTCCGGTACCGCTGACAGTTACGCTCCGTGGCGATCACACCCTCGTTGCCAGCGTTCCCGGGCAGCCCGACTACCAGTTAAACCCGAAGCGTGGCACCACTTTCCAGCTCGCAGACTTCAGCGGCGTTACGATCGAGTTCAAGCGCGATGCCTCGGGAAAAGTGACGGAGGCTGTCCTTGACCAGCTCGGCACCGTCATCATTCTGAAGAAGAAATAGGGCCCTGAACAAGCTGAAGAGAAGAATCGAGCTACCGTTTGTGGAGACAAACCCTGTCTTTCCGGCGGTTCGACGTAGCTTTGCCACACTCTTGACAACGTGCAACCACGTACGCGCTTTGAAGACTATTCTTTTCGGAATTTCTGCCGCCGATCCTGCGACTTTCTCATGCGTCGGCCTTCTTCTGATGATTGTGGCTATTATGGCCAGCTACATTCCAGCGCTTCGAGCTGCGCGCATGGATCCCATCCGAGCGTTTCGCAGCGAATAACGAAAATGGCTGTAAGACAGATGTTCAACAGCGGTTCTGCACGTATACCTGCGGGGAGAAACGATGCGATCCTTCGCTATAGTTGTGCATAAGAATGGGGTTATCGGTAACTACGCTTGTTCCTTTGTATAGTCAGCCGCCATCTCCGGGATTGTTCCCGAGTCGCGTACTCGGAAGTAATCCACTTGGGTGCAAACGCCCATTCAGGAAACTGACCCACTACCGGAGATTGAGTTGATAGGGGCGGGTACTCGAAGGGTTGCTGACAGGACAGCACGTCAGGAGACACTTCTGCCAGGCAGGGATGGATTTACGGGGAGGGATCCGGACCAGAGCCCGTGGGAGTTCGTTCATGGGGAACTCCTCCATGGGCAACTCGTCTATGGGAGGACTCGAATTCCATGGGACTTCAAGGGGGCTTTGGGGGTATGGGGATGAATTCGCCCGCGGGAGGCTCCAGCCAAATCGGACCCACCTCGTCCTTCTTCGGAAACTCGAACGGTGTTTAGGCCGTCTTCATTGTGGGGGCCGCTGCCACCAGCAGTCATGAATCCTTCCGTATCTGGCAAAAGCACTATCATTATGATGAGTGGGAGTTCATAGCGCCCGACATGGGAAGCTTCGGAATGCAAATTGGCATGCCGAGTTCCTCTTCCGGTTCAACGGGTATAGGGCAACAATCCACGCAACAGGGTTCTGGTTTCTCACAATGATCCCTCGGCCTCACAACTTCAACCACGGACTTCGGACCTTCCATAAATTGACCATTGTCAATAAATCATTAAGATGAGGTCAAATCTGTTTAAATTTCCCACAAATACCAATTTTTCCCTTGACAGTTTTTCCGCGTCGGTGTAATAGCAGTCTACAACCGCATAAATTGAAGAGTCACATTTAAGGCGGCCATACTATGTGGCTTCACGATCATACAGCTGGCCTCAGAGTTGAAAACGGAAACCCCGGCAGGTCTGCCCAGTCGTCAAGGTGTTGGCACTTGTCCACTAGTTGAAGGGTGGCCGGAAGGAGCCCGCCGAGGGGATTCAGGAGCACGGCACGGAATGTTTCTCTCACCGAGGAGGGGACCATGAAGACATACCGTCTTCTTTCACTGCTCATCGTCGTGACATTCATCGGTGGTTGCGGCGGAGGCGGAGGTGGGGGTGGCGGCGGGGGCGGAAACCTCACCATCACCGTCACAACCGCTCAGAACCAGACCACGCTCCAAGCGGGGCAAACCCTCATCGTTCAGGCCAACGTGGAGCATGCGGGAGGAAACCCGGCCGTCACCTGGAGCATCTCCGGCACGACCTGTCCGAACAATTGTGGAAGCTTGAGCACTGCGAACGGGGAGACGTATGCTGCGCCGCTGTTTGTGGGCGTGACATTCCAAGTGACCGTCACAGCCACGGCGGTGGCGGACACCTCAAAATCGGCGTCAGTGGTTTTGACTGTCAACAAGTCTCTTTCCGTCGATTGCCCTTCGGGTAATGAAGGCGTGTTAAACGGCCAGTACGCATTTCTCATGCGAGGTGGCGGCACGCCAGGCACTATGGCCATCGTAGGCAGTTTTACAACAGACGGTAAAGGAAACATCACGGCGGGCCTCGAAGACATCCATCGGAGCAGTTCGGGGGCGCAAACAAACCTGACGATCACGGCCGGCCAGAGCCTCTATTCAGTGGGCTCGGACAACCGCGGATGCCTGGGCCTGGTCAATTCGCAGGACACGATCAACCTGTACCGATTCGCTCTGGGGGGCCTCTCGGGAGGCGTTGCGACCACGGGGCGGATGATCGAGTTCGACGATACGACCGGCACTGGAACGCGCGCGGAGGGCTTAATCGGCAAGCAGGATCCGGGTTCCTTCGCGACGGGCGGGATCCAGGGCGACTACGCTTTCGGTCTGGCAGGCCCGGACTCCTCCGGCCAGCCGTTTGTCAGCGCCGGAGTCATCGCCGCCAACGCGGGTAGCTTGTCCAGCGGTAACATGGACTCTGATGATGCCGGAAAGCTCGGCTCAAACGTCACCGGAATCACCGGGACTTACAGCGTGATGCCGGACGGTCGGGGAACGCTGACCTTGAGCATCGGCGGTGGCTCGAACTTTGCCTTGTACATGGTTTCCTCCTCGAGATTCCTCGTCATTTCAACTGACACGCTCAGTTCTTCACACCCCCTGGAGAGCGGCGAGTTCCTCGAGCAGACCCTGAGCAGCTTCGACGACACGTCTCTGGGCGCTCCGGCGGTGACTTACACTTCCGGATTCGATACGACGAATTCGGCCTCTGTCGCCACCATTGGCTCAATCACGCCCGACGGAGCCGGGAATGCCACCGTGGTGCTGGACCAGAACGACGCCGGCACCTTTACGCCTTTGCAGTCCTCAACGATCATTTACGTCGTGGGCACGAACGGCCGGACCACCATTACCTCCGGCCTCGGCCAGCATCCCCCGGTGCTCTACCTCGTGGGTGCAAACGAAGGCTTCGTGGTGGGAACCGACCCGGCGGCTACCTTCGGCTTCTTCGACCCGCAAACGGGCGGGCCTTTCAGCAACGCGTCACTCTCGGGAACGTACGCTTACGGCACCGAAGGCGCCCAGGTCGGGGGTAGGCTGACGGCCGTCGGGTCAATTCGGTTTGACGGTACCAACGACCAAGGCACGGAGGACGACTCGACGCCCGCAGGCCTGACGCCCAATATTCCCTTCTTGGTTGGTCAGTATTCCTTTTCGTCAAGTTCTTCCCCGCCGGGCCGGGGTACTCTGGACACCGCCAGCAACAACACGGTGGCTTATATCATCTCGCCGGCGATGATGGTTTACATCAATACGCCGGCCGCGAGACCGAGGATCGTCATCGTCGAAAAATAGGCCGGACTCGGCAGAGTAGATCCCTCAGCAAATGTTTTGACAATGTGCAGGAAAGGATCTTTCTTTGGACGTGCACCGACCATTGACCCCATATCGCGATTTTCGCAGCCTTGCCGAAAGCTCACGACACATCTACCAGGCTGACATGGATTTAAGGGGAGGAAGCCAAACCAGACCCCATGGAACCCATTTCTATTATGTAGATGCCATCGGACAAGTAAACCTGATGGTGAAGAATATGCTGACTCGATCAACTCGCCATGGCCTGACGGCCAGGCTCGAATGCAATGCCAATCAAGATAACAGCTGGTTCCTCGCATGATTGACAAGACCATTTCTCACTATCGTGTTCTGGAGAAGCTCGGCGGCGGCGGGATGGGTGTGGTGTACCAGGCCGAAGACATGTCCCTCGGCCGACCTGTTGCCCTGAAGTTCCTGCCGGAAGCACTGGCCCGCGACCCCCAGGGGCTCGAGCGCTTCAAGCGCGAGGCGCGCGCGGCGGCGGCACTCAATCACCCCAACATCTGCACGATCTACGAAATCGGCGAGCACGACGGCCAGCCCTTTATTGCGATGGAGTTGCTGGAAGGCCAAACGCTGAAGCATCGCATTGCCACCCGGCCATTCAGGACCGAGGAAACGCTGGATCTGGCGATCCAAATCGCAGATGCGCTGGATGCCGCGCACGCCAAGGGCATCATCCACCGCGACATCAAGCCGGCGAACATCTTCGCGACCACACGGGGTCAAGTGAAGATTCTCGACTTCGGCTTAGCCAAGCTAGCGCCCCAACCGAAGAGGGCAGCCGAGGCGGTTGGCGTTAGTACCCAGCTTACGGCGGCAGCGTCCGAGGAGGCTTTGACCAGCCCTGGCACCGCGATGGGTACAGTCGCCTACATGTCCCCGGAGCAAGCGCGCGGTGAAGAGCTGGACGCACGCACGGATCTGTTCAGTTTTGGCGTGGTGCTCTACGAGATGGCGACGAGCCGCCAGGCTTTTTCCGGCAGTACTACGGCAGTCATTTTTGACGCGATTCTGCACAAGGCCCCGACCGCTCCGGTGCGACTCAATCCCGAGTTGCCCCCGGAACTGGAGCGAATCATCGACAAGTGCCTGGAGAAAGACCGCGAGTTGCGCTATCAGCACGCTGCAGACATTCGCAGCGACCTGAAGCGCCTGAAGCGCGATACCGATTCCGGCCGCGCGCCGGTCGCCGCGAGCGGGGAAGAGGCCCGGGTTTCTTCCCGCGCGGCTGCGGTCGCGCTGGCGTCTGGCGCTGCTGCCAGCGCCGCGGCGTCCGGCACGGCGGCAGCCACGGCCGTGCCACCATCCGAAGCAGCGGTGGCTGCGGCGTCGGCGTCCAAGCGCCGCTGGCTGGTCGCCGGCATTGCCGCGCTCGTGGTCATCGCTGCCGCCATCGGCGTCTACTCCTACCTGCATCGCGCTCCGGCGCTCACGGAGAAGGACTCCATCGTGCTCGCAGACATCACCAACACCACCGGCGATCCGGTGTTTGACGGCACGCTTCGCCAGGCGCTCATCGTGAAGCTGCAGGAATCGCCTTTCCTCGATATTCTCCCGGAAGACCAGATGCGGGAGACGCTGAAGTTGATGGGCCGCTCGCCCGACGAGCGCGTTGCACAGGGTCTGGCCCGGGACATCTGCCAGCGGGCCGGGGCCAAGGCCATGATTGCCGGCTCCATCTCGCAACTCGGCAGCCGCTACGTGCTTTCGCTGAATGCTCTCAACTGCTCCTCCGGCGCGCTCATCAGCGCCACACAGGCAGAAGCCGCGTCCAAGGACCAGGTACTTTCCGCGCTCAGCCAGTCTGCCACGGAGCTGCGCGGCAAACTCGGCGAGTCGCTGCCCTCCTTGCAGAAATACAACACGCCTATCGAGCAGGCCACCACGTCGTCTCTCGAGGCTCTGAGGGCTTACAGCCTGGCGCGCGAAACTGCGCACAAGGAAGGCGACACGCAATCCATTCCGCTCTTCAAGCGCGCCATCGCACTCGATCCTAATTTCGCCATGGCCTACGCCGGCCTCGGCCTCGCTTACTCAAACCTGGGGCAAATCACCCTGGCCCGGGACAGCCTGCAAAAGGCTTTGGCCCTCGCCAACCGCGTCAGCGAGCGCGAGAGGTTTTCCATTACCACCAACTACTACCAGCTCGCCTCCGGTGAACTCGATAAGGCCAAGCAGGAGTGCCAGCTCTGGGCTCAAATCTATCCCCGCGACCCTTCCGCCCACTCCAACCTGGCAGGCGTCGACGGCTGGCTGGGCGACTATGCCGGCGAGCTCGAAGAGCTACGCCAGGCCCAAATCCTGACTCCGGACGGAACGTCCTATGGGAACCTCATGATTGGTTACATTAACCTGAACCGCCTGGACGAAGCCAAGGCCGTCTATCAGGAAGCCATGGCACACAAGCTCGAGCACTACACCCTGCACATGAATCTTTATCTGTTGGCCTTCCTCCAGAACGACACGGACACCATGCAGCGCGAGGCGGACTGGGCCGTCGGCAAGCCGGGCGTGGCTGATTCGTTTCTGTCGATGGAGGCAGACACGGCGGCATTCTATGGGCGGCTCCGCGAGGCAGGGCAGCTTTCCCAGCAAGCTGTTGAGGCGGCGCGACGAAACCAACAGCCGGAAACCGCCGCAGGATGGATGGCCAACGCGGCTCTGCGCCAAGCTTTGTATGGGGATTCCGGCACGGCGCGGCCGATGGCGGCTTCCGCGCTCGCCCTTTCGCACGGCCACGACGTTGACACGATGGCGGGGCTGGTTCTGGCCCTGGCGGGCGACACCAGCGCCGCGCAATCCCTGATCGACGAACTCAACAGGAACTTTCCTCTCGACACCCTCGTTCAGGACCTCGCCTTGCCGGAAATCCGCGCGCAGACGGAGTTGCGGCGCGGTGACCCTGCGAAAGCCCTTAACCTGCTTCAGGCCACCACTCCCTATGAAATGGGAGAACCCTACTACACCGTTTTGTCACTCTTCCCTGTCTACGAGCATGGGGAAGCGTACCTCCAGGCCCACAACGGAACTGCCGCCGCGGCGGAATTCCAGAAGATCATCGACCACCCAGGCGTGCTGCAAAATTCACCGCTGCTGCCACTGGCCAAGCTGGGACTGGCTCGCGCCTACGCGCTTTCGGACGACAAGGATAAGAGCCGCACCGCTTATCAGGACTTCCTGGGCCTTTGGAGAAACGCCGACCCCGATATCCCCATCCTGAAGGAAGCCAAGGCGGAGTACGCAAAGCTCGATTAGTTCCGAGGCAGCCTAGAGGAGCAGGCTCGGCGAGCCCCAAACGCGGCCTATGATGACTACCAAAGGCGGAACCCTCGCATGATTGACAAGACCATTTCTCACTATCGTGTTCTGGAGAAGCTCGGCGGCGGCGGGATGGGTGTGGTGTACAAGGCCGAAGACATGTCCCTCGGCCGACCTGTTGCCCTGAAGTTCCTGCCGGAAGCACTGGCCCGCGACCCCCAGGGGCTCGAGCGCTTCAAGCGCGAGGCGCGCGCGGCGGCGGCACTCAATCACCCCAACATCTGCACGATCTACGAAATCGGCGAGCACGACGGCCAGCCCTTTATTGCGATGGAGTTGCTGGAAGGCCAAACGCTGAAGCATCGCATTGCCACCCGGCCATTCAGGACCGAGGAAACGCTGGATCTGGCGATCCAAATCGCAGATGCGCTGGATGCCGCGCACGCCAAGGGCATCATCCACCGCGACATCAAGCCGGCGAACATCTTCGCGACCACACGGGGTCAAGTGAAGATTCTCGACTTCGGCTTAGCCAAGCTAGCGCCCCAACCGAAGAGGGCAGCCGAGGCGGTTGGCGTTAGTACCCAGCTTACGGCGGCAGCGTCCGAGGAGGCTTTGACCAGCCCTGGCACCGCGATGGGTACAGTCGCCTACATGTCCCCGGAGCAAGCGCGCGGTGAAGAGCTGGACGCACGCACGGATCTGTTCAGTCTTGGGGTGGTGCTCTACGAGATGGCGACGAGCCGCCAGGCTTTTTCCGGCAGTACTACGGCAGTCATTTTTGACGCGATTCTGCACAAGGCCCCGACCGCTCCGGTGCGACTCAATCCCGAGTTGCCCCTAGAGCTGGAGCGAATCATCGACAAGTGCCTGGAGAAAGACCGCGAGTTGCGCTATCAGCACGCTTCAGACATCCGCAGCGACCTGAAGCGCCTGAAGCGCGATACGGATTCCGGCCACTCGGGCGTGGTGAGTGAGGCCACCTCGGCCGGTTCCATAGCATCCGTCGGTCCAGCGGCAGGGCCCCCCTCCAGTAGCGCAATCATACTCAATGAAGCCCGACGCCACAAGGGCGTGCTGGCATTGATGCTGCTTGGGCTGGTGCTTTTGCTGGTTGTACTGGGGGTCTATCTGTTCAAGCTCAATGCACGCAGGAGCGAATGGAATGCACAGGCTATGAAGATCACCCGTGTTACGCAGAGTGGAAACGCCGCGAATGTGGCGATTTCCCCGGACGGGCACTATGTGGTCTACGCTCTGCGTGAGGGGGAAAAACAGAGCCTCAACGTTCGCCAGGTGGCCACCGGCAGCGACGTGCAGATTCTGCCACCGGACGAAGTCGAGTTCAGGGGTCTGACCTTCTCTCCGGACGCAAACTACATTGACTTCGTCCGCTCCGACAAGAACGGTCCTGAATACAGCTATCTCTACCAGATGCCCGTGCTCGGCGGAACGCCGCGTCAACTGATCCGCGATATCGACACGCCCATTAGTTTCTCTCCCGATGGTACACAGT
Organism: Terriglobia bacterium; assembly: GCA_049514395.1. Lineage (GTDB taxonomy): Bacteria > Acidobacteriota > Terriglobia > UBA7540 > UBA7540 > CAVROP01. The sequence goes on from JBEKVC010000057.1 coordinate 11,323, forward strand.
TCGCTTTTGCACGGGGAGTCCCCGATAAGGGTGAGGTTCGTCTTCTGATTGCTAAAGCCGACGGGAGTGGCGAACGGGTGCTCGTGACACGTTCTGCCATCAACACCCTGCTCGGCCCGGCCTGGTCTCCCGACGGAAAGACGGTGGCGCTTACAACTTGGGAGACGGCGAAGGGACTGCGCGCCGTGCTGTGGGCCGTATCTGTTTCGGATGGATCGGTCCGCGAAATCTATTCCGATCCGACCGGCATTGGCCGTCCGCGCTGGCTGCCCGATGGAAGTGGTCTATTGGTGACGATGGGAGACCCTTCCCGGGCCTTTCGCGGGCAACTTTGGTACATCCCGTTTCCAAAGGGAGAGGTACGCCGCCTTACCAACGATCTGACTGATTACCAACTCGGCTGGCTTGACCTTACTCACGATGGCACAACTCTCGTCGATACCGAGATGACAACGGTCTCCGATCTGTGGGTAGCCCCCGCGGGAGATGCCGCACGAGCCAGGCAGATCACCTCGAAGGAGCCACTTATTGGCCAGCTTTCCTGGATGCCCAAGGGCAGCATCGTTTTTGCCATTGAGGATGGCAACCTCTTCGCCGTAAACCCGGATGGAAGTGGGCGCACCCTGCTGACTCCCAGCGAACGGGATAACTCGGCGCCCTCGGCTTGTGGCGATGGGCGCCATATCGTCTTCCTCTCCTACCGGGAACAAAAGGTCGGGGTATGGCGCATGGATGCCGATGGCTCAAACCCCGTCCGCTTGGCCGACGAGACCGTTGCGTCGTCCCCGCAATGTTCGCCGGATGGCAAGTGGGTGGTTTACCTGCAGGGCGCTTCTTTGACCATGGTACAAGTGCCCGTCTCGGGTGAGAAGCCTCCACAAGTAGTCACGCAGGACATTTTTTACCCCTCCAGGATCTCTCCAGACGGCAAGCTGATCGTTTATCTCACGTTCCCCAGCGCCATTTCTAAACCGGATCAATTGAAGGTCATTCCTTTCGGTGGCGGTACACCCGTCTACCAATTCGATTGGCCGGCGGCAGCAGGTACTCCCCATTGGGCGCCGGACGGCAAGGCCGTTGAATACGTTTTGACCCGAGAGGGCGTCTCCAACATCTGGCAGCAGAAACTGACGGGTGGACCGCCGAAACAGATCACGAACTTCAAGTCGGGACTGATCTTTGCCTTTGATTGGTCGCGGGATGGCAAGCAACTCGCGCTCGCACGAGGCAGCCAAAGTAGCAACGTCATCCTGATCACTAACTTCCGCTGATCCGGCTGCGTTCCGAGGCTCGGTCTCAACATCTGCGGCGCCAATCGCGGGTGATTTGAAGCGACTGATCTTCAGGAGATTGTTGTGCGTGTGCGGGGACGAACGTGACGGGTAACAACGACAAGTGGACTGTGAACCAAGTAGCCACTCCTGGTCCCCCGGGTCATCTTTGGCGATTGTGCCTGACGGCGCACTCTCCGGGAAACAAACGCGTAAAGCGTTTATTTCCTGTCATCACTTACGGCGCAGCCCGCCGTCACTTGCTCGGAAGCAATACATGGAAGCTGTGAAACAATCGCGACAACGAAGAGTTGGGGTCTTGTCATTTTTTGCTGGTTGGAGCGGTGACCGCTCGGGAATATTAGGGCGATGGCATGGGATCACCTTTTCATTTTGGCCCGGCC
>JBEKVC010000058.1:0-12909 GCA_049514395.1 Terriglobia bacterium
AGCCCAAACCCACCCCACAACCAGGCCCAGAACATCATGGCGATGGTGACCGCCAGCGCATTCAGGTTCAAACGGTGTCCCACAAGTTTCGGGGTCAATAAATTGGCCGCAAGGAAATGCACGGCGGTGACCGTGGCGGCGAGAATGAGAAAAGGGTTAACCGAGTCGTATTGCAGGAGCGCGACCATCAAAGGGGGGACGAGCGCCAGTGCCACTCCGATGTAAGGAATGAGGCTCAAAAGCGCCGCGAGGAGCCCCAACACGAGGGCGTATTGAAGGTGGAGGATGGCAAAGACCAGGCAGATGGGAAGCGCCGAAATCAGAGCCACCAGCAGGTTTCCAAGCGCGAACTGCCGAAGCATGCTGCCGATATTGTGAATAACGCCCTCTGCCTGGTGGCGCTTCTCACGGGGAAAGAGGTTCAAGGTGGCCGCCCACATTCGGTCCTTGGAGTTCAGCATGAAAAAAACCAGGAAGGGGATGAACATGACCGTGATCATGAAAGCATAAACCGAGCCGATGCCGCGCAGCAGAAACTGCGCCCAGGGGGATTCCTGCTGGAGCCGGACGGTGGGCAGGTTGCTGTCGGCGCTGGAGGGAATGATGGTACGCGTACTCTGTTGAAAGTTCTGGGCGGTCACCTGCAGGTGAGCGATGATTTGCTTGAGCTTGACCGCCATCTTGGGGGCGTTGTTCATGAAATCCAAGGCTCGGTCGTAAATCGCATAGACCACCAGGTAACCGACGGTCAGCATGAGCAGCACCATGATCAACGAGCTTAACCAGCGCGGCAGACGCAGCCGCTCCAGGAATCCCGCGCCCGGCGCGAGCACCGAGGCGATCAGAATGGAGAAAATCAAGGTGATGATAATCGAGCTGGCGTAGTAGATGCATCCGAAAAGCACAGCGATGGCGATGATCTTGGCACTGATGGCCGCGCCGGAACTCTCGCGCGTAATCTCAGGTTTGGTCTCAGGCATGAAAGGCGCTCCCACCCGCGATTCTAGCCTGTCAGACGGCGAAATACCAGCCATGGCGCTCCGGCCAAGAGAAATGGATGGCACAGAGGACGATCCGGGTGCGAAATGCCGCCACTTGAAGATCGCTGGGCGCTGCGGCTCGCGCATATTCTCTCCGGCGTAGCGCTCCGCTCCCGAGTCTTTGCAACACACCCCTCGAATGGCAGCCGGCCCCGCAAGGGGTCGAAGTGGGTAGCCGGGGCACCGCCCCCGGAAAAAGGGCAGGTCAGAACCACGGCTCTCGTCTTGCCAGGGGAGAGCGTTTTATCTTGACAGGCCATGAAGCGCTGCGGTATAAAAGGTATATTTATGCATTGAATGCATAAATATTCTATTTGCTGAGTGTGGGGTTCGGAAGACGTTGGGCACGGCGACAAAACCTGAAATTACCGGCCGGTCATTGCCGGCGGCGAAGTCGCTGCCGTCCGTCCGCGCCACGGTGCTGGGCGCCAGCGGTTACGTAGGGCGGGAGCTCCTGACGCTCCTCGCGCGGCATCCTAAGGCCAGCGTGGTGCGGCTGATCTCATCGCATCTCGACGGGAAAAGCCCCTTCCCCATCGAGCAGGCCCACCCGACGCTGCGCGGACGGTTCTCAGTTCCCTGCCTGCCCCTTAACCTGGAGGGTTTGGCCGGCTCAGAGTTGCTGGAGACCGTGGCGGCCTCGGAGGTGGACGTCATCTTTCTCGCCACGCCGCACGAGACTTCGCACGAAATCGTCCCGAGGCTGCTGGACTCAGGGTTGCGCGTCATCGACTTAAGCGGGGCTTTCCGGCTCAAGGATACTGGCGCGTACCCGCGCTGGTACGGCTTTGAGCACCGCGCCTCCGAGACTCTTGCCGACGCGGTCTATGGCCTGCCGGAGCTTGACCACGGGGCCATTGCGCAGTCCAAATTGGTCTCGAATCCCGGCTGTTACGCGACCTCCGTGATTCTTGCCCTGGCCCCCCTCCTCCGCTCCGGGTGGGTGGATGTCTCTGCCGGCATCATTTCTGATTCGAAATCAGGCGCCAGTGGCGCCGGCCGGGCGCCCAGCGGGAAACTTCACTTCCCCGAGGTCAACGAGAATTGCCGGGCTTACGGCGTTTTCAGTCATCGCCACGTCCCGGAAATGCTTCAGGCGCTGGACATCGGGGAGAAGGATTTCCTCTTCATCCCCCACTTGTTGCCTATCACGCGCGGCATTCTCAGCACGGTTTACGTCCGCCTCAACGGGCAGCGGACCCTCGATCAGGTGGTTTCCCTTTTCAGGCAGTTTTACGAGCCTTCTCCCCTGGTCCGCGTTTATGAAGGTGGATCGCTGCCTGAAATCCTGGCGGTGGCCCATACGCAATTTGTGGACCTTGGTTTCGCGCTCGACGAGGCTACCCGACGCCTGATTGTTGTCTCCGCCTTGGACAACCTCGGCAAGGGCGCGGCGGGCCAGGCGGTCCAGAATATGAATCTCATGTTCGGATTCCCGCAGGAACTGGGGCTGGTATGAAGCTGGTGGTAAAAATCGGTGGACAGGTGGCGGAGGATCCAAAGGGACGGAGGAGGCTGGCCCGGCAAATTGTGGAACTGCGGCGCGCCGGCCACGCCGTGGTGGTGGTCCACGGCGGTGGGAAAACGCTCACCCGGACCCTGGACCGTCTGGGCATCGCCACGGAATTCCACCAGGGACTGCGCGTGACGGACGCTGCCACGCGCGACGTCGCTCTGATGGTTCTCGCGGGTATCGTGAATAAGCAGTGGGTGGCAGAGTTCGCGGCGCTCGGCCAGCCGGCGCTGGGCATCTGTGGCGGCGACGCGGGGCTGGTCTACGCCAAGAAAATATCTTTGGGGTCCAACGGCCAGAAGAAAGACCTGGGTTACGTCGGGCGGCCCCACAAGATCCGGACCAGCGTCCTCGAGATGGCCTTGCGGGAAGGCCTTGTCCCAGTGGTGGCCAGCCTGGGGCTCGGGGCGCGGGGAGAATTCCTGAACATCAACGCCGATGACTTGGCGGCGGCCCTCGCCGTGGCTCTCCAGGCAGACCGGCTCCTCTACCTCACCGAATCGGGTGGAGTCTGGGACGCTGAGCGGCGCTTGCTCCCGCTGGTGAAGTTGGGTGAGATATCCAGCCTGATCAGGAAAGGCATCGTGCGTGACGGGATGATTCCAAAACTCCTCGCGTGCGCACGCCTGCTCCGCCAGAAGGTTGGAGAAGTTGACATCCTCTCCGCGGAGGGGCCCCATGCGCTGCTCCGAGCCCTTGAGAATGGGCAGCATGGTGGGACCAGGATTGTGAAGAACACATGAAATTCGACGAGATTGCACAGCTCGAGAAACAGTTCTTGATCCCTACGTACGACCGTTTGCCGATCTTGGCGGTGCGGGGCGAGGGCTGCTATCTCTACGACGATCGAGGCAGGAAGTATCTCGATTTCCTGGGCGGGCTTGCCGTGAATGATCTTGGCTATGCGCACCCGGAAGTCCTCGCCGTTCTCCGGGACGAAGCCGAGACGCTCTTGCACGTTTCCAATTTGCTTTACCACCCTTATCAAGCGCCACTCGCGAAGAAACTCACTTCCCTGGCGGGGCTCGATCGGGCCTTTTTCGCCAACTCCGGCACGGAAGCCATTGAAGGAGCGCTGAAGCTGACTCGCGCCTACGCCCGCCAGCATCAGGAACCCTTCCATCGGGACGAAATCCTGGCGCTTGAAAACTCTTTCCATGGAAGAACGTTTGGGGCGCTTTCCGTGACCTGGCCTGAAAAGTACCGCAAGCCGTTTGAGCCCCTGGTTCCGGGCTTCCGGTTTGTCCGGCTGAATGACGCCGGCCACTTACGGGAGAGCTTCACACCGCGAGTGGCGGCGCTGCTGCTGGAGGTGATCCAAGGTGAGGGCGGAGTCGTGGAGCTGAGCGAGGAATTCCTCAAGACGGCTCAAGAGCTCTGCCGAACGCACCATGCCCTGTTGATTTGTGACGAAATCCAGTGCGGGCTGGGACGCACCGGGCGATTCTTTGCCTTCACGAAGTTCGGACTTGACCCGGATATTGTGGTGGTTGCCAAGCCCTTGGCGGCGGGTCTGCCCCTGGCAGCCATCCTGGCTCGTGAAGAAGTGGCGCAGGCTTTCTCTCCCGGCATGCATGGCACGACGTTTGGCGGCGGGCCACTCCAATGCCGCCTGGCCCTGAAAGTTCTCGAGATTCTCGAACGCCCCGGGTTTCTCGAGCACGTTCGCGAAGTCGGCGCTTACTTCCGGGCCCAACTCGAGGAACTCCGCGACGAATTCGCGGTGATTCAGGAAGTCCGCGGCGACGGCTTGATGCTGGCGGCCGAACTCCTGGTTCCAGGCAGGGGTGTGGTCCGGCAGGCGCTCGAGGCGGGAGCGATTTTGAACTGCACTCAGGAGAAGGTGCTGCGCTTCCTTCCGCCGCTGATCGTCGAGCGACGCCACGTGGATGAATTTATTAAGGTCTTAAGGCCGATTCTGGCAGCCCTTACGCCAGCGGCGGCTGGTAGCGCCGACCTTTAGAGCCTGCCCTGATCCCGCAGTCGCGGGAGAAGGGTCGGCAGGTGCCGGCCCCGCAGGCGCGGGGCCGGCGCTACGTCGAACCCACTGTCCAGTTATTTCTGGGACACCACACTAGCAAGGGGGTGAACGCATGACGCCATGTTTGAGTGTCGTCGAAAAACAAGAGAAGCTGAGTGTGAGCGATCTGCTTGCCGATCGTGACCTTTCGCCACGCGACCTGCGCCTGATCTTCGAGCTGGCGGAACGCGTCAAGGCTTCGCCCGGGGCCTATGCGCAGGCGCTCGCAGGCAAGCAACTGGCGCTCATCTTTGAGAAGCCATCCCTGCGCACCCGCGTCACTTTTGAAGTTGGGATGACGAGCATGGGAGGTTTTGGTGTTTACCTGGATCACGCTAAACCGCGGCTGGGTGAACGCGAAGCCGTCAAGGACATTGCCCGCAATCTTGAGCGCTGGGTCGATGGGATTGTGGCGCGTACCTTCTTGCACGAGTCGGTGTTGGAGTTGGCGAACAACGCTTCGATTCCGGTCGTGAACGCGCTCACCGACCTCTTTCATCCCTGCCAGGCTCTGGCCGATCTCTACACGCTGCGGGAGAAGTTTGGCACGCTTGCAGGGCTGAAACTGGCCTTCGTGGGTGACGGAAACAATGTGTGCCATTCCTTGATGATCACCGGCGCGAAACTTGGCGTCTCGGTGCGCGTGGCGACACCTCCGGGCTATGAGCCCAAACCTGAAATCGTCGCCGAGGCGAAGGCACTGGCGGCGGCGATGGGGGCGACAGTGGACCTTTTCAACAACCCGCTCGAGGCTGTGGCAGGCGCTCAGGCGATATACACAGATGTCTGGGCGAGTATGGGCCAGGAGCACGCCGTGCACCTGCGCGCGCAGGTGTTTGCGCCTTATCGCGTCACGGAAGAGTTGATGGCGGTGGCTGACCCTGCGGCGGTGTTTATGCATTGCCTGCCAGCGCATCGAGGTCATGAGGTTAACAACGAGGTCATTGATTCCCCACGCTCGGTCGTTTACGACCAGGCGGAAAACCGGCTGCATGTCCAAAAGGCCCTGTTGATTCTGCTTTTGCAGAGGTAGGGCCGAGCGGCGTTCGTCCCGAGGGCAGACGCCGTCCGCTCCTACCGGAGCGGAGGAAGAGGAACTTTGAACATCCGAAAAGCTGAATTGCAGGATGTGCCTGCACTCTTCAAACTGATTAGCCGTTACGTGCTGGAACGGATCTTGCTTCCGCGGCCTCTAACGAATCTCTACGAAGACGTTTGGGAATTCACCGTCGCAGAAGAGAATGGAAAGCTTCTCGGGTGTGGCGCACTCAAGTTCTACAACCAGGAGCTCGCTGAGATGCGTTCGCTGTGCGTTGATGAACGACTCAAGTCGAAGGGCGTGGGGAAGAAGCTCACGGAGGCGCTGTTGGATGAAGCCGAACGCTACGGGCTGAAAACGGTATTCGCCCTGACCGTCGTCCCGGCCTTTTTTGAAAAGCTGGGCTTCCGAATGGCGCCGCGCCATAGATTTCCGGTCAAGGTCTATGAGGACTGCCTGGGTTGCCCCAAATACTCATGTTGCGATGAGGTTGCGGTAAGCTACGAATTGGCCTGGCGGCGCACGGAAGAGGTTGAGGTCCCCGTAGAAGCTATCGACGCATTGAGCTGACGCGGTGGCGCAGACCCGAAGCGGCGAGTCTGCGCGTTCGTTCTACGCGCTACCGATAGACTTCCCTGCGATGGCCAACTTTACTTTTTCCCAGGGAATGAGGCGGCCCGGCTTCTTCATGATCTGCCGAGCCCCTTCTAAATCCAGCCGGCCTTCAAGAGCCTCGAGCGTCTTCAAGTCTTCCACCGAGACGAGGGCGGCAACATCCTTGCCGTGACGGTGGATGATGGTGCGCTCGCCCGCAAAGTTTGCCCGGTTAACCGCCTCTGCGAACGCGGCCCGTGGCTGGCTGGCATTAAGCCGTCGAGCCATCTAAGCCATCTCCTTCGTACAAATTGTACAGGCTCCAGTCCCAGCGAAAAAGATGAATTCAGCCTGGCGAAGTCGCCGTGCCGCTGGCCGGCCCGCCCACCGCGGGGTGAAGGGGCATTTCTGCCCCGGAATTGTGCTATATTAGGCTGAGAGATCGAAGGGGTGAATCACCGTGGCGACCACCATTGTTTCGACCCACATCGAGATTGACGATAAGGGGGTGGCCTCGATCACAGGCGCCAACACGAAAGTCGTCGAGGTGGTGCTGGACAGGCTCGCCTATGGGTGGAGCCCCGAAGAGATTCACTTTCAGCATCCCCACCTCTCGCTCGCACAGATTCATTCCGCTCTCGCCTATTATTACGACAACCAGGAGAAGCTCGATTCGGAAATCGAGGAGCGGGGTCAGGAAGCAGAACGGCTGAGGGCTAAGGTCAGCAATGCCGCGCTCCGGCAGAAACTTCTCAACCTAAAAATGCACCGGTGAGCATCCGCTTCAACATGGACGTGCACGTCCCCTACGCGATGACGTTTGAGCTGCGATTGCGTGGGGTAGACGTGCTGACCGCACAGGAAGACGGGGCAGGCAACCTGGAAGATTCGAAGCTGCTGGATCGCGCCTCGACCCTTGGCCGCGTGCTGGTGACGCAGGATGCGGACTTTCTGAAAGAGGCGGCGCGACGCCAGGAAAACGCTCTGCGGTTCGCCGGAGTCATTTTCGCTGCTCAGCTTGATATCACCATCGGTCAGGGCGTGAGGGATTTGGAATTGATTGCCCGTGCCTCTGAGCCTGAGGACTGGGTAAACTGGGTGGAGTTCCTTCCCCTAAAGTGATTTGCTCGGAGGAAGGCAAAACAGGTAGCTGGCGCAGGCGTGCTGGGGGCTGGGTCCCGCCCCGCGGTGACCAATCAGCCAAGCGGATTTCATGCGTGCAGTCCCCCCAGGAGTTAGCGAGGTGCGTATGCGTTTGAAGAACCTTGTAATCGCAATATCGCTGGTCATTGTTTGCGCGCTGGACGTACTGGCCGGAAGCCCGCCGACCATGCGCCTGGATTATTTCCACACCGGCAACGCCACCCAGGAGTTGTTCAGCGTCGACCGCGTGGTTATCGAACCTCTACCTTGGCCCGGGAATCCCTCGAAGCCCATCGACGCCACGAACCGCGGCGTGTACTACTTCGAAGTGAAGGACCCCAGCAGCCAGCGCGTGTTGTACTCACGCAGTTTCTCATCCATCTACGGCGAATGGGTAACTACGGAAGAAGCGAAAAAGGCGAACCGCACTTTCCACGAGTCCCTTCGCTTCCCCGCTCCGGAAGGTCCGGTTCAAATCGTTGTCAAAAAGCGCGACGCGCAGAATGCTTTCCGTGAGGTCTGGTCAACAAACATCGATCCCCATGATAAGTACATCGACACGTCAAAGCCTGCCTCCCCGGGGCGCGTGCTGGCCATAGAAAAAAACGGCGATCCCGCGCTGAAGCTCGATTTGCTGTTTCTGGGTGAGGGCTATACGGCGGCCGAGCTGGATAAATGTGAGAAAGACGTGCGCCGGCTCGCCGAAGGTGTTTTCACCTTCTCGCCCTTCAAAGAGCGCCGCAAGGATTTCAACGTCTGGGCGATCTGCTCGCCTTCTCCTGACTCGGGTGTATCGCATCCGTCTGTGGGCGTGCACCGCAACACCCTTTTCGGTTCGCAGTTTGATGTTTTCGGCACCGAGCGTTACGCCCTCTCGTTCGATAATCGTGCCATTCGCAGCGTGGCATCGTTTGCCCCCTATGACGTGATGGGGATTGTGATGAACTCAAAGGAGTATGGGAACGGAGGTATCTTTGGGCTCTACGCCACGGTCAGCATTGATTATCCGTCCGCCATTCGCGTGTTCGTTCATGAATTCGGACACCACTTCGCGGACCTTGGGGATGAGTACTACTTCAACGCGAACGTTGCCTATGCGCCTGCCAGCACCCGCCTCGAGCCGTGGCAGCCCAACATTACCGCGCTCCTGGACCCGCAGCATCTGAAGTGGAAGGCTCTCGTAGCTGCCGAAACGCCAATTCCCACTCCCTGGCCGAAGGATTGTTACGAGAACAGTATTCGAGATTCGCAAAGCCGGATCCAGCAGATGCGCTCAGAAGGCCGCCCCGTTGCCGAGATCGACGAATTCCGGCGCCAAGCGCGCGAAACACAAGAGCACTGCCTGTCCGATGGTCCCTACGCGAATAAGGCGGGCGCGTTCGAAGGCGCGATGTATGAAACCAAAGGCTACTATAGGCCTCAGCAGCGCTGCATCATGCTTTCAGGAGCGGAGTTCTGCGCCGTTTGCCAACACGCCATCGAGGAAATCATCGACCTCTACTCCCGCCCATAAGGTGTATTATCAGCAAGGGCGCGCGGGCCGGGGCCAAATTTGGGTCTGAGCCGCAGTCGCCCTGAGGCGATTGGACACGTCAGTGCGAGTCCTGGCAATCGACTTTGGCATGAGGCGGATGGGTATGGCGGTTTCGGATGCTTTGGGCATCACCGCCCAGGGGCTTACGACTCTTCAGCGCACACGCCTGGAGGATGACCTGCAAAAGATCCAGGAACTGACGGAAGAATATTCAACCGAGCGAGTAATCGTGGGAAATCCCCTCGGGCATGGCGGAGGCGAGACCACGATGTCTCGACACGCCGCGGAGTTCGCGGAAAAGCTGCGCCGGCGAGTGAACTGCCCCGTCGATCTCTGGGACGAACGATTGACCAGTGTCGAAGCTAACCGCGCGCTGCGCGAAACGGGTTTGAGCCTTGGCAAACGCCAACGAGCGGTGGATCGCGTGGCGGCGACTCTTCTCCTGCAAAGCTACCTCGACTTCCTTTCCAACGAGCGAAGCCGTAACGCCGGGACGGCGCCATGAGATGGCGGCTTCTCCTCCTGGTCTTTGGGGCAGCGGCGGTGGGGCTGCTCTGGTTAGCTTCCGAGTTGCTTTCGCCTTATCGTGGTTACTCCGGGAACATGTTGCTGGTCATTGAACCCGGGTCGCGGGCCTCCCAAGTCGCGGATTTGCTGGTGGCTCGCGGAGTGCTGAGGCATCGCCTGCCGTTTTTGGCCCGTTACTGGGCGGGTCGCCCCCGTCACGTATTGCGAGCCGGTGAATACCTCTTTGACCGCCCGCTTCGTCCCCTTGATGTTTACCGAAGACTGATCCAGGGTGATGTTTTCCTTCATCCCGTAGTCATCCCCGAGGGCTCGGACCGCTTTGACATCGCGCGGATTCTCAACCTGCGGCTTGGCATCGATCCCGCGCAGTTCTTCGAAGTCACTCAGCAAGCGGTGGCGATCCGCGATCTCGATCCCAGGGCGCCCTCGCTGGAGGGTTATCTCTTTCCTGACACGTACCGGTTCCCTCGCGGCGTCAGTGCCGCCACCGTTGTCATCACGATGCTGGCGCGTTTCCGCCACATCGTGGGCACGAGGTTTGCGAATCAACAGCCTTCGTCGTCGGCCGGTTGGCATGAGGTTATGACCCTGGCCTCGCTCGTCGAAAAGGAGACACCTGACGCGTCGGAACGTCCCCTCATCGCTGGGGTCTTCGAGAGGAGGCTTGAAAGGGGCATGCCCTTGCAGTCCGATCCCACGGTGGCCTATGCGGCGCGACTGGACTATCGCCCGGTTGGCCCTATTACCCAAAGCGACCTCGGATTCGATTCACCCTACAACACCTACCGCCACTCCGGACTCCCACCGGGGCCCATTGCGAACCCGGGGGAAGCCTCAATCCGGGCGGTATTTCACCCGGCAGACGGGGACGCGCTTTATTTCGTCGCCAACAATCACGGTGGGCACGTCTTCGCCCGGACTCTTGCCGAACATCAACGCAACGTGTCACGATATCGCAGGGAAATGGCGGCGCTGCTTCGTAACCAGGCGAAGACGGCCAGCGGAGATTCGAAGTCACCCGCTGAAGCAAGCAACCGCACCGCCCAGGCGCAGAAACGTGCCAGGAACACCCAGCAAGAAGCAAATCATCCTTGAATACTGTCGGGCGAAGGCACTCGAACGAATCGGCGCCGAGGAAATCCGCGCCCTCGAGAATGAGTTGCGCGGCCGGCTGGGATCAAACCTCAGGACTTCGCCGTCTTACATTGCCAGCGTTCTACGCGAGGCGGGGAAAAACGTTGAGTACCACGACCGCTTCACCGCTCCATCTATGGAGGAGCCTTATGCGAGCCGTCTTCGCAACCTACTTCAATTCCACGACTTCGAAAGCGCGGAGACTTCGCTCAGAAAACTTGACGAGGTCTATCGGGAGTACCGCGAGGCCTCGGACCGGATCGGGATAGGCCTGGTCCGCTCTCTGCTCCAGAAGGGAAAGTTGCGCGCCGGGAGTTTGGCAGCGAACCCGCGAGTGAGTCCGGAAAAGCGAGCGGAAAAAAAGGAGATCGCGACATGGTTCCGTATTTGGCTGGAAACGCCGGATCTGTTTTTCGACTGGGTGGAGTTGAGAAAGGCCTCAGAAGAGTTTCGGCGATTGTTCGGGGAAATGAAGGCGAAGGGTTAGCAGGTCGCCGAAGAAGCGAACGAGATACTTCGTGGCCTGGGCCGCAGGATGAAAGTGTGCTGGCCCTTGGCAGTGCTCGCTGAAGTTGTGTGAGAAGAAAACAAGGCCCGCTTTTGGGGAAGCGGGCCTGGGAATGGAAGAAACCTGGAGATGTTCGGTTGTTATCTCTTCTTCTTTGCCTTTTTCTTTGCTGGCATGTTTTCCCCTTCCTGTTCGGGTGTCGCTTAGATTTGCCATGGAGGGCCAAGAATTGTGGCCAACCAAGCCGACACCCCAATATGTAGTAGCACGCGGCCCATTTGTCAAGAGAAATCTGCACTTTTTATTTGTTCGGGCAAAAACCCGAACCGGAGTCTTAGGCAGGAGGAGGCGGGCGGACTCGTGCTTAGCTTTTCGTGAAGCCGGGCCGACTTGGAAAGCCGCAGCGATAGGTGTTGTGGTAACGTCCTAACTCGCAGTGCTACCAGCTCGAGAAGTATTCCGGGGCGTTTCCGCGCTTCCACTTGATATTGCAACCCAAGCTTGGCCTCTGATTGCTGGGCGCCGGGCGTCCCGCTAAGACCGCGTCGAGGGCCGCGCGGAGGTCAGCACCGGTGACTGGGCGTCCGTTGCCGGGCCGGCTGTCATCAAACTGCCCCCGATAGACGAGGCAGCGATCCCGATCGAAGAGGTAGAAGTCGGGCGTGCAGGCGGCTCGATACGCTTTGGCCACTTCCTGGCTCTCATCGGACAGATACGGGAAGGTATAGCCGACCTGTTTGATCTCTTCGGCCATTTTCTCCGGCCCGTCGTCCGGGTAGCTCTCGATGTCGTTGGAGTTGATCCCGACGACACCCACCCCTTTCGCCTGGTACTCCTTGGCGAGTTCGGCGAAGCGGGACCGGATGTGCTTCACATAAGGGCAGTGGTTGCACATGAACACTACCAAAAGGGCTGGCGCATCGGGGAAGTCGTGCAGCGAAACCCATTTGCCATGGGGGTCAGGAAGGCGAAAGGGCGGGGCCTTCGTCCCGAGTGTAAGCATTGTAGAGGGCGTCTCAGCCATGCATATCCTTCTTTCCCGAGCCAAGTATTCGCAAACACCAGTCTAACACTTAAAGGACTCGAGGGGCGGACAAGACTTCGCTCAACTGAGCGGCGCTGATTGCGCTCAAATTGGATTCCTCTTGTGCCTGGACTTCCACGTAGGTGGAGTAGGAGTGGGGCTTGGGCACGCGAAGACCTTCGAGGCGCATTCCCCTCACCGTAGCGCATGCAGATTGCGACTGTCACCCGGCGATTTTACGACGGACGCATCGGCAGAGTTTTACGACAACGACGCCCGGCAGACTGGCGGCGGCAGCCTGCGCTGCGGCGAGCTATTGGTAAGGCGGATGCCACTTGGCGTGCCGGGGATCGTAGCCGCCGGCCCGCCCCTTGCCGTCATTACAAAAACCGCAGTTACCCACATGTATTACGGCTTTGTGCGGCCCTGCCTGCCAGTTCTCGTATATATAGAAGCTCATGCATCCTCCTCTGCGGACAGTGTGAGTGAATTACACAACTCTCCCCAAATAACAAAGGCCGCGATCGCTCGCGGCCTCTTAAACTTTTCGACTTTTAACTTTCGACTTTCAGCTGCCGACCTGAAGGTCGGCGCTACGCCTTTGACGACTGAGTTGAGCAGCCACGCCCCTCTGAAATCTCAAATTTCAAATTTGAAATCTCAAAGTGCCGAGCGATGTGCCCCGAGCCTTCCACCCTGAAGATGGGCGGACTCGGAGCGGGTTCTCTCTTAGAAAGGAGGTGATCCAGCCACAGGTTCTCCTACAGCTACCTTGTTACGACTTCACCCCAATCATGGGTCATACCTTGGGCGTTATCTCCCTTGCGGTTGG
>JBEKVC010000059.1:0-12782 GCA_049514395.1 Terriglobia bacterium
TCGCATAATTCGAGTGGGTGTGGATGACGCCGCCGATATGCGGGCAGTGCTTGTAGATGTAAAGGTGGTCGGGCAGGTCCACGGAGGGATTCCATGCGCCCTTCAGCTTCCGGCCCTCGAGGTCGGTGGCGACCATATCCTGCGGCTGCATCCGGTGGTAATCCATGCCGCTGGGCTTGATAATCACCACCCCGCGCTCCCGATCAATTCCACTCGCGTTTCCGCTGTGCATGGTTACGAGTCCAGCGCGATATATTCCCAGATTAGCTTTCCAGACTTCCTCACGCAGTTTTTCCATCGTTGACATAAGCATCCGTAGCGCCGCCTGCCCCGGTCCCGCGGCGCGTCACTCGTCGCTGTTTTCCTGGCCGAGGGAGACCCGCTCGCTACGAGGCGACGATCTCTCGCTTGAGCGCCTTTAACCTCTTCATCACATCGTTGGCGCCGCGGCCGAAGTAGTCGTGCAGAGTCTGGTACTCTTTGAAAAGCCGATTGTAGATTGCGTGGTTGTCGGCCTTCGGCCGGTAAGTCAGTTTCTGCACGTGGGCCATATGACCTGCAGCCTCAGCGATGGTATCGTAGCCGCCGCCCGAGTGCCCCGCAGCAACCGCGCCGTGCATGGCTGAGCCCAAGGCAGAACAAGTCTGAAGCCGTTCCGCGATCCTAATTTCGCGTCCGGTCACATCGGCATAAATTTGCATGAGCAGCTTATTCTTTTCCGGCAGGCCCCCGCAGGCCACAAGGGCTTTCACTTCCACGCCCTTCGATTCAAAGGCCTCGATGATCGTTCGCGTGCCAAAGGCGGTGGCTTCGATCAAGGCACGATAGATTTCTTCGGCCTTGGTGGCCAGGGTCATTCCGAGCAGCACACCGGTCAAGTCAACGTCCACCAGCACGGAGCGATTGCCATTCCACCAGTCGAGCGCCAGCAGCCCTGACTCCCCAGGTTTGAGGGCGGCGGCGCGCTTCTCGAGTACGGCGGCGAAGGGGACTTTCGATTTGCGCGCTTCACGGTGGATATAATCCGGAACGGCGTGCTCGAAGAACCAGGCGAAGATATCGCCGACGGCGGATTGTCCGGCTTCGAAGCCCCACCAGCCTGGAACAATTCCATCTTCCACCGTCCCGCACATGCCCTCCACCATCTGTCGTTCCTTGCCGAGCACCATGTGGCAAATCGAAGTCCCCATGATCATCACGAGAGAACCGGGCTGGGTTACCGTGCAAGCGGGGACGGCCACGTGTGCATCAACATTGCCTACCGAGACTGGGGTGCCTTCCTTCAGCCCCGTCTTCCGAGCCCAGAATGCTGTCAGCCCCCCCGCCTTTTGGCCGAGCGGGTAAAAGTCCGTCCCCACCTTGGTCTCGATAACGTTCTCAAGACGCGGGTGCAGGGTGCGGAAGAACTCCCGGGACGGGAATCCCTTGCCTTTGATCCACATGGCCTTGTAACCGGCCGTGCACGTGTTCCTCTTCTCTTCACCCGTCAACTGCCAGACAATCCAGTCGGCGGCTTCGATGAACCGATCCGTGGCCTCGTAAATCTCGGCATCCTCGTTCAGCACCTGCAAGACTTTGGAGAAAAACCACTCGGAAGAATACTTGCCGCCATAAATTTGGATGAACTCTTCGTTCCGTTCCCGCCCTACTTCGTTGATCTGGTTCGCCTCCGGTTGCGCGGCATGGTGCTTCCAGAGCTTCACCCAGGCATGCGGGCGCTTGCGGTACTGCGAAAGAAAACAGAGTGGTGTGCCGTCGCCCTTGACGGGCAGGGGCGAAGACGCCGTGAAGTCCGTGCCGATTCCAATAACGTCCTCGGCCTTGACCTGGGCGGCTTTCAGCACCTTAGGAACTCCCTTTTCGGCTACCAGGAGGTAATCGCGCGGGTTCTGCAAAGCCCAATCGGGCTCCAGGCGCGGCCCGCCCGGCAGCCTCTCGTCAATCACCCCATCGGGGTAGGGGATTACCGCAGAGGCGATCTCTTCCCCATTGCGCGCGCGGATCACCACCACGCGGCCCGATTCGGTTCCGTAGTCGATTCCCAAAACGAATTTTTCTTTTGACATAGAGGCCTCACTTTGAAATCGGACTCGATCGAGCCACCGGACAGGCTGACGCTGCTCATTCGGCGAGGGCGGGCGAAGGGGCTATCCACAGTCGGTCTCCACAGGAGGATCCGTGAAATGCAAGCGCTTACACTACGGGAATCCCCGCCCTCTGTCAAGCCCCGGAAGGCGGAATAGTGTGGGCGCCGGGGCGCAATCCGGCCTGCGTTGTGCTATTCTCCCCTTCACGCGCCGATGTCCTGGAGAAAACGAACTATCTATTGTACTTGGGCGTGATACCTCTTAGCCGTTTCCAGACTGCATAGCAGCGGGCCAGGAGAGGTTCATCCAGTTTGCCGCCTTGACAGGCTTTCAGATTTTCATCGAGCTGTTCGATTCGCGAGGCGCCCAGGATGATGGAGTCCACCTGCGCCTGGCTGAGCAGCCATTGAAACGCGAGTTCCACCAGGGTTTTCCCGGCGGCGCGCGCGATGCCCGCCAGTTCTTCTACAGCGGCAAAGTAGTCGTCGTGCCAGTAGCGGTCGAGATATAACTTGTTTCCATCAAAGCGTGTTCCCGCAATCGGCCCGCGCTGCTTGGAGTGCTTGCCGGTGAGCAGCCCCCCGGCCAGCGGATTGTACGGCACCACGGCGACGTTGAACCGCTTGCAGAATGCCAGGTACTCCTCTTCGATGGCACGCGCCAGGACGTTGTACATCGGCTGCGAGACGCAGGGCGGCCTGAACCCATGCTTCTCCGCGATCCAGTGCATTTCGCAAACCTGCCAGGCGGCGTAGTTCGACACCGCCGGATAGCGCACTTTTCCCGCGCGGACCACCTCATCCAGGGCGGCGAGCGTTTCTTCAATCGGCACGGTGTAATCCGGCAAGTGGAGGTAGTAAAGATCCACATAATCGGTTTGCAGCCGCTCGAGGCTTGCCTCCAGAGCTTTGTGAAGGGCGGCGCGTGAAAGCCCGCTCTCGTCGGGGCCGTCGCCCATTTTGCCACACACCTTGGTGGCCAGGATCACCTTCTGGCGTTTGCCAGCCAAGGCCTTTGCAAGGATGGTTTCGGCTGCGCCCTTGTTGTAAACGTTTGCGGTGTCGAAGAAGTTTATTCCTGCATCGATGCAGCGGTCGACGATCCTCGATGCCGCGGCCTCGTCAGTTTGCGAGCCGAAGGTCATGGTGCCGAAGCAGAGCCGCGAGACCTTTAAATCTGTGGTGGAAAGAGTTCGGTATTCCATATCGCCCTCACAAGTTACGATTGTTGTTCAGGACCGCGTGAGCGAAGAAGTCAGAAGACAGAAGTCAGAAGACAAAAGTCAGGAGTCAGAACGTAGGTGGCAGATGGGGACAATCCAAAATCCAAAATCTAAAATCCAAAATTACCCCGCCCCTCGCCCGGTTTCTTCAACTGACAACTGATGACTGATGACTTCCCTCTGCACCCCCCGATTATACTAGAATGGACTACTATGGTTGAACCGGCACTTCTCAGGCTCGCACAGGATCTGGAGTGGCTGGGATGCGAACTCGAATATCTCGGCCACAAGCACGCCATGGAGGGCTTTCCGGGATCGGGGCCCGCCTGGGACTTGTTTCGCGAGAAACAACGTGGCGTCCTGGCCACCGCCGACAAAATCGAGCGGGAGCTGAAGAACTTCGTACGGTTCAATCCCACCCGTCTGGTCGGAGTCGAATATCCGATTACCGAAACGCTCGATTCTATCACCGAGCTCCTCGGAACCACCGAGACCATCAAGCAGGCGGCGGGCTTTGCGGTGCACGAACTTCCGCCACTTGTCCGCAGCTTCACCCAGATGGTGGAAGGCTACCTCCAGGCAGTCGGAGACACGAGGGGCTAATAACTCACGGGTGCCCTCATCGAAGCTCAAGAGCAAACTGAAGACGAGATGATCAACGCGAGAGGCCGGGAGTGGCAACGCTCGTTCTTGCGAGAGTCCTCCAGCGGCGTTCAGGGGAATGAGTTGGATGCGGGGCGTGCTGAGAATCACCGCAGCCAATCTCTCTTTGACAACTGTGGCCGCCATCAGGACAGCAAGAATTTGTTTGTTATCGATGTTTGTTGTCTTGTATCCTCACCCGGTCAGAATATCGCACTGCTCATACTGGCCCAGGTTTTTGTCATTCCCGTGCTTTGTCGTGCGCCAGTGAAGAGACATGGGATTTGAGCTCTGAGGCGGACCTGGGTGCGAGAAGCAAACCCTGTGCATGAAGCCGAGGTCACAACCATGAATCGACGTCAATTCGGTCGTACTCTTGCCGGAACGGCTTTGGCTGCGCCTGCCCTGGCGGGCTTGCCGGTCCACTCAGAATCTGCGCTGGCGGAAGGAGAAGTCTCCGGCGTAGCGTTCAAAATCTCCGTGATGCTATGGACTGTATTTCAAAAGCTGCCGTTTGAAGAGCGCCTTGAAAAGGTGGCGGAGGCCGGCTACCACGCTGTGGAATTGGTAGGTAGCGAGTATCAGAACTGGTCAGATGAGGACTTCCGCAGAGCCAACCGCAAGCGACGTGAACTCGGAATCACCTTTGACGTAACGGCCGGGCTCGCGCATGGCGTAGCAGACCCGGACGCGCGGGGAGCATTTCTCTCCGACCTCCGCCAGGCGCTTCCGGCTATGGAGAAGATCGAATGCCCCGCTATCATTGTCCTGTCGGGCAACGTGGTGCCGGGGAAGTCGCATAACGACCAGCACCAGAGCTGCATTGAGGGCTTGAAGCGAGCGGCGGAAATTGCGGAGAAGAAGGATCTCACAATTCTGCTCGAGAATATTGACCTTGAAGAGAATCCGCGCTATTACCTTTGGTCGGTGGCAGAAGGGTTCGAAATCATCACCAGTGTGGGCCACCCACGGGTAAAATTCCTCTACGACTTTTTCCACGAGCAGATTTCCGAAGGCAACCTGATTGAAAAGTTGGGAAAAAATATCGAGAAGGTGGGGTTGATGCACGTGGCCGACGTTCCCGGGCGGCACGAGCCTGGGACGGGCGAAATCAACTACACCAACATTTATAAGAAGCTTGCCGCCCTGAAGTACGACCGCTACGTGGCCATGGAGTTCTTTCCCACAGGTGACCCTGTCGCAAGCCTCCGGCGCGCCCGTGAGGAAGCGCTCGCCGCAGCGGGCCTGTAGCGCAGCTTCCGCTCTGCCGACCTGTGGCTTTTCAAACGCGACAATCAGGGTTGCGCAGATGCCCTTCGAGGTTTGCCTTGGCCTGCGGGGGACCTGCAGGCTTTCAAAAGCGAAAATGTGAAATCGAAAATCTAAAATCTAAAATCCAAAATTTACTCGTTCCACCCTTCGTGTTCCTGCCAATCCAGGATGCGAACGTGTTCTTCCTGGCGCGGGAGCTCAGAAAAGGTTTTCTTCATCCCTTCGGCCAGGTTCCCGTCCTGCGACTGGTAAACCCAGCTCATCTCCTGTTTGAGCGCCGCGGCCTCGCCGCTCAGGTAAACCACAACTCCTTCGTACTTGTAGGGGGCAGGCTTGAAACCGCCGGCGCCGTATACTCGATCGCCCCAAATGATGGTCTGCGGATCGATCCTCTGCTCGCGGAGCAATTCCTGGCAGGCCTTGATGACGAACCAATTGGTGGTGCGGTGATCCACGTGGCGCTCGTCAGGATGGGGCAGAGCGATCAGAGCCGGATGGAAGTCGGTAATGATCTGTTCGATGGTGTCGATCACGGAGTCACGCGCATAGGGCAAATTGGGCTTCAGCACTTGCTCATAAGGCGCGTGATCGCACGCCAGGTACACGGACGTAAACGGATTCGAGGGTTTGACGTGTTGTGACCAGATGGCTGCTGAGCCGCCATCCGGCAGGCCAATGAAATCCGCCTTGTCGCGGGGGAGGCCGATGTGTTCCAAAGCTTCGCGGCTTTCCTCCATGCGCGCCATCCCGAACTCACGCGCCTCGTTCGGCCCGCAAGGCTTGTCGTAGTAGCGCTCGCAGGCCCCGGCGTCACCGCCGGTGAGGATCACGACCCGCACCGGAATGCCCGCCTCGACAGCGGCGCGGATCAAGCCGGCATAGGAGTACTCGTCGTCTTCGTGCGGGCAAAACACCAGCACAGAGGCTGGTAACCTATTGACGGCGATCTCCGTTGCGGTCTCGGCCAGCAATCTCCCACCCGCGCCGAGTAACTCCAGCCTTAGGCGATAAGTGCCGGGCGCCTGATGGGCAGGGATCGCCCAGGCGTCCGCCGTCACTGCCTTCCCTTGTGCAGCGCCAAGATTGATCCCAGAGAGGAGCGTTGCCTTCTGGACGGCTTTCCCGGCGGTGTCCAGGATGGTTGCCCGAAGTTCCGTATCTCTCCAAGTTTCGCCCCCCGAATTCCTTAGCGTGCCGAGGACTCTGGCCCGGTCTCCCGCACGGTAGAGCGTTCGCGAGTGATCCAGCGTGATAACGGGAGAGACCTGTCCTGGCGCGTAAAAGCTGCGATATTGAACGAAGTCGATATCCGAGTCATAGGGGTGCGTGTAATTCCTGCTGTAAGGTATGGGGAGCTCGCGTTCTGGGGGCCTCACAATGGCGGGCGTAGTGAATTGCACATCGTAAAGAATCGTGTGCTCAGCATCCCACACGGCCACCGTGTAGGTATCCACTTCCGGTGGCGGGGTTTTCTCGTGGCGCTCGGGCCTGCCGATGCCCATGACCTCTTTTTGCTTCCCTTGGAGAGGAGAGGCAATCCCCGCGCTCATCATGGGGATTGTTGCTGTCCCTCGAGCCGCCAAGGTCAAGTGGTCCCGCAAGACTTTCAGGGCGAGGTCAGGATTCGCGCTGGCCTCTCCCGAATAGAGCGAGATCCAGGGATAGTCGGCGTTCGAGAACTCGACGCGCAGGTTCTTGAGCTCAGCGTCGGTCACGTTTTCCAACGTGACCTCGCATTGAATAGGTTCGCCCAGGTTGTAAAAGGTCTTGTCCAAGGCCAGGTGAGAGATTTGGACCAGCTTCTTGTACGCCGCGAAGCCGCGCAAAGCCTTGATGGCGACGGTGCGATGGGCCGTGCGGTCTTGCACTCGGACGGCGACCGTGTAAAGTCCAGTGGGGGCTTCAGCGGGAATAGGCCAGCCGACTTCGTACTGAGCTTCCCTCTGCCGGGGCTCTGCGACTCGATCCATTTGAACGCTGGTTGTGGAGGTGGTGCCGGCATACTGAATCTCCGCAAACACGGCGTAACGGCGCGCGTCACCCGCTATGCCTTTCACCGTGGCGCGGATCGTGGCTACGGACCCAACGTTGTAACCGCTATCAGCAGGCGCGCCCTCGATGGAGATCTCATCACCGAGCGCTGCGCGGCAGGTCGAAAGAAGTACTGCAATCAACACCAGCAAGAAGAGGTTCCGTGAGAGCATAGTTTATCGATCCCCCACAAGGATTTCAGGTGGTGACCCAATTCGAATGTAGGGCCGCCCTCTCCCGCAGGGCGGGACGGGACGCCCCACGCCGGTCCCGCAAGGCGGGACAGGCCCTACGTCCCATATTAGGACACAACCGGATTTCGTTCATTATTCTAGTACGGAAGCGTGTCAAACGGCTTTGGTGCTCAGGGGAGAAGCCCAAGGCTCTCTGGGTGAATGAAGGGAAACGCAGGTCTTCAATTTGCCGTTTCGGAACAGGTCTCCGGACCAGAACGGCGCGGCTTGCCGTGACCCCTTCGACCACGGGGCTTCTTGACCCGGTCCTGAATGATGATCCGCTGACAATCCTGACACATGAGGTGTTGACCGCTCGGCGATTTGTTAATCCGCGACGACCCGCAATTTGGACATGTTTGAGATGCCATAACAGAGATTCAATGTACCACATCTGTGGCATTGTGAATAGGTTTTGTTGAAAAAACTTGTTTTCGGACAGAGTTAATACACAGGCTGATATGAACCCGTAATGCTTTACACTCCATCTCCCTTAAAGTCTTGACAAACTCCCTCAGGAATTGAAATTGCAGGCGCTGACGGCCCAGGAATTGCCCGCCAGTTTTTCCCTGCGGCGGTGAGCCTCGGCCTATTCGGGACCTGAGTCCTGATCAAAGCGCGGGATTGGGGAACTTTCGCAGGGGACTGTCGTCATCACCAGGGTCGCGGCCACGGAGGAAGTCGAAGTCGCAACCCTCGTGCGCCTGGAGAATGTGCTCGAGGTACATTTTCCCGTATCCTCGTGAATAGTGTGGGGCGGGCGGCGTCCATTGGGCCAAGCGCGCTTTGATTTCCGCATCCGACACCAATAGCTCCAGTCTCTTTCCGCTCACATCCAACTCGATCTCGTCGCCATCCTTGACGATGGCCAGCGCGCCGCCGATGGCTGTCTCGGGCGAGATGTGGACGACGATGGTCCCAAAGCTGGTGCCGCTGATGCGCGCATCGCTCAGCCGCACCATGTCCTTCACCCCGGCCTTGAGCAGCTTGGCGGGAATCGGCAAGTGGCCCCATTCGGGCATGCCCGGCGCCCCCTTGGGCCCGGCATTTTTCAGGACCAAGACCGAGTTCTCATCCACACTCAGGCGCGGGTCGTCAATTCGCGCTAACAAATCCCGGTTGTTTTCAAACACTACGGCCTTCCCCTTGTGCTTGCGCAAATGAGGCGAAGAGGCGGATTGCTTGATAACGGCGCCGCACGGGGCGAGGTTTCCGCCCAGCACTACGAGGCCTCCCTCCGGGTAGAGCGGCTGGCTGAGTGGCTTGATGACTTCCCGATTGAAACAAGCGAATGGGGAAATGTTCTCACCCAGTGTCTTGCCGGTAGCCGTGATCGCCTCCAGGTGAAGCCGTGAAGCGATCTCCTTCATCACTGCGGGCACCCCTCCGGCGTAACTGAAATCCTCCATCAGGAATTTACCCGAAGGCTTCACATTAGCAATGACAGGTGTTGTCTGGGAGATCTCCTCAAACCTCGAAAGCGGCAGATCGATGCCTAGACGCCCTGCGATGGCCACCAGGTGGATGATGGCATTCGTGGAGCCTCCCAGCGCCATGAGCAGGCAGATGGCGTTCTCGAGGGCGGCGGGCGTCAGAATTCGGGAGGGAAGAAGGTCTTCCTCCACGATTCCCACCATGCGGCGCCCGCTCTGTTCGGCGATGGCCAGGCGGCGCGAGTCCACCGCGGGAATATCCGCAGCTCCCGGCAAGGTCATCCCCAGGGCCTCGGCGAGGCTGGCCATCGTCGAAGCGGTGCCCATCACGGTGCAATGCCCGGCGCTGCGCGAGATGCAACTCTCGATTTCGCACCACTCCTCTTCGCTCAACCGTCCTGCCCGGACCTCTTCCCAAAAGCGGCGTACATCCGTCCCGGAGCCGAGTTCCCTGCCGCGCCACATACCGCGCAGCATGGGTCCGCCGGGAACCATGAGCGCCGGTACGTTTGCGCTGGCCGCACCCATCAGTTGCGCCGGCGTGGTCTTGTCACATCCACAAAGTAGCACCACCCCGTCAAGCGGATAGGCGCGAATGCATTCCTCCACGTCCATCGCCATCAAATTGCGATAGAGCATGGTGGTCGGCTTCATCAGCATTTCGCCGAGCGATATCGTGCAGAACTCGAGGGGAAATCCGCCTGCTTCCCACACCCCTCGCTTCACGGCTTCCGCCACCTGGCGCAGGTGGGCGTTGCAGTTGTTCAGCTCGCTCCAGGAATTGCAGATGCCGATAACGGGCTTCCCTTCAAACACTCGCTCGCTGAAGCCTTCGGCGCGCAGCCAGGCGCGATGCGCCAGTCCCCAGCGGTCGTCCTTCCCAAACCAGTCTCGGCTGCGAAGTTTCGTTGATCTCTCTTTGGGCGGCGGATTCATTTCAGGGTCTCTAACGGCCTGGCGTTCTGCTGCGGCGGGTTCTGTGCGCCATGGGCTTGGACACCGTGTTTGGCCTGCCCGAACTGATCTGTCGGCGGGAGCGGTGTGCCCCGACCAGTCGAGTCACTTCAGGAACAAGGCTGTTGGGTACGACGACCACAGTCTGGCCCCGCAACCGGAATGCAGCTTCGTCTTCTGCGAGCGCCTCATCCTCGGTCTGTTGCTCGTAATGTTCCAGGACGCTCTGAACCCGGGCTTCGTCCCAGCCGGCCGGAAATCGGTTTCGTTTCATCGGCGCCTTCCCCTCAGCCGCCTGCGATAGGCGTGGAGTGTTTTGCCGCGCAACTCATACGCGGTAATCACGAAGATACTGTCACCCTTCAGGTCGCGGATGTAGACAACTTTCAAGTATTGACCGCCTGCCGTCTGGCCAATGGCAACGCGGGTGCCTTCTCGCCCCGGACGATCTTCTCCTGCATTCGCCAGGACCTCCTCGACCTCTTCCTCTTGCACACCATGATGATAGATGTGCGGTTGACCCGTTGCGGGATCGAGGTAGAAGCGGACATTCACCGCCACCAGTATAGGAAGGAATGAGTGTTCCCTGCAAGCTAAAGCGCCAGTCCCCAGCGGTCGTCTTTCCCAAACCAGTCGCGGCTGCGAAGTTTCGTTGATCTGTCTTTGGGTAGCGGATTCATTGGACAGAGGCAGGGAGCGCTCGATAGCACGCCCAGAAGTCCGGAGAGGCGTGGTGGTTCACAGCTTTGTAGAGCGCCCGGCGTTGTGGTCGCGTAGCGCACGTTGCGCCATGGCGTCGAGTTTCCCACTCTTTACGTCAGCCTCAAACTCTCGGTCCCAGGTGCCTGCGTCAAAGGTTGTGAACCACTCGCGGAGTGCCGTCAGCTCCTCGGGAGAGAGCTCCTGGATCTGGCTTTCAAGGTCCTTCACCTTGCTCATGAGTCGCCTCTCTTTTGCAAGTATATCACCACTCACTCCCATACCACCTACTGCCCAACGTAGGATTTCCTGCATGCAGCCAAAGCTACGCATTGCCGAGGTGAAAGATCGGTTCAACCCCTGCGGCGCGCGCCATGAGCAAGCGCTCCTCATCCGGGCTAATGGGCATGAAACTCTGCCCCACGTCCATAGCGACACGGAAGTATTTCTCGTCACCTGGGGGAATTGCAGCGGTGATCGGTTTCGATAAGGTCCAGCGGAGGCCGAGCGAGGCTTCTTCAGGAAGCGCCGCAGGCTGATACCAGCACTTCGGATTAGGCCGCTTACTCTCCTTCATGGCTTTTGGCCAGGGGGTTTTCGCCATCCCCTTCAGCGCCAGGATTCCCATTCCCTTTTGTCGCGCCTTTTCGAGCACCTGGGGCCCAAAGTTGGCTTGTGAGAATAGGACAAAGTTAATCGGGAAGAGGATCGTATCAAATTCGTACCGGTCCATGGCCGCGAGAGCTGCTTCCACGGAGTGAGCTGAGAATCCGAGAAAGCGCACCTTGCCCGCTTTCTTCGCAGCTTGGAAGGTTTCCATGGCGCCGTCCGGCCCAAAAACTGTTTCGACATCGTCCAGGGTGGTCAAGTAATGAAACTGGTAGAGGTCAAAGTGGTCGGTCCGCAGGAGACGCAGTGATTCATCGAGTTCCTCTTGAGAGCCGCTCTTGCTCCGCTCGTCAGTCTTGCAGGCGAGGAACGAGCGCTTTCGGTAGGGTTGCAAAGCCGGTCCCAAACGTTGTTGTGCGTCTCCGTAAAAGGGCGCTACATCAAAGTAATTGATGCCACGGTCGAAGGCTTCCGCGACAAGGTTGTTCGCTCGAGACTGCTTCATGTTCATGACCACAACGCCACCCAAGCCTATGATGGAGAGGTGCTCGCCAGTCTTCCCGAGCGGGCGCTTGGCTATGGGTGCGAGCTTCGTCGCTTCTTTCGAACTCGCCCGTGGCGGCAGGGTTTTGTGCGGAGCTGCCAACCCCGCAGCCTCAGTTCCCTTTCTTACGAAGTCACGACGGCGCATAGACCTTACTCCTTTCATAGCAGCAAACCCTCTGAAGGATATGGGTAACCATGTAGTTTTAGCATCCAAAACCCGCCCCGTCAATTCGGAGCGTGCTTCGAAAGTGGCGCGATCCGCCCTGGGCTACACATGTTGACATGTTGTCTCTTGACAACATCCCGGCGGTGTCGTAGCCTATCAATGTGAGAACCGGAGCCGTTTCGGATTGGGACGCCTGCCTTCCCCGTGTTGGGGAGGTTGCACTATGATTTTGCGCCATGCGGGCGCGCTTGACCGGGCTATGGCCCGCAAAGCGAGGATACTGCTGGGCCTGGGGAAAGAATTCCCAGCCGGCAACATGGGGGTTGCTGCCACCGCCCAAGACGATGACACCCAGATGGTGGACATGGGCAAGGTCCCGGGAATCGACATTCCGTCTGGGGCGACTGGCCGTGTTGCAGGTGTCGTAACTTTAAAAATTGAACGACTGACGCGGGAATGTTGTTGAAAACAAAGGACCGCTGTGGAAAAGTCGAGGGCCAAGCGGGAATGTCGTTGAAAACACATAGAGTTAGACGTTGAAAGCGGGAATGTCTATGAAGACAAATGACTTAGTCCAACACGCCGAGGCTGGAGGTCGAGTAAGTTGCTTGGACCCAAGAGGGATCTGATCATTGACTCATTGAGTCATTGATCCATTGGAAGAACCATTCCGGTGCCGCTTTTCAATGATGCAATGACTCAATGGATCAATGGAACAATCAGCTCGACTGACCCCAGCCAGCGGTTGCCAGCCGCCGCGGTGAAGCTGTGAATTTATTCCCTCCCGTCGTGCGACGGTGAGGAAGTGGATTCTGGAGTGCTCGTCGATAAGGCGAAGTGGCGGGAGTGGGTGAAGAGCCGCTCGTACGGGCTGAAGCGAGGACGGAC
>JBEKVC010000060.1:0-12175 GCA_049514395.1 Terriglobia bacterium
GTTCACCGTTGACGACATGCTGCGCATTCAGACCGACATTGTCACTCTGGAAGACAGTTGGCTCGCCGGGCAACTTCTGAAAGCGGACTTCCACCATCACCCGCAAGACCCCGAGGCCCAGTACGCCATCAGCCTCCTGAGGCATTGGGATGGCGAGGCCAGGATGGATTCTGCCGCTACCTTGGTTTGCGAAGTCACCCGCCAAGCCCTGCTCGAACGCATCCTCAAACCCAAACTGGGCGACGACCTCTCGGGCTACCACTGGGGAATGAGTACGACATTCCTTGAGAACGTGTTGGCGAACAACTGGACGCGCTGGCTCCCGCGCGGCGATTCCTCTTTCGAGGAAACCTTGATAAAGAGTCTTGAAGAGGGTGTGAAGCAAACCCCCAGCCGGGCGGGCAGTCGAAGTCACGACGCCTGGAAGTGGGGCAATACCATCCCCCTGACTTTTTACCATCCGCTGGGTCAAGGTTTTCCCCTTTTGGGCAGGCTGCTGGATGTCGGCCCTTTTCCGCAGGCAGGGACGGCGACCACTGTAAAAGCGACAACCACCCGTCACGGCCCTTCCATGCGCATGGTCGTAGATCTCTCAACCCTCGACCATTCGGTCCAGAACATTACTCTCGGCGAATCCGGGCAAGCGTTCAGCCCTTACTACCAGGACCAGTTCGACGCTTGGTACAACGGCCGTAGCTTTCCCATGCCCTTCAGCGATGCGGCGGTTGAGCAGGCCACCGTCCACAAACTGGTTTTAAGGCCCGACAAGAAATTTGGAGGATGGGGGGCGGGAGGCGCCATCGTCAATCCCTAAGCTTAGGGCAATAGTGAGAATTCAATGCGGGCCAGGATATCGGAGAAGGTAATCGCTCAGACTCGGGTGCCAACGCACGTAGCGCCGGGCTTTAGCCCGGCACGTGCCGCCCTAAAGGGCGGCGCTACATTATACTCATCGAAGAGAGCAACCGAAGGTGGGCCAGGACTGCGCCGGGTGGCTCTGCTCATCATCTTCCTGCTGGCCAGTGCGGCTGGCGCGCTGGGGGCGGCTGAAGAAACCGCCTCCCCGGCGTTGCAACTGGAATATCACCTCGTCCTGACGCACCCCAACCTGCACCTTGTGACCGTCGAGATCACAGCCGGCAAGGTCTCGGACGATTCCCTCGACTTCGTCATGCCTGCCTGGTCGCCAGGCCGTTACGCCATTTACGACTTCGCCAAGAACGTGCAGGAATTCGAGGCCACCGGCGCGCAAGGCCAGGCGCTGGCTTGGACGGACCTCGACAAGCAAACCCGGCACGTGGACGTGCGCCAGGCGGGCGGAATCGTCAAGGCGCGCTACCGCGTTTTCGCCAACGACTTAAACGGTTCCTTCTCGCAGTTTGACAACACGCACGCCAACTTGAATGGCCCTTCGATCTTCATGTATATCGCCGGGCACAAGTCCAACCCGCTCACGCTGACCGTGGACGCACCGCAGGACTGGCAGTTGATAAGCGGCTTCTCCGAGTCTACAAGCGAGCGGACCTTCCAGGCGCCTAATTACGACCGCTTGGTTGATACTCCCATCGAAGCTTCCACCCACATGAAGCTGGCGCAATTCCAGGAGCGGGGAAAAACGATCCGCGTCGCGGTGCACGCTTATGACGAGGATGACACCGACACCTCGAAGCTCCTCGAGGGCCTCAAGAAGATTGTCCACGCGGAAATGGCACTGATGCCTGCCCCGGATTTCGAGCGCTACACTTTTATTTTCCACTTCGCCCCCGACATTTCGATGGGTGACGGGATGGAGCATCTGAACTCCACCCAGATCATCGTGCGGGGAAGCCTTAGCAGCAGCCTTGACGAGGCGCTCGAGACCGCGGCGCACGAGTTCTTTCATCTCTGGAACGTCAAACGCCTGAGGCCCGCCGAACTCGGACCCTTTGATTACACCCGCGAAGTCTACACGCCATCCCTCTGGTTTGCCGAGGGGGTGACCACCTATGTGGGTTATCTCAGCCTGTTGCGTTCAGGCCTGTGGACGCGGGAGAAGTTCCTCGGTCGCCTGTGCGATGAGATGCGTGACCTGGAAGAAGAACCGGGACGGACGCTGATGTCCGCCGAGAGCTCCAGCTTCCACGCCTGGTTCTACGACCGCTCTCCGCAAATGCAGGAGACCAACTTCGCCAATTCCACCATCTCCTATTACAACAAGGGTGCGCTTCTCGGCATGCTTCTGGACTTGGAGATGCTGTCCCGGACACAGGGCGCAAAATCCCTCCTGGATGTGTTGTCGTCGCTTTACCACAAGTTCTACGAGACGCCGCCCGCAACTTATTACGGCCCCGGCCGCGGTTACAACGAGCAAGACATCCTCGAAGCAGTGAATGAAGTTGCGGGGAGCGACTTCACACCGTTCTTCGAAAGCTACGTTCGAGGGACTGCGCCGCTTGCGTGCGGCAGGGCGCTCGGTGTGGCCGGACTCGCTTTGCGGAGCAGTGTTCCCGAAGGAGCGCCGCCGAAAATCGGCATAACTGCCCTGCCGGACAACCGCGGCGTCAGGGTCTTCGCCGTCCGTCCGGGTGGGGCCGCTGACCGCGCCGGGGTCGGTCGCGATGACCTGCTAATTGCAGTCGATGACCAATCTCTGGCTACGGCGGATTTGAGTGAACGCCTAAAAGCCTATCCGCCGGGGGCAAGCGTCCTCTTCACGGTCGAGCGCCACGGACGACAGGAAATCATCAATCTGACTCTCGAGCCGCCGATTCCGAACTCGTACTCGATCCAGGAACTGCCCGCCGCCACGCCCATGCAGACCGCGATCCGCGATCGGTGGCTCAAGGGGAAATGAATTCAAAGATGAAACTAGAAACTAGAAATCAGAAACTAGAACACAAGGCATTGCAGGAGAGGCTAGAAACTGGAAATCAGAAACTAGAAGACAAGGCCACGAGCTTCCAGTTTCTGCTTTCTAGTTTCTGCTTTCTGCTTTGCTTGATTTTGGTCTCGACCATGCCCCTCGAGGCAGGTGCTCCCTATCTGGACTCTGCCGAAGCGTTGGTCGATGCCGGCCACTGGAAACGGGCGCGCGCAATTGTGGAGCCGCGCGTCGCCGCCAACCCGCGCGATGCCCAGGCGGCTTGCCTGCTCTCACGAATAAAGCTGGCTTTTGGCGATTTGGATGGCGCGCTGAAACCCGCCCAGCAGGCCGTGGCGCTCGAGGACGGAAACTCGAACTATCACTTCCAACTTGCGCAAGTTTACGGGGAGATGGCGGATAGAGCCAGCATGTTCGCGGCCGCAGGTTTGGCCAAAAAGTTCAAGGGCGAGTTGGACGCTTCCCTCGCCCGCGACCCCAAAAACCTGGAGGCGCTGGAGGCTTTGATGCAGTATAGCTTTCAGGCGCCCGGAATCATGGGGGGCGACAAGGGAAAGGCCCGCGCCATTGCTGAAAAACTGGTGCAACTCAGCCCCGTGCGCGGATACCTGGCGCAGGCTGAGCTGGCCCGAGAAGCAAAAGACTTTGTCAAAGTCGAAGAGTGTTTTCTCAAAGCCGTCAAAGCTGATCCGAAGAACTACGAGGCGCAGACCGCGCTCGCAGGCTTTTACACGCAGCCCTCTTACAGGAAGAACGAATGGGCGGAAAAGCATGCGCGGGAAGCCGTGCAGCTCGATCCCTCGCGGGCGAAGGGCTATTCCATCCTGGCGAAGGTTCTTGCCCTCGAGCAGCGCTGGGGTGAACTCGAAGCCGTTCTCTCCACCTCCGAAAGAAATGTCCCCGACGACCTCTCCCCCTACTTTGAGGCTGCGAACGCTTTGCTGGAATCAGGAGTTGAACTCAAACGAGGCGAGACCTATTTGCGGAAATATCTTGCGCAGGAGGCTGAAGGGGAGGAGCCGGACGCAGCTCATGCTCACCGGCTGCTGGGACTGATTCTGGAAAAGCAGGGCCGAAGCGCGGAAGCCGTTTCCGAGCTCGAGGCTGCGGTTCAGATGGATCCCCGCTTCAAAGCGGCTAGAGAAGATCTGAAGAGAGTAAAGAGCGGCTTGCGATAAGGCTAGCCACTTCTTGCGCGCCGCTTCAAATAGACGATCAATCCCACCAAGGCGAGCACAGCAACCAGGCCCAGCGTGACGCGGTGGAAATCCTTGATGACGTGAGCCAGGTCGTCCCAACTGTTTCCAAAAAGAAAACCTACGCAACCAATCGCCGTGGCCCAAATCACCGCCCCCGTGAAATTGAAGAGGAGGAAGCGCAGGTAGGGCATCTTGAAAAGCCCGGCTAGCGGTCCCGCGAATACCCGCAGCCCGGTGATGAAGCGGCCGGTAAACACGGCCCAGTGACCGTGCCTCAAAAAGAGCGCCCTGGCGTTCTCAAACCGGCGCGCCAGGAACTTGAAGCGCTTCACGTAGCGATCGAAGAAGGCGTTCCCTCCATAACGACCCAGCGTGTAGCCGAGGCTGTCGCCGAGCGTGGCTCCGGCAATCGCTACCCCGATCGCCCAAACGAGGTGAATTTGGCCTTGGTAAGCGAGGAACCCCGCAAACAGCAGGACGGTTTCACCCGGCAAGGGCAGGCCACCGTTTTCCAGCATCACGCCGAAAAACACCACCCAGTACCCGTACCGGGCGAAGAAGTCCGTTAAGGTCTGAAAGATCGATTCAATCACTAGTTATGGAATTATGCACGAATGTCGCCTCGGTGGGGATACTTTTAGCGGTTTCGGCCTTCGCGTGGCAAAATCCTAATCGGTCAAAGCGCATAATTAATTCACAGCCGTTTCGTTTCCAGCAGTTCGTCGTGTTAAACTAATGGAGGGATGCGGGAACCCTTCCTGGAAAAAATCGAAAACCGGCCCATGGTCTGCGACGGGGCGATGGGGACGATGCTGTACTCAAAAGGCATCTCTCTGACACGCTGCTTCGATGAATTGAATCTGAGCTCGCCGCAGCTCGTGAAGGAGGTCCACCTCGCCTACGTGAAGGCCGGAGCGGAAATCCTTGAAACCAACACTTTTGGGGCCACGCGGCCGCGTCTGGAAAAATACAATCAGGGCGACAAGCTCCGCGAAATCAACCTGGCCGGCGCGCGCCTGGCTCGCGAAGTAGCGGGAGAAGATCTCTATGTCGCGGGCTCCGTCGGACCGTTGGGAATCCGTCTGGAACCCCTGGGGGCGACTTCCCTCGAGGAAGCGAGGGAGGGGTTTCGCGAGCAAATCGCAGCGCTGGCGGAGGGCGGCGCAGACCTGCTCATTGTCGAAACCATGAGCGACCCGAACGAAGCCCACCAGGCCTTGCTCGCCGCACGTGACGTGTGCTCCCTGCCCGTGGTTGTGCAAATGACGGTGCAGGATGACGGCAGCACGTCCATCGGGGCATTGCCCGAGGACTTCGCCCGCAAACTGGACGAGTGGGGCGCGGACATCATTGGGCTCAATTGCAGCGTAGGTCCGGCGGCCATCCTGGAGGCGCTCGAGATCATAGCAGCAGTGACGGGCAGGAAGCTCTCCGCGCAGCCCAATGCGGGAATGCCTCGCACGGTCGAGGGCCGGAACATTTACCTCAGCTCGCCGGAATACCTGGCCAGTTACGCTCGCCGTTTCATCCAGAGCGGAGCGCGGCTTGTGGGTGGTTGCTGTGGGACGACACCGGAGCATATCAAGGCGATCAAAGCGGCAGTCCGCTCCCTGAGCCCGCAGCGCGCGCGCGTTGCGATTGAGGTCTTGGAGCGGCCGGGGCGCACCCTGGAACCCGTTCCGCTCCAGAAGCGCTCGCGGCTGTCTGAAAAGCTGGCGCGCGGCGAGTTTCCAATTCTAGCGGAGGTTATTCCTCCCAAGGGCTGCGACGCCACCAAGGAGGTGGAAGGCGCGCAATTTCTCCTGGCGAGGGGAGTGGACGCGATCAACATTCCCGACGGCACGGGGGTAACAGGCCGCATGAGCGCGCTCACGCTCGCCGCCCTCTTGCAGCAGCAAGTGGGCATCGACGTCCTCCTCCACTATAGCGCCCGCGATCGTAATGTGCTGGGCATTCAAGCCGACGCGCTGGGAGCGCATGCGCTGGGGCTCCGGAATATCCTGGCCATCACCAGGGACACTGCCCAGTTCGCCACGCTTCTGGAACCCGCCGTCTTCGAAGTCGATTCCATTGGGCTGGTCAACCTCCTGAATAACCTGAACCAAGGGCTGGATGTGGGGGGCAACCCCTTGAGTAAACAAACGGGATTCCTAATCAGCGTGGGGTTGAATCCTTACGCCCTGAATACGGATGAAGAACTTCACCGCTTCGAACTCAAATTGAAAGCGGGCGCAAATTTCGCGGTCACACAACCGGTTTTCGACGTGAAGCAATTGGAGACCTTCCTGAAGCGGATGGAGTCCACCACGGGCCGTATTCCGGTGGTCGCAGGGATCTGCCCACTCACCAGTTACCGCAATGCCGAATTCATGAACAATGAAGTGCCTGGAATTTCTGTCCCGCAGGCCGTCATGGACCGGATGAAAGAGGTGGATACGGGAGAGCGCGCTCGGGCGGAAGGTGTTAAAATTGCCCAGGAGACGCTGCTCTCAATCCGCGACTTGGTCCAGGGCGTGCAGATCGCCCCTCCCTTCGGCCGCTATGCCATGGCGGTGGAGGTGGCGGAAGTCCTGGGGGAACGCACTGCAACCACAGGGGCCGTCAGCAGTCAGCACTCAGCTCTCAGCGAGCGCAAAGACAACTGACGGCTGATGGCTGAATGCTGAAGGCTCTAAAATGACCCAAACACCAAAACCCGCCAAATCCGACTCCTTTGAAAAGAACCTGGAACGCCTGGATGGAATCGTGCGCGAGCTCGAGGACGCCGACTTGCCGCTCGAAAAGGCCTTGCAGCTTTACGAGGAAGGAATGAAACTCTCCGAGATTTGCCATAAGCAACTAGAAGAAGCTGAAGGGAAAGTGGAGATCCTCACAAAAAAGGCCGGGGGCAAGGTGGTCGCTGAACCCTTCGAGCCAGGCGAATCGGAGCCCGCGTAGCTAGTGACCCGCCGTGGCGGGACGAGTGACGAGCGAGAAGAAGCTGTCAGCTATCAGCCGTCAGCTATCAGCTCCTGGAATCGTTCCGCTCGCTTTTTGCTGATCGCTGAAGGCTGAAGGGCAGTGACGAGTGACGAGTGAGAAGAGGCTGTCAGCGGTCAGCTATCAGCCGTCAGCTCTGAGCTCCTGGAATCAATGGGTTTGCTTCTTGCTGATGGCTGATAGCTGAGGGCTGAAAGCTGATAGTGCTTCCCCTTCGACCCAATTCAGGTCACAATTAAGGTTGTCGGGCGGTGAGCGCGAGCGGGAATCTGCCGCCCAACAGAGGACCTTGAACACAGTTTCTACAGAAACCATCCAACAGTATCTCGAGACGGTGAGGGTCGACGTCGATAAGGAACTGGACCGCCTGCTCCCGGTCGCTGACCACTTCCCGCCGAGCATCCATCAGGCGATGCGCTACTCGGTGTTTGCGGGAGGGAAGCGACTGCGGCCGATCCTCTGCCTGGAAGCGGGACGCTTGCTGGGCGGTGACGAGCGCACGCTGGTACGCCTCGGGAGCGCGCTGGAGTTAATCCACACCTACTCTCTGATCCACGACGATTTGCCGGCTCTCGATAACGACAACTTGCGGCGGGGCAAGCCTACTTCGCATCGCGCCTTCGGCGAGTCAACTGCCATCCTGGCAGGCGACGCACTTCTGACCCTGGCTTTCGAAGTCCTTTCCTCTCCGGGTCCGCCCCCCGAGGCGTGCAAGCTGCGGGTGATCCATGAACTGGCTCACGCCATCGGGACAGAAAGAGGCATGATTGGTGGCCAGGTGATCGATCTCCAGATGGCCGGGCAGAAGGTTGACAACTGCACACTGGAATATATTCACTCCGCCAAGACAGGTGCTTTTATCCGCGCTGCGGTAAGGTCCGGAGCTCTTTACGCGCAGGGCGGGGAAGAAGACTTGGCCCGCCTCACCACCTACGGTGAGAAAGTAGGACTGGCTTTCCAAATTGTGGACGACCTGCTGGACGTGCTGGGCTCCCAGGAATCATTGGGCAAGAGGGTGGGCAAGGACGACCAACAACACAAGGCCACTTATCCCGCCCTCCACGGAATCGAAGCGTCTCAGCGCATGGCGTTCCAGCTTGTCGAAGAAGCCTGCGAAGTTCTCGAACCCTATGGAGACCGTGCCCACACCCTGCAAGGCATCGCTCAATACCTGCTCGTGAGGAAGAACTGATGGAATACAAATACCTTCCCCGCATTGATTCACCCGCCGACCTAAGAAAGATCCCGCGCGAAGAACTGCCCCTGGTGGTGGATGAACTGCGGGATTACATGGTCTCCGTGATCTCGAAAATAGGCGGCCACCTCGCCTCCAGCCTCGGCGCCGCCGAGCTGACGGTGGCGCTCCACTACACCTTCGACACGCCCAAGGACAAAATCGTCTGGGACGTTGGCCACCAGGCTTACGGACACAAAATCCTGACGGGACGCCGCGATCGTTTCCCCACCATCCGCCAGTACGGGGGAATCTCCGGCTTCCCTGTGCGCGACGAAAGTCCTTACGATACCTTCAACGTGGCTCACGCCGGCACGGCCATCTCCGGCGCGTTGGGCATGGCCGTAGCTCGCGACCTGAAGGGCGAGGATTACCATGTCGTCGCCGTGGTGGGAGACGGAGGTCTGACCGCAGGTGAGGAGCTTGAGGGAATCAACAACCTGGGCACCCTGCAGAAGAAAGTCCTGGTCATTCTCAATGACAATAAGATGTCGATTTCGCCCAATGTCGGCGCGCTGGCCGGGTATCTGAACCGCATCGTCCATGGCCAGGCCTATCACCGATTGCGGGAAGAGGTTGAGAAGTTGATGTTGGCGGTTCCACACGTGGGACCGCGCCTCTTGAGGATCTCCAAGGACATCGTGGAGTCCGCGAAAACGGTGCTGATTCCTGGCTTGGTATTCGAAGAGCTCGGTTTCGAATACATTGGGCCCATCAACGGCCACGACATCCATGAACTTCTGGCCGTACTCGCCAAGGTCAAGAACCATGCCACGCCCACGCTGGTACACATCGTTACACAGAAAGGCAAGGGTTACCCCATCGCCGAAAAGCTGCCGGTGAAATATCACGGGGTGACGCAGTTTGACGTCTCCACCGGAGCTTTCCACAAAGTCCCCGGCACAGCTCCCACGTACACCGCGGTCTTTGGCAAGGCCCTGTGCGAGCTGGCGGAAAAAGACTCCCGCATCGTCGGCATTACCGCCGCCATGAGCGAGGGCACAGGCCTTGATGAATTCTCCAAGCGCTTTCCAGAACGCTTCTTCGACGTGGGCATCGCGGAACAACACGCTGTGACCTTCGCCACCGGCCTGGCCTGTGAAGGAATACGGCCCGTCGTAGCCATCTATTCCACCTTCCTGCAGCGCGCCTTCGACCAAGTGATGCACGATGCCTGCCTGATGCGAGCTCCTGTCACCTTTGCCCTCGATCGCGGCGGCATCGTGGGCGCCGATGGACCAACCCACCATGGGCTCTATGATCTGATCTTCCTCTCCGCGCTGCCCGGTATGGTGGTGATGGCTCCCAAGGACGAAAACGAACTGCGCCATATGCTCTTCACCGCGCTCACGGTCGCTGGCCCCGCCGCGCTGCGCTACCCGCGAGGCAATGGCATCGGCATTCCCATCGACCCGGAGTTCAAGAAGCTGGAGATCGGCAAGAGTGAGATACTCCGGGAAGGAGGAGATCTCGGCATTCTCGCCCTCGGCAGCATGGTCTATCCTTGCCTTGAAGCCGCCACGCGGCTGGAGGCGATGGGCATCTGCGCCACCGTCATCAACGCCCGCTTTATGAAGCCGCTGGATGAGGATTTGATCTGCTGCCTGGCGGCTGAGAAGCAATTCTTGGTGACTGCCGAGGAAGGGACGGAAGCGGGTGGCTTTGGTGCTCAGGTGGCTGCCTTGCTTCATGACCGAAGGGTTCCCGCCAGCATCTTGCGGATCGCGGTGCCCGACCGCATCATTCCGCACGGCGCGCCCGACCTGCTGCATGCCAAGTATGGGCTGGACGTTGACGGCATCGTGAACCGCATCAAGGCTTTCGCGGACGAGTGGCCCGGGCGCGCGCCCATGAAGTATCGCTCCGTTTTGCGTGCTTGATTAGACCAAAGTCTCGGCGCTCGCTGAAGAACCGATTTCCGATCTTCGCAGCAGCCCCGGCTAGCCAGGAGGCGGGTCCGTGAATCTAAAGTGCCGGGCTAAGGCGGCGAGAAAGCATCGCCTCCTTGCTCTTGGATCACTCCTTTCGCCGCCTTGCATCGCGCCACAATGCGCTGCATGCCGCTGACCCTAATTCATGCGAATCGACGACCTGGAGTGGACGCTTGACCGTATCGAACATATCGCCGGCCATTCTATCTCTCCAGAAGAGGTGGAGGAAGTCTTTGCTTGGACCCCGCTCTTCAAAAGGGGCCGCGGGGGAATCTATGAGGCTTGGGGACAGACTGAGTCAGGTCGATATCTGCTCGTAATCTTCCGCTATTTGGGACATAATCGAGCGTGGCCAATTACGGCCCGTGATCTGGATGAAAATGAAAAGAAACTCCTCCGTAGCAAATAACTCTCGCCATGTTCGCAGGAAGCTGACCTACGTAAAATCGGTGTCGGAAATCCCGGATTTCAAGTCGGATGACGAAATTGCTTCCTGGTATGAAACGCACAGCACACTGTTTATCCAGGACCAGCTTGAGTCACTCCCTGCCAAAATAGGCGGTAAGCTGCGCTCCAGACTCACTTCCCGTCGTGGCCAACAAAGCCGATTCCGGACTTCTCGAACTCACACGTCTTCTGTGTCTTAAAATAGCGTTGGCCACGACCACAGCAGCGCGGCCTTCGACCGCAACCGAGGACCAGGTTTTCATGGCCCCGCCGTGGCGGGCTGATTGCCGGTTTTCGGCTGCCGATTGCTGACTGCCGACCAATTCTATGACCCTAGCAAATGCCATGTTGCTCTTTGGCGCTGCAGGACTCGCAGGCACGTTGAATTCGGTCGCCGGCGGTGGCACCTTCATATCGTTCCCCGCTCTGATTTTTACGCGCGTGCCTCCCATCCAGGCCAATGCCACTTCAACGGTGGCGCTATGGCCGGGCATTGTAGCCAGCGTGGGCGCATATCGGAAGCGCTTTCCTAAAGACTTTCGCATCCTCCTGGAGATGATCGCCACCAGCCTGGCCGGCGGAACGCTGGGCGCCCTGGTCCTGCTACGAACCCCTCAGAACACCTTCATGCGCTTCGTGCCCTATCTCTTTCTGCTGGCCACGCTGTTGCTCATCTTTGGCAAGGAGCTCGCGACGTGGATGGAGGCCACTTTCAGGACCTCCAAACAGCCGCGCTGGCTAGTGGTCGTAGGGACGAATTTTTTCCAGTTCTTGATTGCCCTTTACGGCGGTTTCTTTGGCGCTGGCATTGGAATCATGATGCTCGCCTTGCTGACCATGTTGCGGATGGAAGATATTCACGCCATGAATGCCTTGAAAACGCTCCTCAATGCCGCGATCAATGGCGCTGCCGTGGTTACCTTCATCGCGGCAGGCGCGGTGCTGTGGCCACAGGCCCTGGTGATGCTCCTGGGCGCCGTCCTGGGCGGATATGGCGGGGCCCATTACGCCCAGAAACTCGATCCTCAAATCGTCCGCCGCTTCGTCATCGTCGTCGGCATTTCCATGTCGGTGTACTTCTTCCTGAGACATTAGCAGCCAAGTGATAGCAATTCCCCATAGCCCAGCGCGTTTCATGACTGAAAGCGTGGTACGCGACGGCGCCGATCTCGGCAACTGACGCCACGAGACCTTGATGGGTATCCCGCTCTCGCCCTCCGCGCCTGTGACTTTCATTCCCTGCCTTTTGGCGCTACTCTCTCTGCGATGGGAAAAACGGACCAAGGCAAAATCCGCCTGGACCGCCTGCTGGTTGAGCGAGGGCTGGCAGACTCGCGCGAAAAGGCCCAGGCCATGATCCTTGCGGGTCAAGTGCTGGTGAACGAGCAGAAGGTGGAGAAATGCGGCGTATTGACGAGCGCGAGGGCAAAGCTTCGCCTGGTTGGCGAAGCGCTCAAATACGTGAGCCGTGGGGGCCTGAAACTGGAGGGCGCGCTGGCGCATTTCCGCATTGACCCTGAGACGA
>JBEKVC010000061.1:0-11679 GCA_049514395.1 Terriglobia bacterium
CATGAACCCGGCGCAAGTTCGGGTTCCACCGACGCCTGGTGACGTTGTGGGCGTGGCTTATCCGATTTCCGTACTTGGGGCCTTTCCCGCAAATCTCACAGGCCAGAGCCATAGCAACACCTCGTAGCAAGGACAAATACTTCTCTCGCGCAACCTTTTCATTTTACCAGAGCCGCCCCAACTTTGCCCACTTCTTTG
The DNA here is from genome assembly GCA_049514395.1 of Terriglobia bacterium. Taxonomy (GTDB): domain Bacteria; phylum Acidobacteriota; class Terriglobia; order UBA7540; family UBA7540; genus CAVROP01. Next base: position 199 of record JBEKVC010000061.1, read on the forward strand.
TTGGTGGATGGAGTTACAATACTAGCATGACAAACCAACCGTTCTTGCGCGGCGCCACAGCGTTGATAATCCTCGTGCAGCTTGCAGGCTTGGCGGCCCTGACCTCTTGCCAGCGGAAAAGCCCCTCGGATCGCGAACTGGTGGCGAAGGTCGATGGCCAGCCCGTCTTCCGTGATCAAGTGGAGAGGCTCTATCGAAGCCGCCAGGGTGCAGGGTCTGACACCAACAGCCAGGAAGAAGCCTGGAGCTTTAAACTGAACGTTCTGGATGAACTGATCAATAATCAGATTCTGGTTGACCACGCCTCCCACGCCGGCATCACGGTCTCGGAAGCCGAAGTGGATAACAAGGTGGCCGAACTTCAGAGCCCTTATTCGGCGGAAGAATTCCGGAAACGTCTCCGGGACCAGGACCTTGAAATGGAGGATCTCCGGAAGGAAGTGCGCCGGAATATTATCATCACAAAGCTCATCAACAAAGAAATCATCTCAAATATAAAGGTTACCGACGCCGAGATTGCGGCCTACTACGAACGCAACAAGGCCAACTTCAATGTCCCTGAAACCGCGTACCACCTGGCCCAGATCCAGGTCACTCCGGTTGCGGACCCCGAGGTGCGCAACCTGAAGAACGACGACGCCAAAACCCCCGCCGCCGCGGAGCGGAAGATCCAGGCGCTTTACGCCCGCCTGCGCGCCGGGGATGACTTCGCCACGGTGGCGCAGGAATACTCGGAAGATCCTCGAACCGCTTCGGGGGGCGGTGACATGGGCTTCATCCCGGCCTCGGCATTGGACTCCACCCCGCAGCTCAAGCAGGCCGTCCTCTCGCTCCAGGTCAACCAGTTCACCGGGATCATTCGCAGTGCAACCGGCTACCACATCATTAAGCTGCTCGGCAAGGAACCAGCCGCAACGCATACGCTTTCTGAGTTGCGGGTTCAGAATGCCATCCGGCAGACGCTGAGGAACGAAAGGGAGCAGCTTCTGAAAGCGGCCTACATCGAGACGCTGCGCAACCGGGCGAAGGTCGCGAACTACCTGGCCGAGCAGATCGTCAAAGGAGAGCTAGGTCCCTCTTCCTCCAAGTGACAGGCTACCCGGCGCGGCGTGATGGCCGCTCAACATGCCGACCCTAAGGAGCGGGATTTCCATCTGCCCCATGCGCGTCATTTTTGTTGAGGTGTTCTGTCCCCGCAGCACACTATCCCAAGGTTTTTCAAGGGGTTGGAAGGATTAAAAGGGGTATGGCGGTTAAAGTATGAGTGTAGCATTTTGCACCACTCGGCGGCTCGCCCTCTTTATAGTCGGCTACATGCATAGCCTATTGCCGCTGCCCCTTGCGCCGCCACGCGCCGCTTTCCGCCTCTTCTTATTGCGGGCGCCAAGCGGCAAGGCCCTCTCCTGACCGCGACAGAATATAGGCGAGCCTGGGTAGTGGGCTCGACTCCGCCCTCAGACGATCCGCAGTAAGCGGAACCCCGCCTCCACGCCGGTTTCTTCCTGCGCGTAGATGCGTTCCACGCGGCCGGCTCGGGGAGCGCGGATTTCGTTCTGCATTTTCATCGCTTCGATCACCAGAAGTCCCTGGTCCCGCACCACCTCCTGGTTCTCAGAAACCAGCACCTTAACGATCTTCCCTGGCATGGGGGCCACGATTTCTTGTGGGCCTTTCTCCCGAACTCCCGCGCCATCACGCCTCCAGCGCCGGGGATCACGGATTTCCACGAGATAGTGCCGCAGGCCCACGGTAACCAGGTAGGGGCTCAAGTAACCCTCGGCGTCGCCTGCCCTCTTGCTGACCTGGGCTTCGTAAGACCGCCCGTCGATCAGGATCGAGTAAACCCCCGGCGAGATCTCTTCCCTATCCGCAAGAAGCGTCTCGCCATCGAAGTTAATTTTCGCCCCGGAAGATGCGGCCCCCGTCCTGCTTTGCACTGCGCCCGCCCGCGTTGACAACTCAAACTCATGATCCGAGGTCTTGGAGCCGGAATGGATTTTAATTTCGAGTTTCATCCGCTTCTCCAGCTCCCGCGATGCGGCCACTGGTTAAGCAGCGAGTCTCTGCCCGCATTTTTCCAAGTGCTGTCGCGAGTGGAGGCCGGTGTTTTCTTCCCCTCGCCCCCTCCCGCGTGGAGGGCCGCAGCCAGCATGGCGACGCGCTCCTCCTCGGGTGAAGGCGGCGCTTCCTCCATGAGCCCGGCGGCCAGGACGCGGTCAATGAATCCGGTGTCCAGGCGCCCGGCGACGAATTCCGGGTGCTCGAGCAAGCGGCGGAAAAAGGGGACGTTGGTTTTGATGCCGAAAATCTCGTACTCGCCGAGCGCCCGCCTCATGCGCGCGATGGCTTCCGCGCGCTCCGTCCCCCAAACCGCGACTTTCGAAAGCAAGGGGTCATATTCCAGAGGTACGGTCCATCCTTCGTAGACGCCGTTGTCTCGTCGCACCCCGGGGCCCGCGGGCACCTGGAGCCGGCTGATGGTGCCGGGGGAAGGGAAGAAATTGTTGGTGGGGTCCTCCGCGTAGATGCGGCACTCGATCGCCGCGCCCCTCAAGCGCACGTCTTCTTGCCGCCACGCCAGCTTTTCCCCCGCCGCAATCTGAATCTGCTCCTTCACCAAATCTATTCCCAGCACCAGTTCCGTAACCGGGTGTTCGACTTGAAGCCGCGTGTTCATCTCCAGAAAGTAGAAATTGCCGCTTTGGTCTACGAGGAATTCCACCGTGCCGGCGTTCCAATATCCTGCCAGCTTTGCGATGCGCACGGCGGTTTCTCCCATGCGCTGGCGCAACTCCTCATGCACGATGGGTGACGGGCATTCTTCCAGCACCTTCTGGTGTCTTCTTTGCAGCGAACACTCGCGTTCGCCAAGGTGAATCAGGCTTCCGTACTGGTCCCCAAGAATCTGGATTTCAATGTGGCGGGGGCGGTCGAGATATTTCTCGATGTAAACCGAAGGGTCGTTGAAAGCGTTTTGCGCTTCCGAGCGCGCGGTGTTGCAGGCGGATTCAAGCTCGGCGGGGGAACGCACAAGACGTAATCCCTTGCCGCCCCCTCCCGCCGAGGCCTTGAGCATCACGGGATAGCCGATTTCGTCCGCAACTCGATGCGCTTCCTCGAAGCTTTCCAGGTTGCGCTCGGCCCCGGGGACCACCGGCAAGCCTGCCTGGATCAGGGTGTGCCGCGCCGTGGTCTTGGAGCCCATCAACTCCATCGCGGCCACCGGCGGTCCAATGAATACCAACCCCGCATCCGCGCAGGCGCGCGCAAACTCCGGGCTCTCCGCCAGGAAACCGTAACCGGGGTGGATAGCCTCTGCGCCGCTGCGTTGGGCGGCGTCCAGAAGGCGGTCGATTCGAAGGTAACTTTCGGCGGAGGGAGCCGGCCCGATGTGAAAAGCCTGGTCGGCATAGCGGACGTGGAGCGCTTTGCGGTCCACGTCGGAATAGACCGCCACCGTACAGATTCCCATTTCGCGGCAGGCGCGCATCACGCGCACCGCAATCTCGCCACGGTTGGCTATCAGGATCTTGCGAAACATTGCGCCTTTATCCCAGCCCTCCCTCTGACCTTGCGGCTGGTTGATGTTGCCCTTGCGCCTTGCCAAACCCACCAGCATGTTGTCACCGCGAAGCGGTGGACGGTGAGTAGCCGTGGGCGCCAGCCCACGGTAGCTGTTCGCTTGGAAAGTTGCCCAACCCCGCAAGGGGTTGTCCAACTCTTACCTGAATGTCACGCCCATGCTTCACATCCCGCCGGGTCCCAGGGCGCGCAGAGAGCCATGGCGCAGTATAGACCCGTCCAGGTCAGGCTACAAGGAGCATGCCTGGCGGGCAGGGTTGCGTCAAAGTCCCCGAGGTGTAACATTCAACGCGGCTCCGCCGTCCGTCGGCTGACGGATGCGGAAAGGCTTTGCCTTTCCGTGGCGCTTCGCCTCGTATAACCCCTGGGTGATTACAAAGCCTTCCCACTTGGTGCCCAGGCCCGTCCCGGTTTCTTCCTCCCCCTCATACCGGCGCTCGTAAGTCTCGGTGCAGACCACGAGGACGAATTGGGATTCTTGAACCTGATTGCGGCACCAGCGTGGCCAGCCTTCGGGAGGCGAGAACTCGTGCTGGTCAATCCGGCAATCAATGCCGTCGTGGCGCAGGCGTTCGCAGAGGTCCCAAACGCGGTCTTTGTGCTCTTCCGAATCGTGACTGTAGCTGATGAACGCTCTCACGGCTGTGCCTTGCACTGAATGATAATACTTTTTTCGTGGCGAGGCATACAATCTTAGGGGTCGGTAGTAAGGCCGCCCCTTGGGGCGGCCAGGCCGGGGCAAGCCCCATAAGCGTTAAATTAACTGTCAGAGATGTCCGAAAGCCCGCTTGGGCGGGCGTCATCATCTAGCCCACGGCGAAAGCCGTGGGAGAAGAGGGAGCTGGAACGGCTTCTTAAGCCCCGATCTGATCGGGGCGACATAAGCCCGCAGGGAGCATCGGGCAGCGTCCCGAGGCGCGCTGATGCCGCCCCTTGCGGGGCTTGACACGGTTCTGGAGCCTTCTCCGTTCCCATCCCGCCTCGCGGGACCGTGGGCTAAAGGCTGTCGCCCGCCTAGGCGGGCTTCGGACGATCTCGAAGTGTCTTAATTGACACCCCCTTTCTTTGCGGCTATGCTGAGTAATGGCTCCCCTGCGCGCATCTAATCTTATGCGGCCCGTTGCGCGTCGAGAGCGCTTCTCCGGGGGATTGGACTAGCCTCCACACCAAGGGTTTCGATGGTGGAAGATGCGCTGGGGTGAGGAGTCGGAAGGTTTATGGGATTGTTTTTGACCAGCAGGGGTTCACGCTTTCGCACCTTGTGCCGTCTGGTTGTGCTGCCGCTTCTCCAGGCGCCGGAAGAGGCACTGATGGGAGGCCAGGCGGTCATCGAAGGCGTCATGATGCGCTCCCCGCACAGCTATGCCGTGGCGGTGCGCCAGCCCAGCGGCGGGATTGCGGTGGCAAAAGACTACTTGGAAAAGCCTTCTGAAAAGCACCCCTGGCTGAAATACCCGCTCCTGCGCGGGTTGGGGGTCCTGGGCCAGGCCATGGTGTTGGGAATCCGAGCCTTGCGCTACTCCGCTGAACTAGCGCTCGAGGACACGGGGAAGCCGGCCGAAAAAGAAAAGAAAGTCGAGTTGAGCAACTGGCTCCTGGCGTTGAACCTGGCGTTCTCTCTGGGCTTCTTCATTTTTTTCTACAAGTTTGTGCCGCTTTCTCTGGCCACAGCCATCAGCCGCCGTTACCCGGCAGCGGGCAACCTGCTGATGTTTAATCTGCTGGACGGAACAATTCGCATCCTCTTATTCCTTGGGTTCCTCTTTTTCATGTCGCAATGGAAGGAAGTCCGGCGCTTATTTGAGTACCACGGGGCGGAGCATAAGGTGGTGTGGGCGTTTGAGCAGCGCGGGGCAATTGACGTGGCGACGGCGCGCGCGTGTACACGCTTTCATCCGCGTTGCGGGACCAGCTTTCTACTGGTGGTGATGGCCATCGCCATGGTCCTTTACATGTTCCTGCCCTTTCGCTCCTTTACTATGCGATTCGTGGGCCGGCTCGCGCTCCTGCCGGTGATTGCCGGCGTCTCCTACGAATGCATCCGCTTTGCGGCAAAATCGCAGGGAAGGCTCTGGCGCTGGGCGGCGCAGCCCGGGCTGTGGTTGCAACGTGTCACCACGCGCGAGCCCGACGACCGCCAAATCGAAACCGCCATCCAGGCCATCGAGACCGCCATGGAGCTCGAGAAGGCGCGCGGTGGGGAGTTGGTGGTAGCTTAGAACCAGTTGTCAGTGGTCCCGCCGCGGCGGGTCAGTAGTCAGTCGTCCGTTGTCAGTTGCCGAGCGTCAGTTGAGCCGCCAGTGGGGAGTGGCGGGGAATACAGAGATCGAGGATTGCTCCAACCTCCCAATTACTCCAGCCTCCCGCCTCGCCACTGACAACTGACCCGCCGCGGCGGGACAACTGACGACTCTTTTCGGTGAGCCATGCATTTCTCAGAGAAACTGGCAGAAATCGAAGCAAAATATGACGCGTTGACGGCACAGCTCGGGGATCCCGCCGTGTTAGCGGACCAAGCCCTCTATCAGAAGACCGCCAAAGCACACTCCGAGCTCAGCGAGATTGTCGAGAAGTACCGCGAGTGGAAAAGCCTCCGGAAGTCGTTCGAAGAAACCAAGGCGCTGCTCGAGGAGGCTTCCACCGACGCAGAAATGAAAGCCCTGGCGCACGAGGAACTCGCAGACTTGGAGAAGCGGCAGGCAAAGGTGGAGGAGGAACTCGGAATCCTGCTGCTGCCCAGAGATCCGAACGACGAGAAGAACGTGGTGTTGGAAATCCGCGCTGGCACGGGCGGGGACGAGGCGACGCTCTTTGCGCAGGAAATCTTCCGTATGTATGACCGCTACGCTGAATCACAGGGCTGGCGGGTGGAAGTGCTCTCGACGAGCCTCTCAGGCATCGGCGGCTTGAAGGAAGTCATCGCCCTGATCGAAGGGCAAAGGGTTTATAGCAAGCTCAAATATGAAAGCGGCGTGCACCGCGTGCAGCGTGTCCCGGCCACCGAGCAGCAGGGACGCATCCATACCTCCGCCATCACGGTAGCGGTGCTCCCGGAAGCCGACGAAGTGGAAATTGAGATTGACCCCAAGGATATTCGGATCGATACATTCTGCTCTTCGGGGCCGGGCGGCCAATCGGTGAATACGACTTACTCCGCGGTGCGCATCACGCATCTGGCGACCGGCATGGTCGTTTCCTGCCAGGATGAGAAGTCGCAGATCAAGAACCGCTCCAAAGCGCTTCGCGTGCTCCGCTCCAGGCTCTACGAAATGAAGCTTCAGGAGCAGCAGAAACAGATCACGGAAGAGCGCCGCTCCATGGTCGGCAGCGGCGACCGCAGTGAGAAAATCCGAACCTACAACTTCCCTCAGAATCGCCTCACCGACCACCGCATCGGCCTGACCATTCACCAGCTTGACCGAGTCATGGACGGAAAGCTCGACGACATCATCGAGGCGCTGAGCGCCCACTACCGGGCCTAGAAGTTGAAGCAAGTGATCGTGGCAGCGTGAAGAACAGTAGGCAGTGGTCAGTTGTCAGTTGGACATCTCTGAATCTTGCGCTCTGGAGTGCGGCAGCTTGCTGCCGCTTTCGTTCAGTCCAGCTTGCTGGCCATGCAGGGAAGCTCTTTATTAGGCCGGCGAGCGCGAGCAAGCTCGCGAGTGAAAAGCGGCAGCAAGCTGCCGCACTCCCGACTGCTCGACCTGCGACTGACGACTGACAACTGACTACTGACCACTGCTTTCCGCCATGCAACTCCGCACAGCTCTCAAGACCGGTCTCGAGATCCTCCTCCAACACCAGGTCCCTTCCGCACAGCTTGCCGCTGAATTGTTGCTGATGCACGTGCTCCATTGCGACCGCGCTTTTCTTCACTCCAACGCCGAGATGAACCTGCCGCCGGAGAAAACCGAGCGCTACTTCCTGCTGATTGACGAGCGAACCATCGGCAAGCCGACGCAATACATCACCGGCCACCAGGAGTTCTGGGGGCTCGATTTCGAGGTCACCCCCGACGTCCTGATTCCTCGCCCTGAAACTGAACGCGCCGTGGAGCGAGTGCTTGAACTCGCGCGCCGGAGCGGATTGACGAAAGAAGCTCGGCTGCGCATCGTGGACGTAGGGACAGGCTCCGGGTGCATTGCCCTGGCGCTCGCTTCCGAGCTTCCCCGCGCCATCCTCTTCGGGGCAGACATCTCCAGGCCGGCTCTGGTGGTGGCGTCGCGAAACGCAGTTCGCTTGGGAATGCCGGAACGCGTCAAGTTCCTGGAAAGCGACCTCCTCGCTCGATTTCTCGATAAAGATTTCCTGGGCACGATTGATTTTGTGGTTTCGAACCCACCCTATGTCGGGAAGCAGGACGTCGAAATGGTGCAACGGGAGGTGCGGCAATTTGAGCCGCGCATCGCTTGGGGTGGCGACCTTGAGCGCGGCGACGAAATCTATGCTCGCCTGTTTCCGCAAGCCCTCGAAGCACTTAAGCCCGGCGGCTTCGTGGTGGTAGAGATTGGCTACAATATGCGCGCGAAAGTGCTCGCCCTGCTCGGCCTGGAGTGGACAGAAATCGAAGTCATACCCGATTTAGCCGGCATTCCGCGGGTGGTTAGCGCGCGGAAGAAGGAGACAGGAGTCAGAAGTTAGGAGTCAGAAGGGAGGAAGCAGGTGGCAGGTGGGGGAGCAATCCGAAATCTAAAATCCAAAATCTAAAATCCAAAATCCAAAATTGCCCCAGCCCCCAGCCCCTAGTCCCCAGCCCCTGGATGTTCGCAAATGCTGAGCCAAATCTTGCACGTTGACATGGACGCCTTCTTCGTTTCCGTCGAGGAGCTGGAAGACCCTTCCCTCCGAGGCAAGGCTGTAATCGTCGGCGCAGACCCGGAGGGGCGCGGTGTGGTGGCTGCGGCCAGTTATGAAGCGCGCAAGTTCGGCGTGCACTCCGCCATGCCGATCCGAACCGCCAAGAAACTCTGCCCGCACGCCATCTTCCTGCGCGGCCAACACCACAAGTACAGCGACTATTCCCACAAGCTCTGCCAGATCTTCGGCGAATTCACGCCCGTGGTCGAGATGGTGTCAATCGACGAAGCCTACCTCGACCTCAGCGGCTGCGAGCGTCTGCACGGCTCGGCATTTCGGGCTGCGGATAAGCTGATTCGCACGGTGAAGGAGCGTACCGGACTCAACTGCTCGATTGGCCTTTCCACTTCCCACCTGGTTTCCAAGATCGCCTCCGACCAGGCCAAACCGCACGGCCTGCTTTACATTTTTCCGGGCTATGAAGCAACGTTTCTTGCCCCCCTCCCTATCCGCCGCATGCCCGGCATCGGAAAGGTGACGGAGCCGGAACTGCGCTCGCTCGGCATCACCACCATCGGCGACCTCCAGCAAATGGGCGAGGAGAAGTTGCGGGAGCAGTTCGGCAAATTCGGCGAATGGCTTTACACGAAGTCATGCGGGCGGGACATTGACGCCTACGCCTACGGGGAAGAGCCCAAATCCATCAGCCACGAAACCACTTTTGACGAAGATATCGACGACCTCGAGGAATTGGAGCGTACGCTTTCTTATCTGGCCCAACTCGTGGCGCGGCGTTTGCGCGACCATGGCCTGTTTGCGCACACGCTGGGGTTGAAACTTCGCTACGCCCCTTTCAAGACCCTCACCCGAGACATCACCATCGACGAGCCGACAAACCTCGATTCGGTCATCTTTGAAAACGTTTTGCATCTCTTTGAAAGCTCATACGAAGCGAAGAAGAAAGTCCGCCTCGTGGGCGTCCGCGCGTCGAACCTTGAACGCGCCGTGTTCCAACGCAATTTGCTCGAGGCGCCGCAGCGCGATAAACTTGATAAGATTCTCAAAGCCGCCGATAAGCTGCGCGAAAGGTTTGGCTTCGAAGCCGTGCAATTGGCGCGCTCCCTCGAACCCGGCAAGGAGCAAAAAACCCGGAAGCGGCGGGACTTCCTGGGGCGAGAGTGACAGGTGGCGAGCAGAATTCAGAAGTCAGGAGTCAGAAGACAGAAGGTTGATGGTAGGTGGGGAAGAACGCCAGTCCCCAGCCCCGTCTTTTCAACTGACCACTGACCCGCCGTGGCGGGACTACTGACACTTCCGCCTAAATCAAGAGGCTGCTCGAAAGGGGAGAATGTGAAAACTGCCTACCTCGATATCGAAACCAACTACGTTGGAACATTTGCCGACCAGCGCCTCTTCAGGGACTGCAAAAACCACAAGATCACGGTGATCGGGGTGAGGATCGTGGATGGCGAGAAGGACGCCTTTGTCCAGCTTGTAGGTGAGGAAGCCACCCGAGAAGCGCTGATGGCGTTGCTGGCGGGAGTGGAGCGCATTGTCACTTACAACGGGCGCTCGATTCCCGACAATGTGAAGGGTTACACAGGGTTCGACTTCCCGGTGATTGCAGCGCAACTGGGCGTGGTGCTGGACAAGACATTCAAGCACCTGGACCTCTGCCCGGCCTGCTGGAAGGCGGGCCTGTGGGGAGGCCAGAAGGCCATCGAGGAGATGCTGGGCCTGAAACGCGAGCTCGCTGGCAAGGACGGAAAGTGGGCCGACGAGACGTGGAAGAAATATGTGGCCACCCGAACAGAGCGCTTCCTGAAAGAACTGTTGACCTACAACCGGGAAGACGTCTTCATGCTGCGGAGGATTGAAGAGGCGCTGGAGAGAAGAAGTCAGAAGTCAGGAGCCAGGAGTCAGAAGTAGGAATGGTTATTTCGTGACGAACCCTCAATATCTCACACTTCCCGACCTAAGGTTTTGTAGGTGGCGGGCACGCAAAGTCTGGAATCCAGAACACGCGGTCGCCGTTTCTGACCATCTTGAGCCCGAGGGATGGAAGCAGTTGTTTCTTGACGCCCAGGTAAGTAAAGTGGGGCAAGTCAGACCTTACGGTTTGAAACCAGCCATGGTGTTCCAGGATTAAACGGACGACAGGGTCATCGTGTTCTTTGACATCGAAGGCGAGCATGGAAAGATGCTGTGAGGCGCCAGGAGGTGCTACGGACAAGAGAACTGACTTGGAAAAATCTTTGCTGAAATACAGCCCTCGCTTTTCGAGCTCGAGGATCTCGGGCATCTGCTCACGGGCAGGTAATTTTCTGATCCTTTCTGCTTCGGAGGCGCTCAGCAAGCCCTTATCGACCCAATGTTGAAGACCCGGATTGACACGGCTGCTCCATAGTTCGAGGGTTTGGGCATAGCCGCGCTGCGCTGCATCAGGGCCGCGGGGTGAAATGTCAACATGAGCTTGAAATGCTTCCTCGCGGGCCTTCATCAAGGCCCGCATGGCGGCGCTCTGAAGTCTCACCAGCACGCCGGCGAGCTCAGCCTGCTCTACGCTTAGGTTTGATTGCCAGTGCGCGACGGCATTTTGGTCTGGAAATATTACAACGGGGGGAAGCACAACTCCCCCACGAGCGACGAAGAGCGCCCCATATTCCTCGAGCACGCGCAGGCTCAACGCGTCGCCAGGCTCCGGCCAGCGGAAGCCCTTTGGTAGACTCTTGAAGAACGGTGATTCAGTGATGCACCCGGGCAGTTGGTCTGAAATCGAATTCTCCAAGGCACTGGCGTGTCTCCCATTGGAAATTGCAACGCCCAGCTTTGTGGTGAGTAATGGGCCGGTGAAGAGCGAGCAAATCACAGCCCCTAGGCACACCCTGTTACCGGCCGCCAAGGTTTTGTTCCGGCACTTCGGTTTGTTGGCTCTGGTCATTGCTTGCGCTGCGCAATTGTATCCGCGTGGATCAACCTTTCCCACCTTTATTTTCGAAGTTTGATCTCGCCCGAGCTTCCAAGCTCGCCACGACGAAACATGCTCGACCAACTTCCATATTGCGTGGGGCTGCGGGGGTGTCCCTCCAGGGAGTATGTCGT
>JBEKVC010000062.1:0-11673 GCA_049514395.1 Terriglobia bacterium
TGAGCCTCACGCTGTTCGAGAAAATGCCACTTTTAGAGGCTTTTTCGCACACAAACCGTCAAGATGAACTGGACCTATTGTCCAACCAACTCGATCTATTCGACTTATGACCGGACAGTTGTGGTCAATAGTAAATAATGAATTGTGAATTGAGGAGGCGTAGCGGTCAGAGGCCCTGGGGGCGCAAAGCAAACTCTGCGCCCGCAATTCACAATTCACTATTCACCATTCACCATTGCGCTCCTCACCGCTTCCCTGACACCTGAAACCTGACACCTGTTCTTCGTGGGGCTACCCACGGGGAGGCTTGCGCTTATGCCTGGAGATATAGCGTGCGGGAGTTGCGACCTTTTTTTTCTTCGGCGGCTCGGGCTCGACCTGAGCGGGTTCCTCAGCAGGCGCTTGGGGCTCGGCTTCGGGGGTAGATGCTGTCTTCACCAAAACCTGCTCAAATAGCACGGCACGAGGGCTTGGTTTCTTCTTCGGAGGCAATTCCGCGTTACGGTACGGGTGCTCAGTATGGCAAGTCTGGCAAACGACTTTCACCACCTTGTTGTCCACCAAGCTTGCCACAGCATGGTTCAGAAGCAGGCGGCAGCGAGTGCAATAATCGTCAATGGTATCGCCTAGTCGTGGAACGGGCTCAATCATGAAAGATTCCCCGCAAGATCCTCGTCGTGAAGGAACTAATGTTGCGAGTGCCCATTATAGCGCGCTCTGGGCAAGAATCAAACGAATCACCGCTCTTGGAGACGACCTGAAAATCCTGCTTTCGTCAGTGCAAACGGCCCTGGAGGCAGGCGCCACTAGCGGCTCGGATAGAGGTGATAAAGCATCCAGTAAACCAGCACGCCCGTCACCGAGACGTAAAGCCAAAGGGGCAGGGTCCAGCGGGCGATTCGTTTGTGCTGCTGGAAGCGCTCCCGCCAGGCGCGGTAAAGCGTGGTGAGTGCCAGCGGCACGATCAGCACCGCAAGGACTGTATGCGAACCGAGCAGCACAAAGTAGAAACTTCGAACGGCGCCCCGTCCGAGGAAGTGGGTTGTCCCGTGAAAATAGTGATAAGAGAGGTAGCAGACCAAGAAGATCATTGAGGTCGCAAAGGCTGAAAGCATGCACGTCTTGTGAGCTCGGATGTTCCTTTCTCGAACGAAAAAGAACCCCAGGACCAAGAAGATGGCACTGGCGGCATTCAGGGTGGCATCGACGGTGGGAAGGTAAGGGATCATGCTGCGGTCGGCTGCTTCTTGTCCGAGGCGTTATCGGGCTCGGACCCTTTGCGAAAGTGACGCAGCATTTGCTGCGCCTCGCCGGTGTAAAACGACCAGGCGAGGTTGCCGCCGAACACTGCTGCCAAGGTCAGGCTGATCAGGCTTAGCCACAGGCCGTCAATCAAGAAAACCCTGCCGCTCATCGCCTCCAAAGCCACTACCGCCAGCCCCATCACCGCCACCAGAAAGCAGAGTGCTAATAACACCAGTCCCTCGAGGATCGGCTGTCGCTCCTCGCCAGAGCGAAAAGGAGTTGCAGATTCGCTTCCAGCCATTTAGTTACCCTTGGAGGCAGCAATCTTTATCTTGGCTTGCCGCCGGTCTGGGTGCAAAAAAGTGGGCAATCTGACCCACTCTAAAGCGTTCAAGTTGCCCATTATTCCCAATAAGTTGCTTTATGTCAACGTGTTGCCATTGGCTACGAAATTGCTCCAAATCAGATGTGCGGGGCTCGGCGCTGATGGGGCGTCCCCACCTGGAATCCTGAAGGAGGTAAGAAGGCTATGCCAGCCGACCTCAAAGAGATTATAGACCAACTGAAATTGCAGAGAGACATCTTGAAAAACGGTGGGTACGGTCGATCGGTCCGTACCCCCTGGAAACCCACAAAGCTCTTCCGCGACTCGGTCACGTGCCTGAATTTCGACGAAGTGGTTAAACGGCACCCCTGCAACGAATGCCTGTTGTGGGAATGGGTGCCGGAAAAGTACCGGGACGAGGACATCCCTTGCCACTTTATTCCCTTGAACGAACGTGGTGAAAGCATCACCTCTCTTGAAGACGCCAAGGACCGCGAAGAGGCTGAAAAGGCTCTCCTCCATTGGCTGAATTCGGCCATTGAGCAGTTGGAAGCAAAGCTCGCCCAGCAACAGGCAGGCCGCGCCTAAAGGGGGGTCTTGTCCACCATCATCAAGGCGAATACCAGAGGCAAGTAAACGACTGAGGCAAGGACCAAACGCCGGGCAAATGAATTCGATCGGGTAGCCGCCAGGCGCATGCCATAGTGCAAGAACCCAAATCCGAGCACCAAAGCTCCCACGAAATAAGCCTTCCCCACCTGCCCCAGCAAGACGGGCACAATGCTCGCAGGTAACAGGACGAGTGAATACCCCAGAATCTGCCGCACCGTCGCCCGGCCTTCGCGGTCGTTCCTGGGAAGCATCTGGAGGCCGGCACGGGCGTAATCCTCGCGGTACATCCAGGCAATCGCCAGCAGGTGCGGGAACTGCCAGAGGAAGAGAATGGCGTATAGCGCCCAGGCATCAAGGCTCAGGCTGTTGCGCACCGCCGCCCAGCCTATGAGCGGCGGCATGGCGCCAGGAAAGGCCCCCACAAGCGTGCAAAGCGGCGTTCTCTTTTTGAGTGGGGTGTAGAACAGGAGGTAGGCGCCAAGCGTTAACAAAGCGAGCTCGCTGGTCAATGGGTTCGTGAACACCCACAACTCCCAGCCGCCGACTGCCGCAAGCAGGATGCCGAACCAGAACGCCTCGGGCGGAGCTAGTCTCCCTGCAGGCAGGGGGCGATTGGCGGTTCGGCGCATGCGCTTATCCGAGTGGCGTTCGATGTACTGGTTCAGCGTCCCGGTGCCGCTGGCCACGAGCAGGGTGCCCAGCAGCGTATGCAACAACCGCCAGAAATCCAGCGGGCCGCGCGAGGCGAGATAGAAACCCACTAGCGTACTTACCAGCACCAGGAAATTCACTTCCGGCTTGGTCAGCGTCCAGTAATCCGCCAGGCGCACGAGCCACTGCGGGGGCGCGTTCTTCCTCAGCGACACGGCATTGGCTGCCGGGTTGTCTGATCCGCGGTTCATATGGCCGCCCCGTGTGGGGCCGAAGCGATCTTCACCGTGTCGGTCGGAGCGGTGAGAAAGCGATGGGACTGATAGGTCAGGTACAGGCTTGTCACCAGCACCAGCGCGCCCACGGCCACGTGCGCGGTGGTCATGTTCACCACGGGGGGCAGAGGTTGAGGTGCGTTCCGGTCAGCCATCTTCACGATGTAAGCGCCGATGCCGAGGGACAGTTGAAGCATGACCAGTGCGCCCAGCAAAAGTGCGGGCCTCAGGAGGGCGGGCTCTTGCGAGAACTTCATCGCGATTCGTGTGACCACCCAGGCCACCAGCATGGCGACCACGCAGGCGCCCACAACGTGGGGCTCGACGCCCATCCCGGAGTGGCGGTACGCAGCCCCCAAAACCAACTGCACAAGCACGACGCCCGTGGTGGCCACGGTTAGGTGCTGGAGCGAGGGAGTGGAAGCGTCTTCAAGTTTGGGTTCGTCCCATCGCCAGCCGGCGCGAGTGAAAAAGACCAGGCTCGCGGCGAGGCAGAAAAAGACTTGGGCCAGCGTGGCATGACTCGTCGAGATGGCCACGGGCAAATAATAGAGAACCGTGATGCCCCCCAGCGCAGCCTGGGCCAGCACGGCCAGCACGGCGGCCCCTCCAATCCATTTCACCCAACGCCTGGAATCCTTGATCCAGAGCGCAAGGACGAGAATTATCGTGAGGATTCCCACAGCTCCGGCGATCATGCGGTGGCCGTGCTCAAACTTGACCCCGCCCACCATGCGCGGCATTCGGAAGCTGCCGAATGAAGTCGGCCAATCAGGCACGGACAGACCGGCGTCATTACCGGTCACCAGCGCGCCCGCGATAATCAGAAGAAAGGTGCAGATTGCGACGAAGATTGCGTATCGATGTAACCACGGATTGTATTGTTTCGCTGTCATAAGGAAGTTGGCAGAATCCTTTCTGGGGGATCAGGTTTTTCAGTCCTGTCCATCCGTATGAGCATTTCGCGCAATTCCCGCTCTCGCTCAGCACTCCAATCGGCCGAGCCGTTAAACCGGTCCCGGGAACGATAAATGACGACGAAGATGCCTGCAAACATCATGAGCGCAGGGACAAGCAGGATGAGAATTCCGCTTCTCAATGCTTGAAGCGCGCCAGCTCTTGCCGCCGCTGCGCTGGTATAGCACATTGCGCAGCCCTGCGCATAGGCCAGGGCAGAGAACGACAACACTCCGGCAAGAGCCGCCACCCAGCGCATCCACCTAAACAACCACTGGAAATTCAAGATTGATGAACCTCAAATTAAAGATCAAAGCCCTAAACTTAAACTTACACCTAATGCGGCCTCATCGCCAATAGCCTGAAGCTATCTGGGAACACCATGAACATCAAAAGTATGACCATCACCAAAGCGGGCATCAGGGTGGCCGCCATGCTGGGCTTTTCGTAGCGCAAGTGCATAAAGTAGGCGATGATCAATGAAGCCTTGATCACAGAAAGGCCCATCAGCAGGACGATCATGATTCTCACTTCAAATGCCTTGTAGCCGAGGAAGACTTCCACACCCGTCAGCGCCAAAAGCCAGAACCACACCACCAGGAAAACCTTCACCCCGCCTTCACTGTGCTTGGATGTCTGATCCATGCAGCCTCCCTCGAGAGCTGAAACTCGAAATTCGAAACTCGCCTGCTGCACTCCGAATTTCGAGTTTCGAATTTCGAGTTTCGAGTTTACAATTTCGATTTTCCATTCTAGCTTCTGACTTCTGATTTCTGATTTCACCCCATCTTCACCGAGAGTATGTACACCAACGGGAAGATGAACATCCACACCAAGTCAACAAAGTGCCAGTACAGGCCACTGACTTCCACATCCTCCGAGCTCAGTTTTCCTTTGGCGACGAGCACGGCGACTACGGCCAGGTAGCAGACGCCACAGAAGACATGCGTCATGTGCAACCCGGTCAAAGTGAAGAACGCCGCCCCGAACAGCGGTGCTCCCCAGGGGTTCTTGAACAGGCGGACGCCCTCTCCGATCAAACCCGCCCACTCGGTGGCGTGGATGAGGACGAAGGCCAACCCTCCGGCCATGGTCGCCCCCAACCACTTCACAACGCCCGACCTGTTGCCCAGCTTTGCCGCGCGCACGGCCATCACCATGGTGACGGAACTGCTCAGGAGGATTACGGTCATGAGCGTTGCCTTGAGAATGCCCGGATAGAACTCGAAGGGCGTAGGCCAGTTATCGCTCGCCACACGAACGTAGCTATAAGCCATGATCAGCGCAGAGAAGGTGATGGCGTCCGAGATAATAAAGAGCCACATGCCCAGCTTCTTGGAGCCGGTGGCAAAGGGCGCCACACCTCCACCCCACGCTGATTCCGTCACCTGACGCAGGTTCGCGCTCACTGCTTCGTGGCTGGCCATCCCTAACCCCCATCGCGCCGGGCCCTAGCTTCGGCCTTCCCGATGCTCTCTCGATCCGCAAGGTACCGGGAGAGCTTGGCCCGGCATTGCATGTGCAAGAATTCGTGCTCCCATTTCGTGCACGGTGACCGGAGTCCGCGGAATCCCCGTCACCGCAGTCGCGCTTTCTGACACGAATTTCCGTCAGTAACCACTAGTCGGCCCTCGGCGTGCCCTCAGCGAATCCTCACACACACTTTTCAGCCCGGTTTACAACTGCCCGTCCGAAGGCGAGCCTTACACCCATCTCACGAGCATGAAGAAGACGTAAATCCAAAGTGCATCCATGAAGTGCCAGTAAATCGCGGTCACGTCTACAGGCGTCCGCCGCGCCCGGCCGAGCGCGATGCGGCGGGCGCGAGAAGCGACATAGGCAAGAGCAACAACACCACCCAGCAGGTGGATGCCGTGCGCAGCGGTCAACACGTAAAAGAAAGAGCTGCCCGGGTTCGTAGCCAAATAAATTCCGCGAGACGCCAGCTCACGCCAAGCCACCAGTTGGCCGCCGAGGAAGCCCAGACCCAGGACGACCGTCGCCGAAAGCCAGCGGATGAATTCATTGGCTGAGCCCGCACTGAGCGAACGGCGGGAGAATTCCAGGGTCGCACTGCTCGCTATGAGCACGACCGTGTTCAGCCACAGGACCCGGGGCACGCTAAACGAAACCCAGTCGAACGACATTCCTTTGCGGACCACCAAGGCGCTCGTGAAGGCCGCGAACAACATCACAATGCCGGTCAGCGCGAAGCACATACCCAGCCGATAGGTCCGCTCGGGAACTCTGTATTCTCCCCCGCTGTCATCCCCACCGAAGTCGCCGAAGCGGAAGCCACCTCCGCCCTGGCCGGCGTCGTCAATCCTGGCGGTTCCTTCTGGCTTGGCGGGCGTTAGCGTCGTAGATGCCATGTGAGACCTTGAAAAGAGTTGAAGCTCGAAACCAGTGTTTGTCCGTAGTCCGTGGTCCGTTGTCCGTGGTCCGTTGTCCGTGGTATGTGGTCCGTTGCTACTGACCCGCCGCGGCGGGACAACTGACGACTGACTACTGACAACTGCTTTCAGTGCCCTGCCGCCACCCTCTCCGGTGAATTCTGCATGATGAAGTCCTGTGCCGCGCCCGGAGCGCTGAACTCATAGGGGCTGTTGTAAACCACCGGGTGCTTTCCGGCGAAGTTGTCGAAGGGCGGCGGCGATGGAATCGTCCACTCGAGCGTCGTGGCCTCCCAGGGGTTCTCCGCCGCCTTCGCGCCCCAGAACATGCTCCAGAGAAGGTTGACAAGGAAAATCAACTGCGCCCCGCCCGTAATAAACGCTGCGATGGAAATGAACTTGTGCACGGAAATCAACGGAAGCAGGAAATTGTCGATCAACTCCGAGTAGCGCCGCGGGTTTCCCTCCAGCCCAAGGTAATGCATGGGCATGAAAATCGCGTAGACGCCGACGAAAGTGATCCAGAAGTGGATCTTTCCCAGCGTTGCGCTCATCATCCTGCCGAACATCTTGGGAAACCAGAAATAGGTCCCGGCAAAAATCCCGAAAATGGCAGCTACGCCCATGATCAGGTGGAAATGCGCAAGGACGAAATAGGTGTCGTGAAAATAGAGATCGATGGGCGGCTGGCCCAGGAAGATGCCACTGAGGCCGCCGGTGACGAAAATCGAAACGAACCCAATGGCAAACAGCATGGGAGTGGAAAAGCGAATCTTGCCGCCGATCATCGTGCCAATCCAGTTGAACGTCTTGATGGCGGAGGGAACTGCAATCGCCATGGTGAGAACCGAGAAGGCAAACGCCGAATACGGGCTCATGCCGCTCACGAACATGTGGTGGCCCCAGACGCAAAAACCCAGGACGCCGATCGCCGACATGGCGTAAACCATGGCGCGATAGCCAAAAACTGGCTTGCGAGAGAATGTCGAAAGGATGTGTGAAGTCACGCCCATGCCGGGAAGGATGGCGATGTAAACCTCCGGGTGCCCGAAGAACCAGAACAGGTGTTGCCAGAGCAGAGGCGAGCCGCCGGAATGCGGAATGATCTTGTCACTTACGATCAGGCCGCCGGGCACGAAGAAACTGGTGCCACCGACTCGATCGAGCAGTAACAGGACTCCCGCCGCCAGCAACACCGCAAACGATAGCAGTCCCAAGATGGCGGTCAGAAACCATGCCCAGCAGGTGAGGGGAAGCTTCATCAGTGAGAGCCCACGCGCGCGAAGATCGAGTGTTGTGGCGATAAAGTTGATGGCCCCAAGCATCGACGCGACGCAGAATAAGGCGATGGAAACTATCCAAAGATTCTCACCCACCGCCATGCCGGGACCGGCAGCGCCGCCCACCGCGCTCAACGGCGGATAGGAGGTCCAGCCCGCGATGGGGGGGCCATCCTGGATGAAGAAGGTAGCCACCAATACGATGAAGGCCGAGAAGGTGATCCAGAAAGAAAGCATGTTGAGCCGCGGGAAGGCCATGTCCTCAGCGCCAATCTGGATCGGCAGGAAATAGTTTCCGAAGCCGCTTTGCGGAGCCGTGGTCAGAACGAAGAAGACCATCAACGTGCCGTGCATGGTCAGAAGTGAGAGATAGTATTCAGGCGAAATCACACCGTGGGGCGCGCCGAGCGGAGAGAGTTTATCAAGCAGCGGGATGCTGGCTTGCGGCCAGACAAGGTGAAGACGCATCAAGATCGAGAGGGTCAGGCCGACGAAAACCGCGACTAGGGCCAGCAGGTAATACTGAATCCCAATCACCTTGTGATCGAGGCTGAAGATGTACCTCCGGATGAACCCCTTGGGCGCCTCGTGCCGTACAATCGCTTCCGCGTGTGGTTGTGCCATCAACGACCTCCCGCCTTTCTTACACCCAGGTCCGAGGCCCAAAGTCTGGATGCCCAAGGCCCGAGGCCCCGGCTCGCAAGCTACTGCCTCTTTACCTCGCTCATCAGCGCCATCAAGTTGTCTTCCGAATCTCGGAAGAACGTCATCCACAGATCATGGTCGGGCATGGTGGCGATCAAGTGCGGCTCGTCCTCAAAACGCACACCGCTCTGCTTCATCTGCGCATGGGCCGCCTGGATGTCGGGCACGGCAAAATACAAAATGGAAGAGGGGTGGTCGAACTCGGGTTTCTCCGGGCTATCGATCATCAGCCGCACTCCGCCGCAGTCGAAGAACGCGAGACCGGGAGGCGCCTTGAACAGAAGCTTTAGTCCGAGTGCATCCTGATAGAACGTACTCGCCCGCTCGACATCGTGCGCCCTCACCTGAATCTGCCCCAACCGCAAAATTCCCACTCCCGCGCCGGCAATCTTCATAAGATTTACGTCCTCCCCTTGGAGTTAGAAGTCAGGAGTCAGAAGACAGAATCGAAACTCGAAAATCGAAACTGGAAAATCGAAATTCGAAATTCGAAAACCGCCCTATGGGTGATTCCCGTGTAAAGCCTGCGCTGAGCCTGCCGAAGCGCGAGATTCCACAACCTCATAGCCCCCTGCTTTCGCGAGGGCGACGTTGCGCACAGCGAGCTTCGGTTTTCGAGTTTCGAATTTCGATTTTCCAGTTTCGGTTTTCGAGTTTCGAATTTCGATTCTCTGCATCCTCCTGACTCCTGAATCCTGAATCCCGAATCCTGCTTTACTGCGCCTGCGCCATGCTCTGGAGCCACTTCTGAAAATCCGCCGGCGGCATCACGTTCAGGAAAGCCCGCATCTTGTAGTGGCCCAGACCACACAACTCCGCACAGGCAATCTCATACGTGCCAACTTTGGTGGCTGTAAAGTGGATAGGAATTTCCATCCCCGGAACCAAATCCTGCTTCAACCTGAGTTCGCGAACGAAGAACGAGTGGGTAACGTCCTTGGAGCGCAAGATGAGCTCCACCGGTTGATTAACCGGGATGGCGAGCGTGGCAGTAACGATGTCGTCTTTGGAATCCGAATCGCGGTCGCGGTCGAGACCCAGATAATTCCCTGTGGCGTCATCCACTTTATCCACGTGCACGGGACCAAACTTGCCATCGGGGCCGGGGTATCGAAAGTACCAAGCGAATTGTTCTCCCCAAACCTCTACCCTCATTGATCCCGGCTGCGGCCCCATAAAGTGGACGAATGCCCAGATGTGGTAGCCCATCAGGTTCAGTCCGATGAAGATGATTGCGGCAGCAGTAGTCCAGGTGAGCTCGAGCTTG
The DNA here is from genome assembly GCA_049514395.1 of Terriglobia bacterium. Lineage (GTDB taxonomy): Bacteria > Acidobacteriota > Terriglobia > UBA7540 > UBA7540 > CAVROP01. The sequence continues at coordinate 9,711 of JBEKVC010000062.1, forward strand.
TTATTGCCGTGAGAATAGCCTGCTTTTCGCCCGTCTCGACGGTCGCGATAACGCCAGACAGCATAGGCCAGCGCCAGTTGGGCGACCACAAAAATGGCCCCCGTGATGGCGAGCGTCAGCATAAACTGGTGGTCGATGGCGTGCCCGTAATTGGCCGTGATATCAACGGGGAACCACCACGTCTTCGCCAAGAAAAAGTAGCCGGAGAGAAAGGTGATAAGGATTACCACCAGCGCAATCGCCAGCCCCATAGGTCATTGCTCCTGTCGAGAGTTCCCCGCCTCACCAGGACGTTAGGTGAAGAACAAAGGCACGCTAAGTTTTTGATCGAAAAGCCCTGTACAAACCGTGAAGGAACTTTCCTTTAACTTAGATGAAAACCTTACCCCAGAGGGTTCGGAAAAACGAAAGTTCAGAACGTGTCATTTTTCAGAGCGTGTCATTCCGAGCGCAGCGAGGAATCTCGCTCTAAACTGTCATCCTGAGGAGTCCGCCATTCTTATTGGCGGACGACGAAGGATCTCTGCAGTTCGCGGGGAACGTCCGCTGTCTGGTCATACGAAGGAACGGCGGGGATTCTTCGCCCCCCAAAGAACGGGGGCCTCAGAATGACAGTGGGCGCCTCGAGGGGCAAAACCGCAAGACAGCTTAGCTTAAGTCTGCTTCCAAGGCGCTCAAATAACCCCTCACCCGGCCCGCGGCGGCTGGTGAAAGCGCCGTCGCGGTCCACCCTCTCCCCAAGGGAGAGGGGTTTACTTCCGTGGGAGCTCGACTGTCGACCCTCGATTGTCGACTGTCAACCCTTAAAGGTGAAATCCACCGTCTTTGTCTCCTTGGCGCCCACGGTCACATTCTGCTCTTGACTTTGGCCCTGCCCGCCGCCAATGGCGGTCCAAGCCCCAATGGTGTAATCACCCGGCGGAAGACCCTTAATTGTGTACGTGCCATCGCTGCCCGTCACGGCGTAGAAGGGAGTTTTCCGCACGCCAATGTAAGCGCGCATCCAGGGGTGCTGGTTGCACTTTGTCGGGATCATTACTTCTTCGCGTGTGAATTTCTGCTCGATGGGAGCGGCCCCCGGCGCCTGAGACATGTTCCATTCCCGGTTGTCCACGGGCATGGGGTGTATGTTATGCGTCGTGGTGTCGCTGGAGACGATCTTAAGCGTTTGTCCCACCATGACGCCAAGCACATGCGGCTTGTACATGCAGCCGTCCTGGTCCAGGGTCACGGGATCTGAAGGGGGAGCGAAAACGTACTTTTCAGCCCCCGACTTCACGTACACGAAAACATTGGGCAACGTCCCATTGGAGTTCACCTCATCATCTTCGGCAAAAACCGGCCCGCTGTGCTTCTGTGCGCAAGCGGGGTCCTGATCCATCATGATCCGGTGGGGCTTCGGTTTTGTTCCCTCGAATGAGACCTTGCCGGTGACTTCGCCCACCGTGGATTGGTCGATAGGGGTCGGCTGTGGCGCGGTGGTGGTTTCTGCCGGTTGCTCCGCCGTCTCCTCCGTCTTCTTGCTGCAAGCGACCAGGAACAGAGTCAATGCAGTCACAATTGAGAGCGAAAGGATGATTCGTTTTTCCATTGTCATGACCTCTCCGCGCCCTTCGAGTGCGGCGCTGTGATTGAGCTAACGAACTTTACTGACCATTCCCAAAAGAGAGCCTCCGGCGCCTGACTGAGGTTTGCGCCGGTTCTCCGTTGTTGAGGGTCTTACAGAAGCCGGATTCAAGTTGCTCCCGCTCATCTGGATGAGCCGCTGCTGCTCCTGAGGAGTCAACTCGAACAGGTAGCGAACCAACAGCTCCGCGTGGTCGCCGTTATAGCCTTTGAAGGTCGGCGGCGTAGGACCCGCGAAAACATAATGGTCCGCCTGGAGCTTGAACAAGCCTGACGGCATGGCCGTGCCGGGATCGATCAAAGCCGGGTCGAGGATCCAGTGGCGGGCCCAATCGGG
>JBEKVC010000063.1:0-11614 GCA_049514395.1 Terriglobia bacterium
CGCTGAATAGCTGGCTGCCGAATGGGTAGTAGCCGAGGTCCTGGATGACGGCGCCGCCATAGGCATAGGCGTGCGCCTCCGTAATCTGGTCCTCCGTCAGCGCCGGAAATCGCTTGAGCAGCAGAGGACGGATCTCATCTTTCCAGAGCAGGTCGACAATTTCCTCATGCGTCAGGTTGGAATACGCAAACAAGCCCCCGGCGCACATCAGCGAGACACAGAGGACGAGTGCAACGACTGGCGTTTTTCTCATGTTTCGTTTTTCCTTAACGAAGGTGAACCAGGAATTCGCGCGCCAGACGCTCGTCGCGTCTGGCGCGGTGGTTGTTTCCCTTCGATAACTTGCAGTTCTCCCCACGAATCGCTTATAACCGTTCAAACGTTCGTCCACCCGAGGGAGAATATTTCGTCAGCGTGCTGTCCAGGTCCTGGGCCGCACGAGTAGGGCGCACTGTGCCGTCGATCAGAATTTCTTTCGCGGTCACCCTGCGTCCATAAACCTTTTGGTTATCATCTTCATCTTGCTTGTACACGGCCCCGTCGAGCGACGCCCCGCCAAACAAGCCCCGTGAGCGCGAGTAGCTAAGAATCTCCGCATGGAGTTGCGCGTCGGTCGCGCCTTCCGCGGAACGACCCACCGGGCCGGCCGCTACGGATAATTCCCCGCCCAGCTTGACGCTGTCCTGAACCAGTTTTTTCATGCCTTCAGGGTTCATCACGAGGAAGACGACGTCGGTGGCCTTAACGCCGATCTGAAATCCCACGCTCGCGCCGCCCATGGTGAACATGGAGGGAGCATCCCACGGACCGTTCCCGCCCTTGCGGCACACCAGCACACCGCGTCCACCAGTGCCACCCCCTATAAAGGCGATCTTCACCTCAGAAGGAACGATGCCCACACACACGGCCTTGTCCAGCAAATCATGAGGAATTGCCTTGTCGGGAGTCCCCATGATCTCGTTCATAACGTTGGTTGCCTTTTGCAGTTGGGTCTCACCGGCGAAAGCCGTCGCACAGAACGTCAGCAACAGAAGAATCAAAGTAAGTCTTTTCATTTAAAGCTCCTTTTTTGCAATCATACCTACTGACCGGAGTGTCCGATGTTCCCATTCAGAACTGTTGGACTACGGGCCGGCATTGCTATTTTTCGAGGGCTTTCTCCACCTGGCCGATTATCCCTTGAACCTTCCCGGCCGCCTTTTCAACTGTGCCCTCCGCTTCCAAACCGGGATTATTCGTCAGTTGTCCTGCTTGCTTCTTGACCTTGCCCTTCATTTCGTGAAACTTGCCTTCGGCCTTATCTTTGGTGCTTGCCTTCATCACGCTTACTCCTTTGCCGGGATTCTGGGCCGCAGCCCCACTGCGATTCACCAGAGAAAGTGCATACGCCTCCTTGCTTGAGCGGATGATGCGACACCTGCCGCCTTTCTCCTGCCGACTATGCCTTCTCCCGGCTCTTCTCGCCTGGAGACCCTCGCGAGTCCCCTGCCCGTTTTGTTTATAGCCCGGAGTGATTCGCGTGTCTGTTCAGCATGGCTCACGTGTTTGGTCTGAATTGCTCACCGCCGTTCATGAGGGGGGAACTACCGTCTGGGGCGGATGGGAATGACCGAGGGTTTGACCTAAAGGCTGGTCGTGTAGGACCACGCTGAGGAGACCGCTATGGACCGTCAACGCGCCATTGCCAGCGTAATCGACAAAGCCGAGATTCCTGAACTTATTCATGAAATGACTGACCCGCGACCGGGTGGTGCCCACCATTTGCGCCAACTGTTCCTGATTGATTCTGGGAAATTCAGTTTCGGCTCGACTTTCCTTGTCTAAATGCGTAAGCAGCAAGAGAATCCGGGCCAGGCGTTTCTCGCTGAAATTGAAGAGTCGATCCACGAAATCTTCTTCGACGCGCACCATACGAGAAAGCAGGTAGGAGATGAAAAGCTTTGCAAAGGCAGGCTCTTGGTGGATTAGGCGAACAAGAGGCCCCTTATTCACGCGGGAGATAGTGGATGGTTGAATCGCCGTTGCGGTCGACATCCGCAGGGATTGTTTTGCCAGACAACCCTCTCCAAACACGTCGCCTGGCCCCAAAATGGCGATGACTGCTTGTTTGCCGCGCGGCGATGCAACCGCGAGCTTCACGCTGCCATTCTGGATGTAGAACATCGCATCAGCCGCGTCCCCTTGCGAATATATGGCCTGTCGGTTTTGGTACTCCCGAGTCGTCTTTTGAGTGCCGATCCTTTTGAGGAAGTTCCGGGAATTGAAAGTGAGCGTATGTCTGTTCATCCTTAGATGTCGCCAGGGGCCTGATGCCGCAACCGGTCCACATCACCCTCGTCAGCGCGTCGCGCACGGGGCGCGTGCCGCCTTACGCGGGCTCTGAGCCTTCGATCAAGAATGGTACGCGGGCCTCGCAGTAGACACAGACGGCGGTCCGCTCCACCGTCTTATTCTCAGGCGGACCTGTCACCTGGAATAAGCGCAAGCAGTCCGTGCAGCTCAGAACGAAATAACCGTCGCCGCCCGGGCGTGTCCGAACAGGGGTACTGATCACTTGCGGGAGGTAAGCGCGATCGGGCGTTTTTCGAGCCAGGTCGTGGACGGCCTGCAAGAGTTCGGGGATTTGTTGCGCATACTTTCTGAACCAGCGGTCAGGCTTGGCTTCCGCAGGGAGTTCGCGTTGGATTGATCCCGAGAGGACAATCACCGGTATGGAAGGGAAGCGCCGGCGCACCACCGAAATGAACTCAAATCCGGACATGCGGGGCATCTGAAGGTCTGAGATGATGACCTTGGGAAGCTTATCCCGGAGTTTCACCAGACCGTCGATTCCATCCTCAGCTTGTTGTGCTTTGAAACCCGCTTCTTGCAATTGACTCGATAGAAAGTCCCGAATGGTAGGATCGTCGTCCACCAGCAAAACACCATTTGCGGAAACGTCGCGCATAACCTTCTCCTCGATAGACACTGCGCAGCTATCCTGGCCTCCAAACATCTTATATATCGTGGGGTGACTCGCGTGTCTGTACCGGAAAGCACACGCGTCTGGTCAATATTGCTCACCTTAGTTCATGCGGGGGAACTACCGCCTGGGGTTGGTGGGAATTACCGAGGATGTTCCATGAAGGCCCGTTGGCAGCGGTCCATTTACAGGCGCCGCATCGGTTACGAGGAAGTCAATCCCGCCGGGCGGGACCGAGCGGCTTGCGCAATATCTGGCCTTCCGGCTAATTGGTTCCGAATCGGCTTTTCAGGACTCACCGAAGCGCCGGGACTAGCCAAGGAGAAAAAATGCGCTCCAACGGCTCAGTTGGAGGCAATCGGGTGTATATTCTTGACTGCCAGAATGCCGAGTAAAATGTCAGGCTTATTCTACCTCTCTGGCGCAACATGGTGTTCCTCTCTGACATCCACGTACTCGCGGCCGCATTTTTCATGGGATTGGCGTCGGCCGCGCCGATGGGCCCGGTCAACATGCTGGCCATCCGCCGCGGCATGATCGGCGGCTGGCGCCGTACCCTCGCCTGCGCAATCGGCTCCGTCGCCGGCGACCTGACCCTCTTCTCCCTGGTCCTCCTCGGCGGTCACTATCTCCTCTCCGACCTGTCCAACCCGACTCTCCAGACTGTCCTGGAGGCCATCGGGGTAATCGCCCTGCTGCCGCTGGGGCTCTATTTCCTTGTCCGCGCCGTCAAGGAACCCCTGCGGGCCTACACCAGAGCTCGCAAACGCTGGGACAAGAGCACCGTCCCCGCGCATCTGGTTGCCGATGTCGCCGCCGGTACCGCCCTGACCATCTTCAATCCCTTAACCATGGTTTACTGGGTTGGTGTCACCTCCAACTGGCTCCCGTTCGCCTATTCCATCTTCGGCTCCAAAGCCCCTGGGTGGGGAATCCTGATGGCGGCCGCCGGCCTGATGACCTGGTTCACCACGCTGATCGTCGTCGTTCGCTTCATGCCCCAGCGCATCGGCCCGCCCTTCTTCCGCCTCGTCAACGCTATCCTCGGCCTTATCCTCCTCGGCTTCGCCACGTTCTGTGCAATAGTCCTGTCCCGCCATTTCCTGCACTGAAACGCAGGGTTCCCAACACTTGTGGTTCGCCAGCATATCATCGGCTCTGGTTTTGTCTGGCAGTCACCTCTTGGAGCCGTTGGGTGTTTGTCACCAGAGTCTCGGGACACGACTGCTCCGGTTCAGTCGCGTAGGGTTCTGCGGATCTTGAGGGAGTTCAAGGGTTGGACTCGGGTCGCCTTGTCGGCTGAGTGGAATCGTTGGGGGTTGCCCATGGTGTTAGACATAGTTCACCGACACGTCCTGACTACTTAACCTGGCATTACTGGTGCACTGGGGACAAGTGTTCCGCCAGATGGACACCATAATTCTTACGTCAATCAAGCTTTGCTCGCCGTACGGCTACAGGGTTGCCAGATCCTTACAGCCAATATGGCGGCCGGCCGTAGTAGCCGTAGAGCCTATTCTCGTACTCGCGAGTGATGGGCATGGACTCGATGTACTCCGGGCCGTTCTTGATGGTTTCCCGGGAGAGGTGTACGTAGACTTTGGAGTCTGGCCAACTCACATTGTCGACCCACTGAGGCGACACCAGCACCTTTTTGCCAGGCCACCAATTCCGCGTATCCACCTCGAGGTATCGAATGGCCCAGGTTTCATCATCGATCATGAAGTCCGCCACGTGACCGATCACACCGTCAGCGGCCTCGATGTGATAACCTGTCACCTCGTTGGTGCTGCGCAGATGTGAATCGGCCGACTCTTTTCCCGCCCTGGCTTGCGCCGCTTCCGCTTCCGTCACCGCTTCCCTTTGAACCGCCAAGCCTGCCGGGTAGGACGCAAGACCCCATAGATTGGGCCCACCCCAGTAATAGGGGTAACCGTAATATCCCATGTACACGGCCTCGTGCTGCCGTGAGACGGGCTTGTGCGTATCGATGGGGGGGCTGTCCTCGATCTGCTTTTTCGTCAGCGCCACATCGAGTCGCTTTGATTGCCACTCCGCCTGGCGGAGGGCCATGGGCGAGACCAGCACAAGCCGGCCGGGAAGCCAACCCGCGGTATTGACCACGAGGTAGCGGATGGCCCAGGTCTCATCGTCAAAATAGAACTGCTCCACCGTTCCAATCTCCCCATCCGTGGCTCGGATCGCAAAACCCTTTAGATGGGTGACATTTCTTAACATCGGTTTATCCTCCTTGGCATTTTGTAACTTAACGCACCTTTCGTGGACGAGCGCGAACTCGCCACAATCCCAATCATTGGGAGGCCGAGGCGCTTTCGCTTCATCACTTTTAAATAGCCCTTTGTCGATGAGTGGCGAGAAGTCAACCTCGAATTCGAGCAACTTCACAAGGTTGATGAACGTCAAGCTGTGTCGCGCTGGCGCAATTGGGTTTCCACCACCCACCCGAGGTCATCCGGCTCCGGCCTTTCGAGATAGTCCACGGCGCCTAGTTCCATCGCTTCCAGATAGCAGTGGATGTCCAGGCAGCGCGCCACCACGACGATGGGAATATTCCGATGCATCTCTGCAGCTCGCTCCAGAACGCATCGTCCCTCAAAACCCGCGCTTCCCTGCCCGACGATGGCGAAGTCGAAGTCTTCCATCTCGACTCGACAGGCTCCTTCTGCATAGGAACTGCACATGACGAAATCGTACCCGAGAGCCGACAGTATGCCCTCGTAAGATGCGAACTCCCGGAGGTCGTCGCAGACCAGCAATACTCTTCCCCTCTTCACATCGCACCTCCCTCCCCTCGGCCCCGTTTGTGAGCTGCGGACTGAGGAAATGGCATCGAAACGCAAGACCGAGCAATTAACGCAGGATTATTTCGCACTGACTGCGGCGTGTAGTGCAACTTCCGCCGGGCGCGTCGTCTGCAAAATATCCTTCACCTTGGCCACCTCGTCCGCCGTGCCGTGGGCCAGGACGAGGAAGACTGATCCACTCAAATTGCCTTTTCGTGCGCCGATCCTGATTCGTCGGCTGGTCTGTATTTCGACCCGGTCAGTTGACAAGGTCGTAGTCTCCGGGAACCAGCCAATATGGTTATACCCCAGCGGCTTTTCCCGTGGCTGCTCAGTACTGCTCACCGATCTGGTCAAAAATGCTCATCCAGTTTATGACGGGGAACTACAGTGTGGACCGGGGGAGATTACCGAGGGCTCAGCAGGAAGGCTAATCGTGCAAGAACACGCTGAGGAGGCTACTGTTGACCGTCAACCCGCCGCCGTCGTAGGCCACAAAGCCAAGCTCCTTGAACTTGTTCATTAAACGACTCACGCGCGAAGGGGTGGCGCCGACCATTTGAGCCAGACTTTCCTGAGTGATGCTGAGAAGGATCGTCTCGGCCGGACTTTTATCTCTGTGACGGGTCCTCTCGAAACCAGTTCATCCAGAGCGCGCATTCTTTCTCTATGCGATCTTGAGGCGATTGAACACGGGGACTTTGGCAAAGTCCAAGATGAATGCAAAGACCACTGCCGCCACGAGTATTCCTCCCACAACCTTCTGCTGCGAACTTTCGACGTGCGCGGTGCGAACCAGCTCCGCGGTGCGTCCAAACTTTGTGCGCGCTCCGGTCGCCGTGACCTCCGCAACCGCCTCACCGCGCCGCACCAGCGCACCCGCATAGGTTTCGAGGCCGGGCCCAGCTTCGATGGGTATGGATTCACCGGTGAGCATGGACTGGTCGAGCAGGATCTGGCCTTCGGTCAGACGCACGTCGGCAGCAACCACGGCGCCGACCGATAGCTTCACAAGATCGCCAGGGACTAATCCAGTAGCGGGCACGGTCGCCCAAGCATCATCGCGACGGACCGCCGCGTTCAGCGCCAGCCGCGCCTTCAGCGCGGCAAGAGTCGCCTGGGCGCGCCCTTCCTGGAAGAACCCGAGAATAGCGTTGAAGGCCAGGAGAGCCGCGATGATCGCAGCCTCGACGTACTTGCCGAGGACAATCTCGAGCACGATCGCAGCTTCGAGCATCCATGGAACCGGCGCCCAGAACTTGGTCAGCGCCCTGCGCAATGGATGCAGAGCCGTGTCAGGCACGGCGTTGGGACCAAACTTCTCGAGCCGGCGGCGGGCTTCATCGCTCGTGAGGCCAGTCGAGAGCGGGACATCCTTGACGGAAGATTGCGGAGTGATTGGGTTATCCAAAGGGTGCGGGCCTTTCGAGTCCGCCTTGGCAGCGCTCGTCAAATAAGAGGCCAAAATTCAAACGTTACTTCGCCAGCAGCTTGCGGATCGATTTCAATTCCCGCCGGCGTTTCGCGGTGGTCTTGGGAAATGGCGTCTTAAGTTCATCGAGCGCATCAATGACAATTTGGGAAACAATCAACCGGGCATTCTCCTTATCATCGGCGGGAACGACGTACCAGGGCGCGTGATGGGTGCTTGTCGCGCTCAGGCAAGCCTCATAAGCCTTCATGTATTGCTTCCAGTATTTCCGCTCGTGAATGTCTGCGAGGCTGAATTTCCAGTTCTTGTCCGGCTCATCAATCCGCTCCAGGAATCGCTTTCGCTGTTCTTCCTTTGAAAGGTGGAGGAATATTTTGATGGTCCGCGTCCCGTTACGATAAAGGTGGCTCTCCAGGTCCACGATGGAGCGATACCGCCCCTCCCAGAGCGTTTTCTCGTCGCGCAACTCTTCCGAAAGCCCCTGGCTGCGGAGGATCTCCGGATGCACCCGAACGATCAGCACTTCCTCGTAATAGGAACGGTTGAATATGCCGATCTGCCCGCGTTCGGGAAGCCGGCGCGTCGTGCGCCAGAGAAAATCATGTTCCAGCTCATCGGCGCTCGGCTGTTTGAAACCGGAAACCTGGCAGCTTTGCGGATTGACCCCGGACATGACGTGCTGGATGGCGCCGTCCTTGCCGGCAGCGTCCATCCCCTGAAAAATCAACAGCAACGCATAGCGATTGGACGCGTAGTGAAGGTGTTGCAGCGCGCTCAACTCCTCAACCTGTTCTTCCAGGAGTTTTTGATACCGCTTCTTCGACTTGCAATAGGGCTTCACAATCGTCGGCCACTCTCCGAGCTTGACCTTTTCTCCAGGCCGCACACGGAAATCCTTGGAATTGATTTTCATCTTCATCCCTTTGGTGTCACGAGCCGCGTGGGTTGCGCTTAGCACTCATGGGGCTCAGGAGAACGTTGACGCAGCCTTCGCCCGTCCCGCCTAATCTTTCCGAATCTCGCGCTCCGCCTCAAGCCAGTCTTGACCTGCTTGGCCATCGCGGCGGCCTCGCTGCTCGTAGAGTTCATAGGCCCGGGTGGCGATTTGCGGTGTAAGGTCGAGCGACTTCTTGGCCAACAATGAGGCTTTAGTTCGGCATTGGGTTTCATAATGGATGCTGTTTCTGCCTTTGCTGTGCCGCAGGTTATGTGAGTTGCCGCATACCTGTTGTCATGCTCATGTCTTTTCCATCGCAGCATTGTATTCGCCACGGCGCGCCGCCCGGTTGCACCTGGCTCGATGATACAGAGCTTGCTGTGCCGCCAAGACGTGGGCCTCCTCGCCTTGCCAAATCTCCAAAGCCGGTTGCTGGATGGCGCGGGCAAACGAGAACGCCAACGCCCAAGGCACTCGCGACTTGAATCTGACATTCATGGCATTCAAACGGGCCGAGGCCAGTTCACTAGGTTGGCCGCCCGACAAGAACGCAATCCCCGGAACGGCAGCGGGGACGGCACGCAAGAGACACCCGACCGTGGCGTCGGCCACCTCGTCCACCGCTTCCTGCTTGGGGCAGGTCAATCCCGGAAGCACCATGTTGGGCTTCAGGATCATACCCTCCAACGTCACCCGCTGTGTGTGAAGCTGGCTGAAAACCGTTCGCAGGACTTCCTCCGTTACCTCGCCGCATCGCTCCAGGGTATGCTCGCCGTCCATGAGCACTTCCGGCTCGACGACGGGGACCAGTCCTGCTTCCTGGCACAACGCGGCATAGCGAGCCAACGCCTGCGCGTTGGCCTCGATGCAACCCCGGCTGGGAATGCCATCGCCCACGGTAATCACCGCGCGCCACTTGGCAAAACGGGCGCCCATTTGAGAATATTCACCCAGGCGCTCGCGCAATCCGTCCAGACCTTCGGTTATTTTCTCTCTGGGATGACCTGCCATGTCCTTTGCGCCAGCGTCAACTTTGATGCCGGGAATGATTCCCGCATCGGTGATGACTTTAACAAAGGGAGTGCCATCTTTCTTCTGCTGGCGGATCGTCTCGTCGTAGAGGATCGCGCCGCTAATGCACTCGCCCAGACCGGGCGTGGTCACAATCAACTCCCGATAGGCGCGCCGGGCCTCCTCGGTCTGGGGAATCCCCAACCGGGCAAATCGTTTGTTGCAGGTTGGATTACTCTCGTCCATCGCCAGCAAGCCCTTGTCGCCGGCGACGAGCGCCCTCGCGGTGTCTATAAGCTCTTGCGCATTCATTGGGGGTTGCTCCACTTCCAGTTCCGAATCTCCGGCAGGTCCTCGCCGTATTTGTCGATGTATTGCTTATGCTCGATCAGCTTGTCCTTGAGCTGCTGCTTCAGGTAGATGCCCTTGTCGCCGGTCTGCGGCAGGCGGTCGATGGTGTCCATCACGAGGTGGAAGCGGTCCAAATCGTTCAGCACCGTCATGTCGAAGGGCGTGGTGATAGTGCCCTCTTCCTTGTAGCCGCGGACGTGGATGTTGTCGTGGTTGGTGCGGCGGTAGGTCAACCGGTGGATCAACCACGGGTAGGCATGAAAGGCGAAGATGACCGGCTTGTCCTTGGTGAAGAGCTCGTCGAAATCCACGTCGCTCAACCCGTGCGGGTGCTCGGTTTGCGGCTGCAGCTTCATGAGGTCAACGACGTTGACCACCCGGATTTTCAGCTCGGGCAGATGCTCGCGCATCAAGGAGACGGCGGCGAGCGTCTCCAGCGTGGGCACGTCACCACAGCAGGCCATGACCACGTCGGGTGCAACGCCCTGATCGTTGCTGGCCCACTGCCAAATGCCGATGCCCTCGGTGCAGTGCTTGACGGCGGCGTCCATCGTCAGCCACTGCGGGGCCGGGTGTTTGCCCGCGATCACGAGATTGACGTAATGGCGGCTGCGCAGGCAGTGGTCCATCACTGACAGCAGGCAGTTGGCATCCGGGGGAAGGTAAACACGCACGACCTCGGCTTTCTTGTTTACGACGTGGTCGATGAAACCGGGATCCTGGTGGCTGAAGCCGTTGTGATCCTGGCGCCAGACATGCGAGGACAGCAGGTAGTTTAACGAGGCGATCTTCCGCCGCCACGGCAGTTGCGATGTGACCTTCAGCCACTTGGCGTGCTGGTTGAACATCGAATCGATGATGTGGATGAACGCCTCGTAGCAATTGAAGAGCCCATGCCGCCCGGTGAGCAGGTAGCCCTCGAGCCAGCCCTCGCATTGGTGCTCGCTGAGCATTTCCATCACGCGCCCAGTGGGCGCGAGGAACTCGTCGTTCGGCACGGTGGCGGCGTCCCATTGGCGTTGGGTCACTTCAAAGAGGGCTTCCAGACCGTTGGAGAGCGTCTCGTCAGGGCCAAAGACCCGGAAATTCCGCTGCTCGTTGTTTAGCTTCGCCACATCGCGCAGGAAACGCCCCAGCACATGCGTGTCGCCGATGCCGGGCGCCCCCGGCGAGGGCACGCCCTCCGCGTAGTCGCGGAAATCCGGCATCCGCAGGTCGCGCAGCAGCATGCCGCCGTTGGCGTGGGGATTGGCGCCCATGCGTCGTTCGCCCTGGGGCGCAAGTTCGGCCAGTTCCGGTTTCAGGCGGCCCTGCTCATCGAAGAGTTCCTCCGGCCGATAGCTCCTCAGCCAGTCTTCCAACTGCTTGAGGTGTTCAGGATGGGTGGCCGGGTCGGAGAGCGGCACCTGGTGCGCTCGGAACGTGCCCTCGACTTGCAGACCATCGACGACTTTCGGTCCCGTCCAGCCCTTGGGTGACCTCAGGACGATCATGGGCCAGCGCGGCCGAGTGGCGTCGTTCTTGTTCCGTGCATTGCGTTGGATTCGCCGAATGCCCTCGATGGCCTTTTCCAAAGTACTCGCCATAAGTTGATGCATCTCTTCCGGCTCATCACCTTCCACAAAGTGGGGCGTCCAGCCGCAGCCTCGTAGAAATTGCTCCAATTCCTTGTGCTCGATGCGGGCCAGGACGGTCGGGTTGCTGATCTTGTAGCCATTGAGGTGCAGGATCGGCAGCACCGCTCCGTCGGTAATTGGGTTGAGAAACTTGTTGGAATGCCATGCGGTCGCCAAGGGACCCGTTTCCGCTTCACCGTCGCCCACGACGCAGGCGACGACGAGATTGGGATTGTCGAACACCGCCCCGAACGAATGGCTGAGCGAATAGCCCAGTTCGCCGCCCTCGTGGATCGAGCCCGGGCACTCCGGCGATGCGTGGCTGGGAATCCCTCCGGGAAACGAAAACTGAACAAAGAGCTTCCGCAGCCCGGCCTCATCCTGGCTGATGTTGGGATAGATCTCGCTGTAAGTGCCCTCGAGGTAAGTGTTGCCCACGACGGCCGGGCCGCCGTGACCGGGGCCGGAGACGTAGATCATGTCGAGGTCGTATTTTTTGAT
>JBEKVC010000064.1:0-11286 GCA_049514395.1 Terriglobia bacterium
GGCAATACCGGCTTGCACGGCCTGTTCAGTGAAAGTGCCATTGTGGTTGTTGTGGTAGAGCTTGTTGCGCTCGGTATCGTTGGAGACGGCGAGGTCCGGCCAGCCATCCATGTCGTAATCAATCACCGCCACGCCTAGCGATTTGCTCGTGGGGTCGTAGATGCCCGCCTTCTGGGTCACGTCCTCGAAGCGGCCATTGCCGAGGTTATGGAAGAGCCGGGGAGTGTCGCCCTTATAATCTTCCGGCGTGCAATAGGATTTGTGCCGGCCATCGAGTGTGCAATAGAGGTCGTCTTTTTCGGACCACTTCACGTAGTTGGTCACGAATAGATCGAGCTTGCCGTCTTTATCGTAATCCACCCACACAGCGCTGGCGCCAAAGCCGGTGTTATTCACGCCCGCGGTCCTGGTGACGTCTTTGAATGTTCCGTTGTGTTCGTTGTGAAAAAGGTGCGCCTCGCCGAGGCCGGTGATGTAAATGTCGTCCCAGCCGTCGTTGTCGTAGTCGCCCACCGCCACGCCCATGCCGTAAACCTCGATGTCCAGGCCCGCCTTGGCCGTTACGTCCGTGAAGGTGCCGTTGCCGTTGTTGTGGTAAAGCTTCGGGGTGGCGCGCCGGGTCTTGTGGCCGGGAAAGTCTTTTCCGTTGATCAGTAGGATGTCGGGATAGCCGTCGTTATCGTAGTCAATGAACGCGCAACCTGGTCCCATGGTTTCCGGGAGATATTTCTTACCGAAGGCGCCGCTGTAATGGATGAAATTGATTCCGGCCTTTTGGGTGATGTCCTCGAAGCGAATGGCTGCGCTGTCACTGGCGAGGGCTTTTGCGCTGCCTGCGGAGGTCGGGACAGGTTTCAAACCCACCATGAAGGCGACACTGGCGAGCCCAGTGGTAAGAAAAATGATGGTGCCTGCGATTTTGGATCTTCGGTTTTGGATTTTGGATTGGATGCTGGCCATCATCCGCGCTGCGATTTTGGATTTTCGATTTTGGATTTTGGATTGCGTACTAGCTACCTTCCGTGCTCCATCGTCCTTTGTTCGTTGCAACTGAGCACTGCCTAACGCTCTGGAGTGCGGCAGCTTGCTGCCGCTTTTCTCCTGCGGGCTTGCTCGCCCGAGTACCGCACTCCAGTGCACGGCCAGCAAGCTGGCCTAAGCGAAAGCGGCAGCAAGCTGCCGCACTCCAGAGCGTGGTCCCTCTTCACCGTGCAACTGACCCCCTCACCCGGCCCCGTCGGCTGACGGGCTGAAGAAAACGCCGGCGGCGGTCCACCCTCTCCCCCAAGAGGGAGAGGGCTACCCTTTCCTCCCGGTGTCATTCCGAGCGCAGTGAGGAATCTCGCTCTGATTCTTTCTTCCTTCTGATTTCTGCTTTCTAATTTCTGACTTCTGACTTCTGCTTCCCGCATACTGCCCACTGCCTGCTGCCTGCCCCAGCACCACCGACACGTGCTCGTGAATGGGCTGCGATTCGTTGTTGTCCTCGGTATGAGTGAGCTTGTAGGGCCCGGTGATGGCGCGCGAGGATTCGTCCGCCTTGAAGCGCAGGTAGAGCTTCTCCTCCCGCGCGGCCCGCGCGTCGTCTCGCAAGCCGCGATAACAGAGCATCAGGTTGTAATGCGCTTCGAGGTCTTCGGGATCGACAGCCAAGGTCTTATCGAATTCCCCCACGGCTTCCTGGTATTTGCGCTCGAGGAAAAGCATGCGACCCATCTGGTTCCTCACCACGCGGTCGCGCGGATAGAGAGAAGAAGCTTTGGAGAACTCGTCGAAGGCGGCGGGATAGTTGCCGTCGGCCTTGAGCGCCAGTCCGGTGAAGTAATGCCCGCTGCCGAGCCGGGGATTGAGTTCGAGGGCTTTTTGCAGCATGGGCTTCGCCGCCTCGGTGTTGCCTTCCTGAACTCGCGCGCGCGCCACGTTGACCCAGCCGTCGGCGTACTTGGGGTCGAGCTTCGTCACCGTCTCAAAGGCCCGCTCCGCTCCTTTCAAATCGCCTTGCAGCAATAGCCCGATCCCGTAATCGTTCCAGCGCTCGCGGTCCCCGGGATCCAGGGTCAAAGTCTCCGTGAAGAGTGCAGAGCTCTTGGCGACCACCGGGATAGTCGCGGTGTCTTCCGCGATCACCACCGTGGGCACATCCGGAATCTCCTTGAACTTTGCGGAAACCTTGGAAAGGCTTCCTTGAAACACCCAGCGGCCATCATCGTAATTCTTCGTTACATCGGGATTGGCCTGGGAGGGGTCGCGGATACCGGCGAATGCCCACTGGGTATTCCACCAGGAGAACTTCCGGTAGTTGAGCTTCGCGGTCAGCGCGATCGAATCTACGGCATCCTCGGGAACTCTCATGCGGAAATGGACGGTGTCTGCGGCGCCCGGAGGTATCAAGTGGGCATACATGGTCGCGCGCGTGGACCAGGCGTTACGCTTGTTGATGGGATTGCCGTGAGCATCAAGCTGGAGCGAACGATAGAAATGCGCGCCGGGCTCGACCGGACCATGGCCGTTCTCGGCTGCTTCGCCGCTCCAGAAAATGATCTTCCCTTTGCGGTCACGGGCCTGAAGCTCAAGCCAGCAATCAAAGGCATCCACGGTGCCGCCCGGGAAGAAGTGGCCGAGTTTGCGGGTGCGGACCACCACTTCGACGCGCACCGTATCACCGCGCCGCACCTGAGCCGCCGCGCGCCCCAACGGCGCCATCAACTTGACTGGAGGGGCGGCGCTCACTCCCCCTGCCGCCAAGCCTGCCGAGGATTCTTCACCCACTGCAAACGTGCTGGCTAGTTGTGGCGCCTCGCCTGCCCCAGCCATCATCCCCGCCGGGCCCGCACTTTCAGAAGGCTCTTCCGCCAGAGCAAAGATATCGACGCTGAGGGCGCCCTTCAGGAAGCTCTCGACTTGCTGAACCTGCTCCTGGTCGCCGAAAGAGGTTGGGACCGCCGTGTTGGCCGCTGCAAAGCGGTGCGAATGCACGAAGCCATTGAGGTTGCCGAAATCTTTCGAGGGAACGAGCGGCATGTGGCAATCAGCGCACTGCGACGGCTTGGGCGGGTAATAGAACGATCTCGCGCCTTGCCCTGAAACGCCGCTGGCCTGCCAGTTGTCGTAATCGTTGAAGCCGCGAATCCACCGGTAATTATTGACGGGCACATCCAGGTGAACCTTGTGGCAGGAGGAACAGAACTCCGGGACGAATTGCGGGTCTTTGTGAAAAGGTTTCAGAAAGGCATTGCGATGCGGCTTGGGGTTGAGCTTCACCACGTAGTTATGCAGGAAATGGAGCACCGGGTTCTGGCTCGAGGCCAGCTTGTCGAGCGGCGGATAATCCATGACGAAACCGCCCTGGCCCATCGTGTCTTTCACACCCGCGATGGAATGGCACGACATGCACCCGAGGCCGTTCTGGCCCTCACGCCTATCCTCGACCTCCCGGATGGGATGCGTCTGCATTTGGTTGGCGAAAACCAGCGCATGGTCGTGGCACCCACCGCACCAGAGCGAGGGCTTAACGCCGACCGTGTCCTGCATGTACTCGATGGCTTTCCGGTACCACTGGTTATTGAAGGAGGCCATGTGGTGCATGGAACTTTGCCACTGATTGTAAATGTCCGTGTGACAGGGCCGGCAGGATTCGGAATCCATGAAGAACTGCGAGGTGATAGGCTTGCCGTCGGTGGTTGTCGCGGAACTGGGGAAGAGCAAGCTCGCTGGGCCGCCACCTTCGCTCTCCATGCTCAGGGGGGCTGTGGAAGGGTTCTGAATCCTATATCGCGGATCGGAGTGGACATAGTGATAAGTCGCCACGACGGCGTAGAATGCAACCGAAGCCACCACCACGGCGGCGCTCGCGCGCCACGCGGTTTGGAGGCCTACGGTGTCCGGGCGGGCGCCGCCCGCCCCTACTTTGCCACGGAAGCGCAGAAGCAGGAAAAACAGACCCAGGATCGCCAACCCCACATGCGCATAAAGCGCCATGCTGTGGGGCCGAGTCATGCCCACGAAAACCAGGTAGACCCCGAAAGCCGCTGCCAGCCCTAATAGCAAGAACGAGCCGGTTCCCCAAAAACCGCTGAAGGCTGCTCGATGTCGGAGGATAAAGGCGACGAAAAGAACGCCGACGCCTATTCCCAGCAGCGGATGCAGCAGGGCATTCGCTACATAAAAGAGTGTGGGATTACCAAAGGCGGCAACGTATGCGCTATTGAAAATGAGGACAGCCGCAGACGCAGGGAGGAGCCAGCCTCCCCGCGAACGGCTAGGGCTTTTGTTTTCCATTCTCTTTAGATCTTGCCCTGATCTTGCCCAAGACCCGACGCAGCCTAGAGGTTAGCGGATGTCACCCGCAGGTTTCAATCGTTCTGCCGTACGGAAAGGGCCTTTTTCCACATTAGCCTTCCACTTTCTTTCCATTACGGGCAGGGGGCGGGCGCAGACCGTTCAGGATTCGATGTCCCGGCAAAAACTAATTGCCCAAAGGTGCGCCGCCCTGCTGGACCCTGACACTTGGGGCCGGAAATCCATCGCTTGCTCTCCGCCTTTTGCTTGCCACTTGGCGCTCGTCACCGCTTTCCTGGCACCTGACACCTGAAACCTGTCACCTACTCTTTACGCGTCAACATTCGTCGATTTCTGTCCCCATTTTTGGGTTACGAAGGGCTCTTGGCGAGGATCAAATCGGAATACGATTCCGCGACGATATCCTTTGCGGTGATGCCAAACAGTTCTTGAAACTGGCGCGCCTGGGACCGTATCCTTTTCACGTCACCCCCGCGTGAAATGGCTTCAACCTCGAGGAACTTGCCCAACCGGCGGACGCGGTCCAGGTGAATCTTCACATTCTTGACGAAGTAAATCTCGCGGCGCTTGTCCACCACGGCCAGTGTCCCGAGGGAGCGCGCAAGGATCGCCCGGAGGGAGTTCCGCCGCGGAAGAAGCATCATTTCAACGCTGGCTTGGCGGGCGCGGCGAAGGTTGCTGCGCTGGTAGAAAATCAGGGCGTTCTCGAGGCGGCCTTCCCGAACCTTCAGCCGCCCGGAAGGGACGCGGAAATAGGTGTCGATCTGGTGGTCAGTCCCGATAAAGCGGGCGTCCAATCTCTTGAGCGCCGCCCGAACCTGCTGCTCGTTATTCAACCGTGCCTTAAACTCGAAGTTGAGATGTTTCATGGCAGGAGACCACCAATAGTCCAAAGTCGAAATTCCCAAAGAAACAAGAATATCTCACGCCAGCATTGGGCTGTGACCTGCGGCGTTTGGGGCCCGACCTCCGACTCGTGCGGCTAGGACAGGAAGTGTAGCACGAAATGTCCGTTGCGGGGCGCGCTCACTATGACGCCGCGGCTGGGCATTTCCCGCAGTAGAATATGGGAATGGCGATGCAACTCCGGCTCGAGACCCGTTGGAACCTAACGCCCCGCGAAGCGATTCGGCTTCAGGAAAGTCTGCGCGAGCGTGTGGAATTGCAGGACCGGTTTGGAGAGATCCGCTTCGTGGCGGGTGCGGACATGGCGTTTGACCCCGAGACAGAGGTCGCTTTTGCCGGCGTCATTGTTTATCACTTTCCGGGTCTCGAGGAAGTGGAGCGCCGGATGGCGCGGCGCAAGCTGCGTTTTCCCTACGTCCCCGGCCTGCTTTCGTTTCGCGAGTGCCCCGTACTGCTGGCGGCCTTTGCCCGGCTGCGGACCGAGCCCGACCTTATCCTTATCGACGGCCATGGGCGCGCGCACCCGCGCCGGTTCGGCATCGCGTGCCACATTGGCATCTTGTTTGACAAGCCCACCATCGGCTGCGCCAAGTCACGGCTGGTGGGTGAGCACCAGGAGCCCGGCAAGAAGGCTGGCTCGACCACCCCACTGATGCTGGAAGGTGAGCGCATTGGCGTGGTGTTGCGGACGAGGGACGACGTGAGACCCATTTACGTCACTACTGGACATCGGGTTTCACTCGATTCTGCCGTCGGGTTGGTGAAGCAGTGCGTGGACGGATTCCGCATTCCCAAGCCCACGCGGGAAGCTGACCACTACGTCCGCGATTTGCGCCGAGCGTATCAAATAAGTCGAGAAGTCGAGAGTCGAATGTCGAGGAGTTAAGAACTTCTCGACCCTCGACTCCTCGACTTGTAAGCAGAGCGAGATTCCTCGCTGCGCTCGGAATGACACCGTCAAAGAAGGGCAGAATGCTATAATCAGGCGTTTGGGAGCCTGCCATGGAAAATGCTGGAAGCGTTCAATCCAAGAGTACGGTGGTTCGCGACAAGTCCCAGTTGATGTCGGCCTCGGAAATTGACCGCACGCTGATGCGCCTGGCGCACGAAATCCTGGAGCGCAACAACGGCCTGGAAGGGGTCGTTCTGGTGGGAATCCGCCGCCGCGGAGTCCCGCTGGCCGAGCGTTTGGCCAAAAAGATGACAGAGATCGAAAAGACCGCGCCCCCGGTCGAAATGCTGGACATCACCCCCCACCGCGATGACCTCTTGAGAAGCGATCAGAAGCCCGTGGTCCAGCAGCCCCTGCGGTTTTCCGTGGAGGGCAAGACGGTGATCCTTGTGGACGACGTCCTCTACACGGGCCGAACCACTCGCGCCGCGCTGGATGCCCTGGTGGATCACGGGCGGGCACGGCGGGTGGAACTGTGCGTCTTGATCGACCGCGGGCACAGAGAGTTGCCCATCCAGGCGAACTATGTGGGCAGGGTTTTGCAAACATCGGGCACGGAAGTGATTGAAGTCCGTCTCCGCGAAGTGGACAGCCAGGACCGCGTGATGCTCCGCGAGTGCGTTTAGTAGAAGCGGGCCTTTCCGTGTTCTCTGTGCCTCTAAAGCTCCAACACGGAGGACACGGAGCCCCGCACCGGATGGTGCAGGGCGGAGCTTCTCAGTGATCCGTCGGCTGACGGGATCTCCTGGCCACGGAGGACACGGAGGAGCCACTGCAAGCAGGAGAAATCTTCGCGGCGCGAGAAGAAGCCGAATGCTCTTGCTAGAGGTCACGACAGGGCGAGGCCGCGCAGCGCGGACCGAGGATGGGACCACCTGGAACGGCGTCCAGGCTGAAGTCGGGAGTGGCCCTCGCCATCAAGCGAAATAACCGAACGAGGGATTGATATGAAATTTCCGGTTGGGCCCCAAGATGTGAAGCTGATTCAAGGGCGCTGCAAAGGGCTGCAGATCGTCTGCGACTGCGGCTGCGTCAACTTCAACTACCTCGATCCGCAGGACCCAGTGTGGCGCTGCCGCAATTGCCAGCGCGTTCTGAGCTTCGACTTCCCCCGCCTGATGGAGAAGGCTCTGGCTCGCGAAGAGCAAAAGGCCCCCGCGTAGCATGGGCGATACTGCCCACCCCCAGTTTCGGACCATCAACCTTAAACTCTTCAACTACCCATTGCTCTGGGCCCGCAACTTGCTTTATTGTTTTCGCACCTTGTGAAGAATCCGCGAAGGAGTTACAGCATGTCCTACCCAAAACCTTCCCGTCGCTCCTGGGCTGAGCCCTGGAAGATCAAGATGGTCGAGCCCATTCGCATGACAACCCGCCAGGAGCGGGAGAAGTTCATCGTCGAGGCCGGCTACAACACCTTCCTGCTTCGCTCGCAGGACGTTTACATCGACCTGCTCACGGACAGCGGCACCAATGCCATGAGTGACGTCCAATGGGCGGGTTTGATGCTCGGCGACGAAGCCTACGCGGGCAGCCGCAACTTTTACCACTTGTGGGAAGCGGTTAGCCAACATTACGGTTATAAATACCTGGTTCCCACGCACCAGGGGCGCGGCGCCGAGCACATCCTCTCGAAGATCATGATCAAGCCGGGCGACTTCATCCCCGGCAACATGTATTTCACCACCACGCGCCTCCACCAGGAGCTGGCGGGTGGAACCTTCGTGGACGTCATCATTGACGAGGCGCACGACGCGGCAAGTGAGCACCCCTTCAAGGGCAACGTGGACCTGCAGAAACTCGAAAACCTCATCCTCGAGGTGGGGGCGGGGAAGATTCCTTACGTTTCCGTGGCGGGAACAGTGAATATGGCGGGGGGCCAGCCGCAATCCATGGCCAACATGTGCGCGCTGCGAGAACTCTGCGACCGCTACAGCATTCCCATCGTGCTCGATGCCACGCGCGCGGTGGAGAACGCCTACTTCATCCAGCAGCGCGAAGCGGGCTACAGCTCCAAGAAAGTGGCGGAAATCCTGAAGGAGTACTGCTCCTACACCCAGAGCAGCACGATGAGCGCCAAGAAAGATGCGCTGGTGAATATCGGCGGCTGGCTGGCCAGCAACGATGGAGGACTTTACGAAGAAGCGCGCAACCTGGTGGTGGTCTACGAGGGGCTGCACACTTACGGGGGGCTTGCCGGGCGCGACATGGAAGCCATGGCGCGCGGCATTGCGGAAAGCGTCGAGGACGACCACATCCGGGCGCGGGTCGGCCAGGTCGAGTACCTGGGCAGGCACCTGCTGGACTGGGGCATCCCCCTCGTCAAGCCTATCGGCGGCCACGCCGTTTTCCTGGAGGCAAGGGGCTTCTACCCGCACATCCCTCAGGAGCAATACCCGGCCCAGAGGCTGGCTGCCAACATCTACGTCGATTCCGGGGTGCGCACTATGGAGCGCGGCATCGTTTCCGCCGGGCGCGACCCCAAGACGGGCGCGGAGCGCCACCCGCAATTGGAGCTCGTGCGCCTCGCCCTGCCGCGCCGAGTCTATACTCAGGCGCATATGGATGTGGTGGCGGAGTCGATCCTCGAGGTTTACGAGCAGCGCGACCAGGCTCGCGCCTTGAAGATGATCTACGAACCCAAATACCTGCGTTTCTTCCAGGCCCGCTTCGAGCCGGCGGAGAGCAGTAGGCAGTAAGCAGTGGGCAGGGAAAGCTGTCTGTTGTCAGTCGTCCGTTGTCCCGCCGCGGCGGGTCAGTTGAAGAATGCGTCCGCCGGTCCGCTGTCCCCCGACACCCGCTCTCCTTGCTGGTCACTTTTCACTCGTCACTCGTCACTGCACTCCTGACTTCTACTGTCCTTGCTCGTCCCGCCACGGCGGGTCACTCCTGACTTTTTCAATACCTCGAAATGAAACTCGAACCAGCAGGAGCACGCCTGGGAGAAGCCGCCACTTTCCCTAATCGTACTGCTTCCCACTGCCGATAAACAAAGTGTGAGGGTAGCAGGTGGTCGATGGGGGAAGAGAGAATGGCTCCTGCTCATCCTCGAACAGAGCCTTATGGAACAGCAATTGCTCAATGGGGATTGCAGTCGCAAAATTGGAACGTGTTTAACTTGTGGGAGAGAGCTGTGCGCAACCTTCGTACTACCCATTTAATAGGGCTGAGCACAGAGGAGGCGAGTCCTTTCGTATGACCTTGGCGTTCAGGGTAGGGCCGGTATGTCTTCCGATTCGCAACCGGCCGCTGGGCACCAAATTCCTACGCCGACTCTGACCTAAATCCCTGATCGGAGGGCAGTTGCTTCTCCAGGTCAAGCACATGCGGTCGGGCAATTTTTGGAGGCGGTGCGGTAACTTAGAGGCTCATCGATGACAATGTAAACTCCGCCTGGCTTCTACGGATTCGGATCCCCAGGGCTGGCACCCCAATTGTCATGGACGAACGAACTAGCAAGAGCGCTGCCGGAACCCATCATCCTGAATCTAATGAGAGGACTCTCATCTACATTCCCATCATCCATACCCAAGCCGACATGGGAGCGCTAAGCGAAGCGATCCAGCGTCTGAAAGTCAAGAAGCTAGGGCGTAAGGGCTGGGAGCGCAACGTGAACCTGGTTAACAAATTGTGGGCCCAGACCGAGTCGGCCATCGAGAGACTGGCGCTTCCCTATGACCGAGTTCGCCTTTATCAGGATGGATTGCCGGTTTGTGGGCGCGAGGTGGAGATTGTTACGGAACTGGAAAAAGCCGGCAGCCGCAACCACGGGTTACTTCATCGTTTACGGGAGAAGGGCGCCACGATCATGGGCACGGAATCTTCCGAGCTTTTGGTGGAGGAATATCAACTTGCCAAGGAGGACTTCGCTTCCGGGGAGCCGGAGTTTGCCACTCGAGAGGAGCCGCGCCGGAAAGCCTTGCGAGATTCCTTGCTCAAAAGGCGTGATGAATACATCGCCGGTCGGATCAACGAGACGCTTCGGGCGGGGGAAACGGGCCTGATCTTCCTCGGGATGCTTCACTCCCTGGGCTCCTGGCTCGATAAAGATATCCGGGTCGTCTATTTGATTCACCAACCCTCAGGTCGTGGAGAGAAAGAGCAATGACAGCCGCTGGCAGTAAAGTTCTTATTGTGGACGGGAATGAGCAAATCGCCTTGCTCTCCACGTTCCTCAACCAAGAGGTGATAACCACGGTGGTGGCCCACAGCGGGCAAGCCGCCCTGGAAAAGATCCGCTCCGAACATCCCGATGCTCTGGTCGTGGACATGAAGCTGTCCGATATGGACGGCATGCAGATCATGAAAGGGGCAAAAGCCCTGGACGAGGACCTCCCCGTCATTCTGATCACGGGCTATCCGGAAATCCGGGATGCGGTGGCGGCGATGAGGGCAGGCGCTCACGATTACCTGGCGAAACCTCTCAAACACCACGAGGTGCTGCGCGTGGTCTTCCGCGCCCTGAACGAACGCGCTCTCAAGCGCAAGCTGCGACGTCTCTCCTGCCAGATCGAAGACGAGTCTTCGCTCCGGGAGTCCATGGGTCCCAGCAGTGTCGTGAAGCAGTTGATCGCCGATGTAGGCCGAGTGGCCGGAACCAACTTCAGCGTCTTGATACTGGGAGAAACCGGATCGGGGAAGGAGATTGTGGCGCACGCCATCCATCAGAACAGTCCTCGCTGCCAGGCTCCTTTTATGATGGTGGATTGCGGGGCCATTCCTGAGACCCTTTTGGAAAGCGAGCTGTTTGGACATGAAAGGGGAGCCTACACGGGCGCGGACAGACAGAAAATTGGAAAAATCGAAATGGCCCATGGCGGAACACTTTTCCTGGACGAAATCTCGAACATGCCTTTATGCTCCCAGGCCAAGCTTCTGCGGGTGCTTCAAGACAAGACGATCTGCCGCATTGGCGGCACCCAGACCATCAACACGGATGTCCGGGTTCTGTCCGCCAGCAACCAAGACCTGCAACGCTTGGGCGAATCCGGCACCTTTCGTCCCGACGTCTATTTTCGGTTGAACGAGTTCACCATCTGGGTTCCGCCCTTGCGCGAGCGACAGGAGGACGTCCTGTATCTGGCGAAGCGGTTCGTGGATATCACGAATCTCGAGTTGCAGAAGAACGT
>JBEKVC010000065.1:0-11216 GCA_049514395.1 Terriglobia bacterium
TGGTTGCCTCGGACGCTTTCTTCCCCTTCCCGGATGGGGTGGAAGAGGCGGCGCAGGCTGGCGCTTCCGCCTTTGTGCAGCCGGGGGGGTCGGTTCGGGATAAGGAAGTGATTGAGGCAGCGAATCGCTTGGGACTGGCCATGATGTTCACCAGCGTGCGGCACTTTCGGCACTAGAAAAGCGAGCCTTCAGCCGTCAGCTTTCAGCTATCAGCAGACTTATAAATAGTGAATTGTGAATTGTGAATTGCAGACGCAGAGTTCGCGTTGCGCACGGCGACCTGGCACTCTGAACGCTGCGCTTCTTCAATTCATAATTTACTATTCACTATTCAGAATTGCCCTGGCAGTTTTTTTCAGGCGCTGAAAGCTGACGGCTGATAGCTGATGGCTGTCTAAGACTTCGGAGCGTAATAGCCTTCGCGGGCGACGACGCGGTATTTGACGACTTTCCCCTTCGGGCTGACGATGCGCAAGGGGTTACCCTGCTCATCCACCAGGTCAACCTTCAATTTGTGGAACTTCCCATCCTTCGCTGGGTTGGTGGGAACGAAACCCAGGCCATATTGCAGGCGAAGTTGCCCGGAGATCTGCTCGAAAATTCCCGGCAGTTCGCCTTCGAAGCGGGGAAAATACGCCTGACCACCTGAATACTTGGCCATAGTCTCCAGCGCGTTGCGTGCCTGCAAGGCGCCGATACCCTCTCCACGGGGAGAACGCACCGTCATAAACTCCAGGATACTGACCGGGTAAATCATGGTGTCAGAGGATTTCACAATCTTCAATATCTCATCGTAAGTCAGCTTGCTAAACGTATCGAAGCCGGTACAGACGAGGAGGATGGCCTTTCTCCCCTTAATGTCTTTCATGCGGTCCAGCGTGAAGGAAAGCGCATCGTACACGCAAATCTCGCTGAAGCCGGGGATTCGCAATGTATCCAGCGCCCCGCGCACCTCACTGCGGTCCTGCGTGAAATCCGTCAGGATCTGCGGCTTCATGTCGAATGAGACCACCGCAGTCCAATCCTTGGGCTGAATGAACTGGAGATAGTTGTAAGCGTATCTCAGGGCCAGATAAAGAAAGGCCCAGTACCTATTGCTGAATTCAATCACCATGCAAGTGGTCATGGGGGCTTGAGCAGTGCCGAAGTTGGAAACGGTCTGTGGAACGCCATCGTCGGAGAGCCTGAAATTCTTGCGGGAAAGATTGGAGAGGGGATTACCGTCTTTATCGAGAACCATCACATCCACGTTCACGAGATTGGTCGTGGTTGACAGGGTGAAAATCTCATTGGGATTGATGCGCTCCGGCTTCTTTTCAGTTTCCGGTGGCGGAGGTTGGGTTTTCTTGGGAGCCAGGACGGTCGGGCCAACCTCAGGGCTAGGCCCCGTCGATGGCTGCTGCTCACCATTGGATTGGGCGTACCAGTCCGAGGCGGAACTGGCGAAAAGCAACAGGCCAACCAACAACAGAATCGCTCGTCGTGAATAGCGGCTTCTCATTGCGCATCACCCCCCGGTCCGCAGGGACCATCCAATCCTATGATGCCATTCACTGCCCTCTCGGTCAACCGGAGTGAGAGGCTGGCTCCTCGAGAAGCGCGGAACCCCAGAAACAGCGGCACGCTGGGGAGTTTCGCCAGGACTCGAGTGGGTGGAAAGGGCAAGAAGAATGTGCGACACTTGGTGTTGCATGCCAGGGTCAAGAGGGTTTGCAACCCAGTACCTTTGTACTGTTGCAGAGCACATTCAGTTGGGTTATAACCATAGCGCAAGATGTGAGAGGAGGAAATTAGCGGATTCAAACAACTGCTTGAAAAATCGGATGGAGTGACAAAATGTCGTGCGTCGAGGCCTGCTCAGAAATGTATTGACTTTTGAGAAATAAGAGCTTAGGCTTTCCCACATGCTGGTTCTATAGGAGCCGGCAAACGTGTTTCTTTGGGGAGAGCCTATATGAAGAACCTGGTTTTGACGTTCCTTCTTGCATTGCTGGTGGTTTTGACATGCGTCTCCATCCGGCGGATGGTCGCTGGAACTGCGACCTCGGCAGGACAGAAGCCGACGCTGGTTGCCATTGGCAGTGCGCCAGTTCCGCCCTTGCCGAAGCCGTCAAATTAAGTTCCTCCGAATCGCGTGAGCGATCCGGAGGATAGTGGTTTGAAAACGCCCTCTCGGATCGCTTATGGACGGCAACATAGTCGGCTACGCACTGCACTACAGCGGCATATTAATTGAAGCCGCGCTGATTATTTATGTCGCCTGGGGTAGGCGGCTGAAGAGTGAGTTCACCCCGGCTTTTTACGTAGCTTTTCTGCTGGCAGCCGACGTGGGGCGTATGTGCGTCTTGCGCCTACACGGCTTGGCCTCGCGGCAATACTATTATGTTTACTGGAGCACGGACTTCCTGCTGGTCATGGCCGCCTTCTTCTTGGTGTGCCTCTTCTTCCGACGCGCGTGCTTGCACCAGGAGAAGATGTGGCGCTTCGTTCGTTTGTTTCTCGTGTTCATTTTCGTACTGGTTCTCGGCATTTCAGGCCTGATTTTTTCCCGCAATTACAAGGACCTCTTCACCTACTTCATTGTCGAGTTCAATCAGAACCTGTACTTTACGTGTCTGGTGCTGAATACTCTGCTGTACCTCCTGCTGCAACAAATCGATTCTGCTGACGATCAACTGGGACTGCTGGTTTGTGGAGTGGGCATCCAGTTCGCTGGCCCGGCTGCGACTTTGGCGCTGGTTCATCTCACGACCGGCGAGGGCTTTGCCCAGTCGTTGTTTTACTTTACGATCCCGCTGTGCAATCTTGGAATGCTTCTGGTGTGGGCTTATGCGATCG
This sequence comes from Terriglobia bacterium, assembly GCA_049514395.1. Taxonomy (GTDB): domain Bacteria; phylum Acidobacteriota; class Terriglobia; order UBA7540; family UBA7540; genus CAVROP01. The sequence goes on from JBEKVC010000065.1 coordinate 2,839, forward strand.
TACATGTTAAAGAGAAGGCAATTCAGGTTACCCGGCGTCAGATCCCTGTTCTGGCCGAGGTCACTGCGCATTTGAATATCTAAATTTAGGTGAAAGGCAATGATTCTTGCTGCGCTTATCCTGATACTCTCGACGGCGATGTTCTTCTTCTATTTCCAAGTCACCTGCCAAAAGATTCTGCGACGGCAGTTTGACCGGGAATACTTTCAATCCATCGTAAACGCGAACCGTTTGGAGTTTCCGTCCTTGCGAAAGTCGCTGGAGGAATTCGGCGCGCCGGTCGATTATCCCCGGCTGCGCATGATGCTCAAATGCGACTTCCTCGCCCTGACGTACCTCCTTAAGAATGCCGCGAATGTGAACCAACGCTACTCGAACGAGGAACGGCTCTTGATCCTTTATTTCCGCTGGCAGTTCCTTTCGCTGGCAGTGCGACGTTTACTAAAGGTTGGCGAGAAAAAGGCAGTCCTGAGACTGACTTCAGTTCTTCAATACTTCGCTAATGTGGTTGGCCAGCGCGTGAACACAGTGAGGTTTGGGAACTTGACGGCAGCCGATTATCTTCTCAACCTTTAATCCAACCCGCCCCGCGGCTCCCCTGGGCCGCGCCTTCCTAGGGTGTCGCTGTACCCCTTCACACCATGGCAGTGAATCGCTTGGACGGCGGCCGCGCAAGAGCTGCGCTGTACCAAGATCGTGGGCACCCTCGGACCCGCCCCGGACTTTCCTCGACTCATTAAGCAAATAAGGCTTCTGCGCTGCGGGGTTGGGGTGGCAGTTGACCTGGACCTTTATTAGGTGTATGAAGCAGACAGGTGAAGTGTTTGGCCCCATCGATTGAAAGGCCAGGTGCGACTGCGATGAAGACGGTTTGGCGGGTGGCAATTCTGGCGTTGTGCGCTTTGACGGGACTTGTAGTGGCCGGTCACGGCATAGCGGAAGCGGCGTTAATTCACGCGCCTGGCCATGAAGACATCATGCGCCATCTCGTCGAGGGAAGCATCTCCATCGCCGGTGGGGCCTGCGTGGTTGCGGTTGCCATTGACCACCTCGAATGCCTGCGCACCCACCGCAAGAGCGGCGACATCCTGTAGCTGAGATCGTTCGTCGTCCGCCAATAAGAATGGCGGACTCCTCAGGATGACAAGCGGAGAGTGCGGGCGCTGTCCCCACAACACACTCCGACTCCAACTTATGATTTCGGGTTTAAGCAGGCAGCAAATCACTAAACCAGAAAGCGTCACGCCGCACGGTTTCCCCCAGCTTGAACTTAATCCTCTGGGGGAAGATCGGGCCGTCGAACACGAAGGAATGAAACTCCCCGTTTTCTCCGCAGGGATCAACGCCGGCGGGGAGGCGTTGCAGGAACTCGGGATCGAGCATCTTCCCGGCAAAGCTCTCATCCAGGTGTCGCGAATCGACACAAACAACGACCGCTTTGAACCCCAGTTCAACGAAAGACCGGGCGAGCTCGGCAGAGTCCTTTTTCCAAATCGGGAATATCCCTCTCATCCCGAGTTGCCCAAGATTCTTCTCTCTGTATTGTCTGAGGTCCTCGAGAAAGATGTCCCCAAAGACCACCGAAACCACACCCTCGCGGCGGTACCGTTCCAGGACCGCCTGCATCCTGGCTTCGTATTCTCCGTTGGTCGCGTCCTTGGGAATATAAATCTTCTCGAGCGGCAAGCCGATGGCTTCTGCCTGACGCTCCAGCAACTCTCTGCGGACCCCGTGCATGCAGACCCTGTCGTAGCCTTCCGTGACGGTACTCAGCAGGGCGGCAACTGAATACTCCCCCCTCTGTTGAATCTCGTAGAGCGCTCGCGCACTGTCTTTCCCGCCGCTCCATGACATGAGAATGGGTTCCGGGTGTTTTGTAACTGCAGTTTGCACGATTCACCTCAACCGATCAGTTCTTCTACGGCGCGGAAGAGCAGGCTCAGTTGGTTTGCTGCTGATTCCTCTGCCGCCGCGGCGCGTCAATCCGCAGGGAAAGTGAACTTCACGCCGGCTAGGAAATTCAAAGGTAAGGCCGGGTAACCCAGCACTTCCTCATACTTCTGGTCCAAGAGGTTATTCAGGTGGCCATAGATTTCAACTCCACGGGTCAAATTGTAAGAGAAGCCACCGTTTAGAACGACGTAACCCTTGTCGGGAAATAAGCACTGGAGGCCAAACGAGCAGGCGTAAACACCGTCGTTGGGCTCCAAGTCAAGGGTCCGCCCCCTCAGATAGGCATTGGTGTTCAGCGTCAGGCGGCGGTGCTGCCAGGTTATGTTGAAGCCGCCGGAATTCTTGGGCCGGCGTATTAGCTCCTGCCCGACGTGGAAAGGCGCCTGAACCAGCGACGAGCCGTCAAGGGTTAGTATAGCAGTGCCGAGCCGCGTGTATTCTCCCGACACCTGTAACGAGCGGGTGGGACGCAGGCGGAACGACGCCTCCAGCCCTTGGGCGCGCGAGTTCCCGAGGTTATCCGAGATGAAAGTGCTGAGATTGGTGAGTGACCCGCCGAGTGTCACAATTTGGTCTTCGAATTTACTATAGAAGTAGGTAAGGTCCAGGAGCGCTCTACTGTCGAAGAACCTCTGCTCGATGCCGCTATCGAAGCTAACGCTCTTCTCCGGCTTCAGATGAGGATTGTCAGTGAAGGCCAGTTCATAGCCGTTCGGGGCGCGAATGCCCGTCCCGAAGCTCCCGTGCAGTCGCGTCATGCCGAGCCGGGATGCGGAATCAGATTTGCGAGCCATGTACGCTGCGGACACTCGCGGGTTCAGTTTGGTGATGGAGCTGGCGGGAATGAAGGGGCGCGCCCCGTCATCGCCGGCGGGGAGGGAGTGCGTGCTCAAGTCGTCCAGTCGCAGACCCGCCATCACGAACAGCCGGGCCGAGGGGCTCCAGCGGTCTTCCACAAAATACGCCAAGCTGGTGCGAGGCAGCAGGAACGGGTTGCTGTTCGCGTCGGCCACATAAGTGTTCTTGAACTGCTCGCGGTTGTATTCAAAGCCCGCCACGAGAAAATCCTTGTTGGAGACTGCCACCTCACTCCGCGTATCCAGTACGCCGCGAAGGTTATTTGAGAACGAGTCGCCGTAGGGCGAACGGAAGTAGTAGTCGTTCGTCGCCACGCTGCCGGTCACCACTTGCCGGAAGCGGGAGGAAACCTGCTCCGTGTAGCTACCCTGGTAGCCGAAAAGGTTCTGTTTGTTGCGCGAGTAGGTATCGATGCCGGTGAAAAGGCCGTCGGGGTCCGAGCCATAGGGACCGGGGTCCCCCGCATCGTTGGCGTTGCCAAAGAAGTGAAAATCAACCTGTCTCCGCTCGCTGCGCCGGTAGCCGAGGCTCAGGATCGCGCTCTGGTTTCTGTAGCGGTCATTCTGGACGGTCCCGCCCGAATCGAGCCGCGAGAGGTCATAAGCCCAGCTCAGACCGTGGGTCAGTCCGCTCCCGCCTGTCAGGAAGCGACGGGTGAGGTCATAAGCCCAACTCAGATCGTGGGTCAATCCGCTCCCGCCTGTCAGGAAGCGACCGTTAGTCAAACTTCCCCCTTCCGCCTGCACTTCGAAATGCGGCGGACCCTCACCCCGTCGGGTCACAATGTTAACGACCCCGGTAACGGCATTCGAACCGAACAACGCGCTTTCCGGACCACGCGTGACCTCGACATGGTCCACGCCGTCTGCGGGCAAGGGGGCAAAGTCAAAGTCGCCGCCAAACTCGTTCAATTGAATGCCATCAACCATCACCAAGTTGTAGTTGGAGTCCCCTCCCCGAATGAAAACCCCGGTGACGCCCCCGCGCCGGCCGCTGTCGTCCAAAGCAATCCCAGGAACCCCGCGCAGCACATCAGTGACGCTTTGCGCGCCACGGTCGTCGATTTCTTGTTCGGAAACGGTAGACACTGAAGAGCCAAGTTGGGGCGCTAGCGCGCCTTCAAGAGACGCCGAAACCACAACTTGCTGCTGGACGGCGCTTAGCGCCAGATGCAAATCCACGCTTCGAGTCTGATCCTCGCCAACCTCCACGTCCGCCGTCGAGGCGGAAAACCCAGGTGCATTGGCCACCAGCCGATAAGTTCCCTTGGCAAGTCCTTCAAACTGGCATTCCCCTTTTGCATCCGTCTGGCGCTCATCAAGCGCGGTAAGCGACTGGAGGAGGCTGACGCGCACATTGGGTACAGCGCGACCGCTAGGGTCATAGACTGTTCCTTTAATCGTGGCGCCGTGTGCCGCCCCGCTGACGAAAGGAATTGAAAGAAGTCCCAGAAGGATGGCGAGCGCACGTGTCAGCCAAGTAGGTGTGACCGGAGGCGCAGAAATTATTGCAAGGACTTCTTCTCGTTCCTGAATCCTGAATCCTGAATCCCGAATCCTTTCTTCCGACTTCTGACTCCTGACTTCTGAATCCTGAATCCTGAATCCTGTCTTTCCCACGTCGTACTCCTTATCTCCCGCTCTGGCGGCAGGGGTAAGAACGGAAGAAGTCCGGAGAGAAGGCAAAAAAATAAAGCCTCCCAATTCCTCGTTCCGGAATCGGAAGGCTCTGAAGTCTTCCTCAGGACTCTTTCCGTCGAAGAGTTAGGCTGAGTCGTAGTTCCCAGGCAGGTTTCCTGGCTCTCGGGTCATCGCCTCCTCCTCGGCCTTCCCTTTCCGCCGTGGCAGAAAAGTGGCTGTCCGTCGGCTGACGGACTGCGAGGATCTGGCTCGCCGATCACAGTGGCGGGACCGCAGCCGATTTTCACGGCCTTCCCTTTTTCCCCGGATCAGCCGGGGCACCACGGGAACCAAATTTCTCAAAGAACAATTACGAGCAAAGAAATTAGCACCGGCCCGCCTGCCTGTCAAGGACTCGCACAGCGAGAACTTCTTGTGGGGTTCGCGATTCAGATTGAAATGAAATTGAAGTTGTAAGAAGGGTGTGATAGTGGCATGATTTGCATCAATTAGAGCGAGTTCGCAGTATTGCGATTCTGGGAGATGGAAACGGAATCAGATGAAGACCAAGGGATTTCTGATTTTGGCTTCTCTGGTCAGCCTCCTAGGGCTGACCGGTTGCGGGGGAAACGGTAGCAACAATTATACCCAGCCCCCGCCGCCAGCTCCCACGATCGCGGTTTTGCCCGCGAGTGCCGGTGTGCTCGTAGGACAAACGCAAACGTTCTCGCTCACAGTCACCGGTAACCCAACGGTAACCTGCTCTGTGAGCGGACCGGGCTCATGCAGTGTTGCTGGTAATGTGAGCTCGGTGAGCTACACCGCCGCGGCGCCGGGTTCCGGCGCCGAATGGACGGCCACACTGAACTTACTAGCCACGAACGCGGGTGGGTCGACAACGGCCGCCGTTGCAATTAGCTTGGGCCAGATAACCAGCGTCACGGTTTCGCCTGCGACGGTCGCGCTCGCCATGAACATGACACAAGTGTTCGCGGCGTCTGTCGCAGGCAACGGGACGTTCCCAACCACGGTAGCATGGACAGTGCCGGGGGGGATGGGGAGCATTGTTGCCAGCGGGACCAGCGGAAGCAGCGGAACCAACGACAACGCGACATATACCCCTCCGCAGGGGGTGCAGGGTTTCAACGGTGTCACCGTCACGGCGACGGCTGCGGACGGAACCACCCTCGGCACGGCGGTCGTGAACGTCGGTTTTGCTTCGGTGGCGTACTTTGCGCCGTCGGGGCAGAACGACCAAACGACGGGCGCCGGGGCGCTTTCGGCCGACTACACAAAGGCCGTGGTAGCCGACATGCGCGCTATCCCCGGATCCAGCGAGACGGCGGCCGGGCTCCTGCTCTGTGATATTACAGCGGGGACCTGCTCGGACGCGTGGGCTGATTCGTTGCCATCACAAATCTACTCAATGGCAACGGGCGCGGCCGGCGGGGTCTACGCGACCGGTTACGAAGGGGACGGGGCGAGCCGACAGGTTCTGCTTCTGAAGATAATCTTCAGCGGCGACGCGCTCCAGGTGACCAAGCTTGTCCCTGACTTTCAGGTCGCAACGGGGACGCGCACCGAAGGCCAGATCGTCAAAGTTGATCAGAACAACAACATCAACCTCGCGATCAATGCCGACTGCCCGCCAGCTCAGGCCAATTGTGTGAACGTCGGAGGTTGGGTGTTCGTGTTCGACCCAACCGGCAATGAGGAAAGTAATTTCCCCATTGGTTCCGGCTTTCCGATCTCTGTCACCGGCTATGGACGTTGAACCGCAGTACACCCTCGTTGCGAGCGACGTATTGTCGGCCAGCGGAAACATAGTCAGTACGTTCCTGGATCTCTACGTGGACGGTCAGTTCCAAAATCCTTACCTTAGCGGCGGTTTGTACAACGCCCAGGTGTTTATGAACGGCGCGGGCGACCAAGCGCTCGTCGGTGGCAAGTTTGATGTGTCGCAGACGGACCTTCGGTTCAGCCTGACCAGCGTCCCCATCAGCAACGATCGGATAAATATGTTACTGCCGTACTTCTTCGCCGAGTGGGACGGCGATAACAGCGGCGCGATGAGCATCAACTTTGCCGATAACGCTATCCCGAACCCGCAGGGCGGAGGCACGGTCATGGGGGCACTCTCCGCGATCGGCAGCACCGATCCCAATGGTCCCTGGGACGCCGGGGCCATCGCCTGGAGCGGTACTCCCACCCCGAGCAGCCCCACGCCGTTCTACTGGAAACAGCGGTTTGACGCGGCGCACGCCCCCGGCGGCGCCATGTACGCCTGGCACGGGGCGGCGTACTACACGGATGCCCAGGAGGTTTCGCACATCGTATTCTTTGGGATTGGTTCCGACGGCACGAGCTGCGGCGCCACGGCCTGCACGAAGGTCATCGTGGCCGATTGGATCCCTCCGCAGTCGCAGTAGGCAGTCTGCCTGCTGCTTGAATCAACAATCTAAACAAGCCCCCGCGCTTCTATAGGCGGGGGTTTCACGAGTTCACGGTATTGCGATTCTGGCAGATGGAAACACACCCAAACATGGGACTTACGCTTTGGCGAAAACGAGGCTCCATGCCGATCTCCCACCATTTCAGTTGTTCATAGGGGTTCTTGGATTTTGCGAAAATCGATTTTCGACGTTTTCCGCGGACCCGCTCACGCCGCGTTTGCAGGTTACTGAACCGAAGGTGCAAAGCTTCTGGCCTTCGACTTTGCTCTTGACACGCGGCTCGGGAAGTGGTAGCCTACTTATGGTGACTTATGAAGACCGCCGGCAGAGAGCGCGGGAAGGAGACACGAGGGCGGCCCGCAGGGGACGGAAAAAGGCGTGGAAATACAAAAAAGATGTTAAATTTAACGGAACGAACCCAACAAGCCCTTTAGAATCAATAAAAGTGTCAAAAAAACGAACCCAAACGAACTCAAAACGAACTGGAAAAGCGGGCTTCAAACACGCAAAAAAGCCAAAACGAAGCGAGAGAGCGACATCAAAAAGGCAAGTACAGGAGGATGGGAATTATCCGCTCCAAGGCGGCACCATTGCCTTAGCACCAAGGCGGGACGGGAATGACCGGCGGTTCGGGGTGGAATTCCAAACGACGTCACTGCCCCAGGCGGGCCAATCTTTGACACTTTGAAACCCGTATGGGATAATTTTGCATCTAATGTTGGGAGACTAAGCGGGGCAGAAAGGGACTATGCGTAAACTGAGCAAGAGACTTGGGGTTGGAGTCGGCGTTTTCTTGGCCGGGGCCGTGGCTCTTTTTGCGGCCCAGGATTCCGGCCCATCGGGTGCGGCCAAAGCGTCTGGAGAGGCGGTGCCTGCAGTCGCGGACCACGCCCAAGCTTATTACCACTTCATGCTGGCGAGGCGGTACAAGGAACTGGCGGGTGTGTACAACCGCACCGACTACATTGACCGGGCTGTTTCCGAGTACAAACAGGCCATCACGGCCGACCCCGAATCATTATTCTTGCGGGTTGAGCTGGCCGAGCTTTACTGGCGGGTTTCCCGCGTCGGTGACGCGATTCATGAAGCGGAAGACGTTTTGAAGTCCGACCCCAACTACCCCGATGCCCACCGGCTCCTGGCCCGGGTTTACTGGCACATGCTAGGTGAGAGCCAGACCGAAAAGACCAACAGTGAAAACCTCCGCAAAGCCATCGAACACATGGAGGCCCTTACCCGACTGGAACCCTCAGATACGGATTCGTGGCAGGTTCTCGGACGCCTGTACAAATTGGACAACCAAGATAAGAAGGCCGAGGAGGCCTTTAAGAAGGTCCTGAATGTGGACCCTGATTCGAAAGGCGGCCTGAGCAGTCTGGCGCAGCTTTACTTCGAGCAAGGCGACTACGCGGGGGCGGTGGAACTGCTCAAGAAGATCCCCGAGGCTGATCTGGATCCGTCGCTGCTCGGAATGCTGGGCTACGCCTACAGCCAG
>JBEKVC010000066.1:0-11143 GCA_049514395.1 Terriglobia bacterium
GGCGGGGAGGGCTCTGTCATTCCACCGTCACCGACTTCGCCAAGTTTCTCGGCTGGTCCACGTCGCAACCGCGAAGCACGCCGATGTGGTAAGCGAGGAGTTGGAGGGGGATAGCTTCCAGGATGGTGGAGAGCGTCCCGCTGGTGTGAGGCAGAACCACTAGATGGTCCGCCATGGCGCGCACTTCGCGGTCGCCTTCGGTCACCAGGGCGATGATCGTGGCGCCACGCGCTTTGGCCTCCTTGATGTTGGAGATGGTGCGCTCGTAACGCTGCCGGGAAAAGGGCGAGTCCCAGTTGCAGGTGGCAATCACCACCACCGGCAGCCCGTCGGAGATGAGCGCAATGGGGCCGTGCTTCATCTCTCCTGCCGGATATGCTTCGGCGTGAATGTAGGAAACCTTCTTCATCTTGAGCGCGCCTTCCAAAGCCACGGGGAAGTGCACGCCACGGCCGAGAAAAAGAAAATCCGAAGACCTGTAGAAGTGTTGGGCCAGCTCTGCAATCTCATCGTCCCTCTGAAGGACGGACTCCAGTTGGTTCGGCAGCGCGGCCAAGGCCTTCAACCAGGACTTGCTATCTTCAAAGGAGAGCAGGCTGCGCACCTGTGCCAGATAGAGCGCGAAGAGGTAGAGGGCGGTCAACTGTGCGGTAAACGTCTTGGTCGAGCCCACACCAATCTCCGGGCCCGCATGGGTGTAAATCGTGCCATGCGCTTCGCGTGAAACCATGCTTCCCAGCACGTTACAGATGGCGAGCGTCTTCGAGCCCTTGGCCCGTGCTTCGCGTTGCGCTGCGATGGTGTCTGCCGTCTCGCCGGATTGAGTGATGAGCACGGTCAGGGTTTGCGAGTCCACCAGAGGGTCGCGGTATCGAAACTCCGAGGCGTGGTCCACTTCCACGGGGACACGAGCCACCCGCTCGATCATGATTTTACCAGCCAGGCCCGCGTGGCGTGAGGTCCCGGCCGCCACAATTTTGATGTCGCGGAAGGAGCGGAATTCCTCCTCGCGGATTTCCATCTCGTCCAGGAACACCTGGCCGGTTTCGAGCGAGAATCGGCCCAGCGCGGTGTCGCGAACGGCGCGCGGTTGCTCGTAGATTTCCTTGATGGTGAAGTGCTTGAAACCGCCTTTTTCGGCCAGGATGGGATCCCAGGTGATGTGCTGAACGCGGCGTGAGACGGGGTGGCCGTCAAAGTCGCTCAGCTTCACGCCGTTGGGTGTCAGCACGGCCAGGTCGTGGTCGGCGAGGAAGAAAAGGTCGCGGGTGTGATAGAGGATGGCGGGAACGTCACTGGCCACAAAGTATTCGTCTTTGCCCAGGCCGATGACCACCGGCGGCCCTTGGCGCACAGCGATAATCTTGTTGGGGTCGCGTGTGGAGATAATCGCCAGGGCAAAGACGCCCCGGAGTTGGCGCACGGCGGCGCGCACGGCTTCCTCGAGATTGTTCGAGTTTGAGGCCCCTGCCGCCCCGGAGTTGCCCTCCAGGTATTTCTCCACCAGGTGAGCAATGACCTCCGTATCAACTTCCGTGGCGAACTTGTGCCCTTCGGCTACCAGCTCCTTCTTCAGCTCCAGGTAGTTTTCGATGATTCCATTGTGAACCACGACCACCGTCCCATTACAATCGCGGTGAGGATGTGCGTTCTCTTCCGTGGGGGCGCCGTGGGTGGCCCAGCGAGTGTGCCCCACGCCGTAAGTTCCGTCCACCGGGTTCAGACGGACCACTTCTTCGAGGTTGTGCAGTTTGCCCGTGGCGCGCCGCACCTCGAGGTTGTGCCCCTGAATCACGGCAATACCCGCCGAGTCGTAGCCGCGGTATTGCAGCCGCTGCAATCCTTCCAACAAAACGGGCACGACGCGTTTGTTTCCGATGTAACCAATGATTCCTGACATGAGATCCTTTCAGGTTCTATACGAGGCGTTAATGGTGATGTAGTCGTGTGTCAGGTCGCAGGTCCAGATATGGGCAGAGGCTCTGCCCTGGTGGAGGTCGAGCCGGAGGGTCATTTCCTTCCCGTCAAGCTCCTTACGTGCGGAGGCTTCGTCGAAGCCTGCATCCACCCCGTCCTGGCAGAGCAGAAGGTCGTTGACGCGGATGTCCACTTTGTTGGGGTCGAAGAGCGCGCCGGAATAACCCGCCGCGCAAATGATGCGGCCCCAGTTAGGATCGCTTCCGGCGAGGGCGGTTTTGACCAGCGGTGAGTTCGCGATGGCGCGCGCCATGCGTTCTGCGTCGGAAGGTCTTCTAGCCCCTTGCACCTCGACGATGACCAGTTTCTTTGCCCCCTCTCCGTCCCTGGCTATCATCTTGGCCAGGGTCTGGCAGAGTTGCGTAAGTCCCTCGAGGAACCACGCCCAGCTTGTATTGCCGGGGCGCACGCCGACGGCGGAGACGCCGCTTGCCAAGGCCACCACGGTATCATTCGTGGACGTATCTCCATCCACGGTGATACGATTGAAAGAGACTTGCACGGCCGCCCGCAGCAAGTTCTGGAGTGTGTGCGGGCCGATGAGCGCATCCGTGGTCAGAAAGGAAAGCAGGGTGGCCATGCGCGGATGGATCATCCCGGCGCCCTTGGCGATTCCCGCCAGGTACACGGGTCTTCCGCCCACCTCCGAGCGGACGACGCACGACTTGGGGAACGTGTCGGTGGTCATGATGGCGCGCGCGACCGCCGCGGCGTTTTCAATGGAAAGGCTCTCGACGAGGGAGGGAAGTTGGTTCGTGACCAGGCCGAGCTCGAGCGGCACCCCGATGACGCCCGTGGAGGCCAGCAGGACCTGCGCGGGTTGGAGACTCAACAGCTTGGCCGCCGCGCGCGCGCTCTCCCGCGCCGTTTGCATGCCCTTGCGCCCCGTGCAGGCGTTGGCATTGCCGGAGTTCACCAGCACCGCGCGGCAGCGCCCGTGGCTTTCCGCAAGGTTCTGCCGTGAGAGGAGTACCGGCGCCGCCAGCACCAGGTTGGTGGTAAACAGGCCGGCTGCCGTGGTGGCGGGCGCGTCGCAGAGGATCAACGCCAAGTCAAGCTCGCCCCGCGTCTTCTTGATTCCTGCCGCTATAGCCGCGCCACGAAAGCCTCGCGCGGAAGCGAGGCTGCCTTCCACAATTTCCCACTTTTGCATGCTTGCTCTCCGTAGACAGCAGCCGGTACCTGGTCAGAAAGCAATGACAAGCCTGTCACTTGACCGTTACAGCCGGCGAGAGCTCTACAACTCCGGGTGTAGAGGGGGGAGGCGGCTCAGCCCCGGCCACTTTTATCGTGCGCAGCGTCTCGTCGCACGCCTCCATGTAGAGAACCTCATCTTCCGCTCCGGGGGAGCAATTGGCCTCGACGATCCGTTCCCGGGAGATGATTCTCGCAGTCAAGAGCATGGAGCGGCCCCTGAACTGACGAACCAGCATCGCGTCACGATTGTTAATCTTCGTATGCTCGAGATGATAGAGCGGAAGGTCTTCGACCGCGCCCTTTGACTCCCATTTCGCCAGAACCTCAGGAGAAAACTCCCATGTCTGGTCGGGGTTGGGCTGCGAAGTGATGGTGAGCGAAGGGCCAATGCTCCAAAACTTGGAGCGACTGATCTTCACCCCGCCCGGGAAAGTCTCGGTGTTCCCGTAGAGTCCTTCCGCGATTTGAATATCAATTCCGAGCGAATCGTTGTGGTAGGGGCGCTGCTTCAGGGTTTCCTCGCGGACCCGCTGCTGGTGGCCTGGATACCACTTCACCAGCAGATATTCGCCCCCTGCCAGACCGCCGCCGATGATCAGGATTGAAACGGCGAGGATCAATTGACTTGGTATTTGCTTCTTCATGGCAGCCATCTTAACCCGTGTCTCAGAAGGGCGCAACGTTGCCGAAAGGGCCATTTCCGGTACGGTTCCAGCTAAAGTTTCAATTCCATAAAAATCACGCCCTGCATTGGATTGTGATAATAGGGTTCAATACGCTTGAAGCCCAGTGATTCATAGAGCGTTCTAGCCTCGCGCATCTCGGCAAGCGTATCCAATCGCATCTTTTGGTAGCCGATCTTCCGCGCTTCGCCGATGATGGCCACGGCCAGCAGTCTCCCTGCGCCTCTTCCTCGAAACCCCGCCCGCAAATAAAGCCGCTTCATCTCGCAGGTCTCATCATCGATTCTCCTCAGAGCTACGCAGCCAACGGCTTGGTCTGCGCGGAGCGCCATCCACAATCTCCCCCCGGGCGGCGCGTATTCTCCTGGAAGCTCTGCCAACTCCCTCTCAAAACCCTGAAAGCATAGGCTGACTCCGAGGGAAGCTTCGTACTCGCGCAGCAGTCGCCTTACCTCCTCGATCTCCTCTGGCGTTTCAGCCTGGTCCAGCTTCATCATGCCGCATCGTTTCCTTTGTCAGGCTACCGGGCCTGAATGAGCGGATGTGTCTTTTCGATGACTTCGCCAATAGCTTGCGCGGGGATTGGCAGAGCCCGGAGGGCCGCGACGAGCTTAGGAGAGTCTTGGGCAGCCACGGAAAACAGTAATCCTCCCGAGGTCTGGGGGTCGAAAAGCAGGTTCCTGACCTCTTCCGGAACGTTGCTCGCGAACTCGACGCAACTTCCGATGAAGTCCATATTCCTTTTTAGGCCGCCGGGCAGAAAGCCACGCCGCGAATACTCCAACGCCCCCGGCAGGAATTCAACCTTAGTGGAGTCAATCACCAGGCTCACCTTGCTTCCCACGGCCATCTCCCGGGCGTGGCCCAGCAAGCCGAAGCCAGTGATATCAGTGGCCGAATGTACGGCGAATTGCAGGGCAACTGCGCTTGCGGCGCGATTCAGCGCGCACATGGATTCGCTTGCCGCATTCACCGCCGCCATGCTGGCCTGTCCTTGCTTCAGCGCCGTGCTGATGATTCCTGTGCCCAAGCGTTTGGTCAAGATCAGTTGGTCTCCCGGCCGCGCCGCACAATTGGTGAGAATGCGTTGCGGGTTGACGAGGCCGGTCACCGCATAACCGAACTTGATCTCCTCGTCGCCGATTGAATGGCCGCCGATCACCGCGCAGCCAGCCTCTTGCATTTTGGCGTGCCCGCCTTGCAGGATTCTCTCCAGTATCTCGATGCCCTCTTCCTTGTTGGGAAATCCCACGATGGAGAGCGCGGAGATGGGTCGGCCACCCATGGCGTAAACGTCGCTGAGCGCATTGGCCGCTGCGATTTGGCCGAAGGTGTAGGGATCGTCCACAATGGGCGTAAAGAAATCCACGGTCTGAACCAGCGCCAGGTCCGGCGCGAGTTGATACACTCCAGCGTCGTCATTGGTGTCGAAGCCCACCAGGACATTTGGATCGGATTGTTTCGGCAGCTTGGCCAGCACGCAGTCCAAAATACTTGGACTCAACTTGGCCGCTCAACCCGCCGCTTTGACCATCGTGGTCAGGCGAACTGGAGGCACAGGTGAAACCCCTGTGGGCGCGGCGGGTCAAGCGGTGCAAATCCTCCAAAGCCGCCCCCCCGCCGTGTCCAAAAATGGAACTACTACCGCAGTATACCAAACCACACGCATTTGCGGCGTCGATGTGCGCGACGAGTCCGCACGCCGCAAGCGTTTTCGCGTGGGCAGCGAAGCGCCCGCCGGCGGCCCAGAGGCCGCCGCCATTTACTTTCCCGCCGAGGTCCAGTAGCATTTGGGCCACGCGGCCACGGACGCCGCACAAGGAGGAATAATCGTGTTCATACTCGCTGGTAGAAGATTGCAGACCGCTGCCCTTATGCTTTTCGTCCTCGGGGGCGTCCCTGCCGCGCGAGGCTCCTTCACGCTCGAACAGGTGATGAGCTCGCCATTCCCAACCGAGCTCGTGGCTTCGCCTTCCGGGGGTAGGGTGGCTTGGGTGTTGGATGCGCGCGGCCTTCGCAACATCTGGATGGCCGAGCCCGGCGGCGGAGGCTATCTGTCACGGCAGCTCACCCGGTACACCCAGGACGACGGTCAGGAGATCGCGGAGCTCACCTGGACCCCCGACGGCCGGTGGATACTCTATGTTCGCGGGGGCGACTTCGAGACCGGCGGCCCCTACCCCAACCCGGCCAGCGCCCCTGAGGGTGTCGAACAAGACGTCTGGGTTGTCTCATTCGAGGGCGGGGCGCCGCGCAAGCTCGCCGAGGGCCACTCTCCGGCGGTTTCTCCCAAGGGTGACAGTGTTGCCTACATTCTCAAAGACCAGGTGTGGCTGGTCAAGCTGGTCGAAGGCGCCAAGCCCGAACAATTGATCCACGACAAGGGCAAAGGCAGTTCGCTCCGTTGGTCGCCCGACGGTTCGCGCCTCGCTTTCGTGAGCCGCCGGGGCGAACACAGCTTCGTGGGGGTGTACGACGTGGGGGGCAAGAGCCTGCTGTATCTCGATCCGAGCGTTGACCAGGATTCCGAGCCTGTCTGGTCGCCTGACAGCAAGCAGGTCGCCTTCCTGCACCTTCCTGCTTCACGCGACGACCTTATTTTCGGGCCGAAACGCGCCGGGTCGCCGTGGTCGATCCGCGTGGCCGACGCTGCCACCGGTCAGGGTCACGAGATCTGGCGCGCTGATGCCGGTCGCGGCAGCGTCTTTCGCGAGATTGTGGCCGAGCATCAAATCTTCTGGGGCGCCGGCGATAACTTGGTCTTTCCTTGGGAGCGCGACGGCTGGACTCATCTTTATTCTGTTCCCGTTGCGGGCGGCACGGCAAAGCTCCTCACGTCCGGCGATTTCGAGGTGGAGTTCGTATCCCTCAGTCCCGATCGCCGCCAGTTGATTTTTGCCTCGAACCAGGATGACATCGATCGCCGCCACCTGTGGCGCGAGCCGGTCACGGGTGACCACGTCACTCCGCTAACCAGGGGTGAAGGAATCGAGTGGTCACCGGTGATGATGAGCGACGCCGCCACCGTTGCCCTGCTCCATTCCGACGCCCAGCGCCCAGCTCGGCCGGCAATTCTGGCTAACTCGGGCGGAATTCGCGACCTTGCTCCCGAAACGCTTCCCGCCGACTTTCCCGCTGCTGATCTCGTCACCCCACAACAAGTGATCTTTCCCGCCGCTGACGGGCTGCGCATCCACGCGCAGCTTTTTCTGCCTAAGGAGGAGACCTCCGGACAGCGGCACCCGGCCGTAGTATTCTTTCACGGCGGTTCGCGGCGCCAGATGCTGCTTGGCTGGCATTATATGGGCTACTATCACAACGCCTATGCCTTCAACCAGTATCTCGCCAGCCGCGGTTACGTGGTGCTATCGGTCAACTACCGCAGCGGCATCGGCTATGGGCTGGACTTTCGCGAGGCGCTCGACTACGGGGCCAGCGGAGCGAGCGAGTTTAACGATGTCGAGGGCGCCGGCCTCTACCTGCGCACGCGGCCCGAGGTGGATCCGAATCACATTGGCCTGTGGGGCGGTTCTTACGGCGGGTATTTGACGGCCCTCGGATTGGCCCGAGCCTCCGAGCTATTCGCCTGCGGCGTTGACCTGCACGGCGTGCACGACTGGAACCTCGAAATCCAGAACTGGATTCCTTCCTACGACCCCGCAGCACGGCCTGACGCGGCACGCTTGGCGTGGGAATCCTCGCCGCTGGCCTCCGTCAAGTCGTGGCGCTCGCCGGTGCTGCTGGTCCAGGCGGATGATGACCGCAACGTTCCCTTCACGGAGATGGTCCGCCTCGTGGAGGGGTTGCGGAAACAGGGTGTGGAATTCCAACAACTCGTCTTTCCGGACGAGATTCACAGTTTCTTGCGGCAGCGCACCTGGCTGGCGGCCTATCATGCGGCTTCGGATTTCTTTGACCAGCACCTCAAGAAGAGAGCTCTGCCCGCGCTCGGGAGCCCGCGCTAGTGTGGTATCCCACTTAACCATTCACCGGCCACGCGCGCTCACCACCCCCTTGCTCCCTCCTCGCAGGAGTCGCGCTCTGATTTGCTGGAGTGGAAGCACCGTAACCCTTTTGTCCAAATCGTAGGCGTCGCGGCCCGGATAGACCACGAAGAGTTGCCGCAATCCCAGGTCATCAAGGGCAACGCGCATGGACTTGGTGATGCCCGGGGCGTCGCCATACTTCACCTCGACCCCATAACGCGAGCCGTCCAGCAAAAGCAAGAGGTCCAACTCCGCGCCTGATTGCGTCGCCCAAAAGTAAGCGTTGCGTTCGCCGACCAACTGAAGGAGTTCTTCGATCACGAATCCTTCCCACGAGGCGCCAAGTTTGGGATGCCCCTCCAAGAACCGGAACGAGGGGACGCCCAGGAGTGCGTGCAGCAACCCTGTATCGCGAATATAGATCTTCGGCGACTTGACTTGCCGTTTGCCGAGGTTCTCATGCCAGGGCTGGAGTTGCCGCACCATCAGAGCCCCCGTCAGGATGTCGAGGTGCCGCTTTACGGTGGTGTGGGATTCTCCCAGAGACCTTGCGAGCTCGGAAGCGTTCCAGATCTGGCCATGATAATGCGCCAGCATCATCCACAAGCGGCGAAGAGCGACCGGTGGGGCCTGAACGCCGAACTCCCGAATATCTCGTTCCAAAAACGTCTGGATGAAGTTCTCTTCCCAGGAACGACTCTCAGCGTCACTCTTGGCCAAGAACGACCGAGGAAAGCGCCCGCGCCACCACAGCCGCCGCATGGCCTTGAGGCCCACCTCCGACAGGTTAAAGCCGCCCATCTCAACCAGCGCGACGCGACCGGCGAGCGATTCGGAGCTTTGGCGAAGCAATTCAGGCGACGCGCTGCCGAGCATCAGGAAGCGAGCGGGGAGGGGCTTGCGGTCGGCAAGAACCCGAAGGATAGGAAACAATCCGGGTTGGCGCTGGACTTCGTCGATGACCACCAGTCTGCGGAGTTCGCGGAGGGCGAGCATCGGCTCGGACAATCGGCGCTGGCTGACCGGATCTTCCAGGTCAAAATACTCCGCGGCTGCGGCGCCAGCGACTTGCCTGGCGAGCGTGGTTTTGCCGCACTGTCGCGGGCCGTAAAGCACGATCACAGGGCTCGTGCGAAGAGCCTGGTGAATTCGGCGAAGCAGTGCTCGGCGCTCAATCATCCTTGAATTATGACTATGGCATGCACAAAATTCAATGATATTTTTTGGCTTTGAGTAATGCCTTAGAACGTGTGAGACAACCGATTGCATTAACCACAGGGGCACGGGGGCACAGAGAAGGCCCCTCTGTCTTCAGCCGAGATCCTTCGCGGAGTTTACCCTGAGCGAAGCGAACGGGCTCAGGATGACAGCCTTCGAGGTCCGACGCGTCCCCGCAGCACGGCCACAACTCCAACTTCCGAATTGGGGTTTAAGCCATTAACTTTGCATCACAAAGTACTTGACATGAGTTAGAACGTCTTGTATAAACTCTTGCATGGCATGTCCGGGTCCAGTTCGCGCACGACGTTCCAGGGCAGTGCCCATGTCAACGCACGCCATGGACGATCTGCGGTTCATCCGCGAGACCATGGAAAGCGCGGCTTCGTTCACCGCCGTTCCAGGTTGGGGCGGGGTTACGATAGGGATCACGGCCTTGGCCGCCGCCGTGGTTGCCTCGCTCCGCCCGCAAGTGGAATGGTGGGTTGGAGTGTGGGGGTTGGAAGCCCTGTGCGCTTTTGCGGTGGGCGCGTCAGCTATTTTTTGGAAGGCGCGGAAGGTGCAGACGCCCCTGCTTTCAAGGCCTGGCCGGAAGGCTGTACTGGGCCTGTCTCCCCCCATGCTGGCGGCTGCAGTGCTCAGCATTGTGATTTACCACGCAGGTGTATTTAACCTGCTGCCCGGCCTTTGGCTCCTGCTTTACGGGGCCGGGGTGGTGACGGCAGGGGCGTTTTCCGTAAAGGTCGTCCCAATCATGGGTCTGTGCTTCATGATCGCGGGAATTCTAGCCCTGTTCTGCCCCGCGGGCTGGGCAAACTTGATCATGGCTGCGGGTTTCGGCGGGCTTCACATCGTTTTCGGGACGATTATTGCAAGGAGGTACGGTGGCTAGACAGATTTCAAGCGCCGCGGCCCGTGTTGCAGGCGCGAGGCGACCGGCGCGGGATGTTCAGCGATTGCGTCGTGAGGCGGCGTGGGGCGCGCCCCCCGAACTGGACCGCCTGATCCACGAACGCATTCGGCTCGGCATCGTGAGCGCCCTGGCGGTGAACGAATCGCTCAGCTTCAACGAGCTCAAGAAATTGCTGAGGACAACCGATGGCAACCTGAGCGTGCACGCGCGCAAGCTGGAGGAAGCGGAGTACATCATCTGCGAGAAATATTTCGAAGGCCGGCTGCCGAAAACCGTGTACCGGCTCACGATAACAGGCCAGCGGGCGCTCGAGCGCTACCTGAATCACATGGAAGCGCTGATCCAATCCATGCGCCCGCGGTAATCGGCGGGCCAAATTTTTTTGTTCGGATGCTTTGCACCGTAAAGTCCTTTGGAAGGCAGGTGAGGTTGATGGCACAGTTGCCCGATGCTCCCGATCACTTGGCCCGCACCTCTTCATTTGATTCGCCGCGTGCAGTCGCCAATACGGGCGGCGACACTGGCCACTCGATTCATGCGGCCATCATTATGGACGGAAGCGGGCGTTGGGCATGCGCTCGAGGCCTGCCGCGCAGCGCGGGACACTACGAGGGCGTGGAAGCGGTGCGCCGCACGGTGGCGGCTGCTCCCTCCCTGGGGATCGGAACCCTGACGCTGCACGCCTTTTCCTCGGACAACTGGCAACGTCCTTCGTGTGAAGTCCGGGAACTGATGGACATATTTGAAGAGTTCCTGCGGTCGTCGGTCGCAGAGTGGGTGGACGCGGGAATAAGGGCCAGCGTTATCGGGCGGCGCGACCGGCTTGAGCCAGCGCTGGTGGCCGCTATTGAAGCTGCCGAAGCCGCAACGCAGGAGGGCCGGCAGTTGCACCTGCGCCTGGCGATTGATTATTCGGCTCGCGACGCCATTTTCTGTGCGGCGCGATCCCTGGGCAACTCCGAAGCAGCCACGCCGGCCCAGTTTACGCGCTTGCTTGCCGGGGTCAATCACGACGGGACGCCGGTCCCCGATCTTGACCTTCTGATTCGCACCGGCGGCGAGCAGCGCTTGAGCGACTTCATGTTGTGGGAGTGCGCTTACGCGGAACTCGTCTTCACGGACCGGATGTGGCCGGACTTTGAAGCCGCCGACCTCGAGGCCGCAGTCCG
>JBEKVC010000067.1:0-10975 GCA_049514395.1 Terriglobia bacterium
CATCGTCGGCGACATGGACCCGCAGGAGGCGGAATCCATGATCCGGAAATACTTCGGCCCTCTTGAACGCGGAGCGCGCCTTCCTACAAACCACATCCAGCAGGAGCCGCCCCAAACTGCGGAGCGGATTGTGAAACTCTCTCTGAACGTGGCGCTTCCGGCCTTCGTGGAAGGCTACCATATGCCGGCGGATGGCACCCCGGACGCTTACCCGCTGCGGCTGGCATCCAACATCCTCTCGGAAGGTGAAAGTTCGCGCATCTATCGGCGGCTGGTTTATGACAAACAGATTGCCCTGGAAGCGCAGAGCACCGGCAACTTCACGGAAGACCCCAATCTCTTCTTCGTCTTTGCCGTCATGAACCAGGGCCACGCGCCAGCCGAGGGGGAGGCTGAAGTCGAGGCGGAGCTCAGCCGGCTGAAAACTCAAACGGTCAGCAATGACGAACTACAGAAAGCCAAGAACCAAACCCTTCGCGATTTCATCTTGAGCCGGCAGACGGTGCAAACGCGAGGGGAGGAACTGGGCTATGCGGCAGTGATTTTGAAGGATGCAAACCTGGTCAATACAGAACCCGCCCGTTTCCTGGCTGTCACGCCGGCGGATATCCAGCGCGTGGCGCAGAAGTATTTCGTGGCGCAGAATTTGACGCTGGTGGAAGTGTACAAAAAGAGTGCGGCGGGCGATAAGCAAGTAAGTGAGCAAAGCGCGGGTGGCCAATGAGCTCACGAAGGGAGTCGCGCAGAGGCAGGCTTTGGAGTGCGGCCCGTCAACTGACGGGCTGCCGCTTTCCTTCGCTGGAAGCTTGCTTCCGACCGCGGCTCGAGCAAGCTCGAGACGCAAAAGCGGCAGCAAGCTGCCGCACTCCAAAGAGCTGCGTGTTCTGTCTGGCGGCTCTGCTTTTTGCTGCCCTGGCGTTGGCTCGTGACTTCCCGCCGGAGGCGTTGCCTCCCAAGCCCCTGGTCCTTCCCGCGCCGGCGCTACGCGTTCTTCCCAATGGTTTGAAAGTGGTTGCCATCGAGCGGCATTTACTTCCACTCTTGACGTTGCGGCTGGTGGTAAAGTCGGGAGCAGAATCGGATCCGGTGGCCTTGCCTGGAACAGCGCAACTGGTGAGCGCCTTGCTGACGGAGGGAACTTCAACACGCAGCGCGAGCCAGATCTCCGAGGCCATTGACTCGATCGGAGGATTAGTTGATGCGGGGGCCGATTGGGATGAATCCTATGTAAGCCTGAGCGTCCTCAATGACCATGAGGACTTTGCTTTCGATCTCCTCTCGGACATGGTGATTCATCCCACCTTCGCGCCCTCGGAAGTCGAGCGGAAGCGCAAGCAGACCCTTTCGGGCCTCGAGGTTGTTCGCGACGATCCTGACTACGTTGCCGATGCGGCCTTGAGGCGCCTCGCCTTTCTCGGGACGTCGTACGGCCACCCCGAGGACGGAACCATTCCCTCGGTGCGTCGAATGACTCCGGAAGACCTCCGCGCCTTCTATAACAACTACTATCAACCCTCGAATGCAGTTCTCGCCATTGTGGGGGATATCGAGACAGGCGAGGCTTTTGAACGCGCGGAAAAGCGCTTTGGCGCATGGACGAACCGGGCAGCGCCCCTGATTCCTGCTGCGTCGCCGGCGGTGGGATCACATAGGATTGTCGCCATTGACAAGCCGGATGCGGTTCAGACAGAAATCCGTATTGGCAACCTTGGGGTACCAAGGCAGAGCCCCGATTATTTGGCGCTGAGCGTCGCCGACCAAATTCTGGGCGGACCCTCCGAAAACCGGCTTTTCAAGGCCCTCCGCAGCCATGAGGGTCTGACGTATGGGGCTTCCAGTGAGCTTCTCTCCTATCAGAGTGCTGGGGTGTGGCTTGCCAAGACCTTTACCCGCACACCCGAGACCATGAAGAGCGTGCATCTGGCTCTCGAACAAATTAAGCGGATGCACGATCACCCCATCACCCCCCAGGAACTTGAAACCGCTCAGGGGTACCTGATTGGCCATCTGGCGTTGGATTTTGAAACTTCGGAAGGTGTCGCCAGCCAGACGCTGGAACTGCTGGTGTATAATCTGCCGCTCGACTATTGGAACCGGTTCCCTGAAAAGATCCGGGCCCTCACCGCTGAGGAGGTTTGGAACGCCGCTCGCCAGCGGCTTGCTCCCGACAACAATATTATTGTGTTGGTAGGGAATCTCTCCGGCTTCGAGAAGGACTTGAAGAAACTCGGCCCCGTGCAATTTATCCCCCTGGCCGAAGTGGACTTCGGTTCTGAGGAGCTTGTCCCCAGCGGTGGGAGAGCACCACAGCGAAAATAGGCGGGAAGTGATGAAAAGAGCAGCCCTCCTCTTTATCGTTTTGATCGCCATGTCTGCTGCGGCGGAGGCCGTCATCTTGCTGCAGGTTCATCCCGACCCCACGCGGCTGGCGGCCATACTGTTGAGTCTTTCCCTTACCCTTTGCGCGTTCGCAGGATTGAGCCAGCCGAGTCTCGTCCGCTACCTGCGCCAGCGCGCGGTAGAATCGGTTTGGGCAGCCATCGGCTTGCCCTTTCTATTGCTGGTACCGTACCTCGTTTACGCCTTTGGAACAGGTTCGTTCTCCTACTCGGGGGCCGGCAAATTGCTGGCCTACGTCGTAGTGCCCACATTGTTGCTGCTGCCCGACCGCTTGCATCGCCCCGCACACCTCGGCTGGCGGGATGTCGTCGCCATGGTAGCGCTGGGGCTTCCGGTCGGCGCAAACTGGTTGAGGGGAATTTGGACCTGGCCACACGACCTTTACTTTTTCCGTCCACTCTTTTGTGTGTGCGCAGGGATGTACGCCTTTGCTGTGGTCCGCAACCTTGAAGGCATGGGGTACCGGCTGTTATGGAGGAAGCAGGACGTGGTGGACGGGTTCGCCAATTTCCTCGCTTTTTGTCTCTTCGGAATTCCACTGGGGATGGCGCTGCAATTCATTCATCCGCACTTTTCGAGCGTCTCCTTATGGCGGCAGCTACCTCTCCAATTTTTTGGCATCTACCTCACGGTTGCCATCCCGGAGGAACTGCTTTTCCGGGGAATCCTGCAAAACCTTTTGTGCCGCAGCATTCGCCGAGGGCCCACGGGCGTATACGGCCTGCTGATTGCCGCGGTTGTATTCGGGGCGTCACATCTCCATCACGCTCCGGTTCCCAACTGGAGATACGCGATTCTGGCTACGCTGGCAGGGGTGTTCTACGGATACACGTTTCGAAACCGCCAAAGAATTTCCGCCTCCGCCTTGACCCACGCGCTCGTCGATACGACTTGGCATTTCTGGTTTTGAGGAAAACAGTCAACAGTCGACAGTCAACAGTCGACAGAGCGTAACTGGGTCTCCTCCCGATGCGTTAGAGGATTGCAGGAAAATTTACGAGTTCGCTTTCGACTGTCGACTGTTGAGCGTGAACTTTTCTCGCCATCCTGCTAGACGGAAAAGGCGGGGCCGCAGTAAAATGGCTAGGCAGCCCATTCAATGAGGTTGAATAAGGAGCAAATACATGAAGATGAGGCAGATGGTTTCAATCGTTCTGTGTCTGGCGGTCGTTGCTGTAGCAGCTACCTTACACGCCGGTGAGAAAAAACCTAAACCCGGCCCTCTTACCGGGACATGGGAGTGCACGGCGCACGGGGGCGCTCAAGGCGACATGCCATTCACTCTGTACCTCGAACAGACCAAGGATACGCTGACGGGATCAGTTTCGTCGCCCATGGGCGGGACTCAGATAAGCGCGGGAACTATTAAGAAAACTGATCTTGAAATCCACATCGACACGCCACAAGGCAACTACCAGCTAACGGGACGACTTAAGAAGGGGCAGCTTTCCGGCAAGTGGTCCAGTGATACGGAAAGCGGCTCCTGGGAGGGCAAGAAGCAGGCCTCAGGTGGCAAGTAGCGCCTCCATACCCCTGATGATCACCCCAATCCGCCCTTAACGCAGAGTCGTTCTGGAGGTCTGGGACTTTAACCGGGCCTGAACGAACCGCGGACCTGCATTCAGGTCTGCGTGGTTCGAGTGGCGCGGGCGCCCGCTGCGGCGCCTAGCCCCGTTTCATCAACGGGCCAGCGACCACAGACACGATGTTGCGCTTGTTGACTTTCCGTAATCTGAGGACTTAATCTCAAGTTGCCGCGAAATCGCGGAGGGCAAGTACGACGCCGAAGGCGGAGTGTTTTCATGCGTGTAGTTGTCAAAGTCGGGACCAGATTGATAGCCCCGGATGGCCAGATCAACTTCCGTTGGATGCGGTCGCTAATCGATCAACTTGATCTGACGCACCACGAGTATGTGATCGTCAGTTCGGGAGCTATCGCTTGCGGAATGTTCTCCCTCGGAATCAAGCGGGGGCCGAAGAAGCTGGGATTGATGCAGGCCACCGCGGCTGTGGGCCAGAGCCGGCTGATGCACACCTACGAAAGGCTGCTCTTTGGGAAGAAGGTCGTTGCCCAACTGCTGCTTTCGAGTGATGACTTTTCCTCCCCGGTTCGGTACCGTAACCTCTGCAATACACTCAGCCAGTTGCTGCGCATGAAGGTGCTGCCCATCGTCAATGAAAACGACAGCGTTTCGGTCCGGGAGCTGGAAGGGGCGTTCGGTGACAACGACGAGTTGAGCGCTCTTGTGGCTTCCGCCCTGGGGGCGGACTGGCTGGTTCTGCTCACCGATGTGGACGGCTTCTTCCGGCCCGCGGGCCCCCGAGGAAAGCCCCGGTTGGTGCGGCTGATTCGTCGCGTCACGCCTGCCATGGAAGCTGCCTGCAATGGGAAAAGCCAGCTTGGGCGCGGCGGGATGCGCTCCAAGTTGCGAGCGGCACTCAGGGCCACGGCGGCTGGAATCCAAGTGGTGATCGCCAACGGAAACCATCCCCAGGTTATTCCACTTGCCTTGCAGCGCCGCGTCGGGACCTATTTTTCGCCACTGCGGACCAAGAGTGAAAACCCATCATGAGCGCCATACCTTCCACAAGCCGCGCTACAACGCCGGAGAAACTGCGGAGGGCGCGAACCGCGGCTCCCGACGTGGCCTGCTTAAGCACGCAGGAAAAGAACTCAATTCTTCAAGAGATGGCGGAGCTGATAGCAGGGAACCGGGAGGCAATTCTGGCGGCGAACAGCCTTGACCTTCAATCCAACGACCTCCGTCCCGCCAGCCGCGACCGTTTACTGCTGAACCCAAAGCGTGTCGACGACATGCTAGATGGAATCCAGGCTGTCATCGGCTTGCCCGACCCGGTGGGTGAAGTTCTGTTCGATTGGGTTCGTCCCAACGGCTTGCGCATACGGAAGGTGCGAGTGCCGCTCGGGGTTGTGGGCGTAATCTATGAGTCCCGCCCCAATGTGACGGTGGATGCCGCGGTCCTGGCGCTCAAAGCCGGGAACGCCGTGGTTCTGCGCGGCGGGCGCGAAGCTGTCCATACCAATGAACTGCTCGTGGAACTTCTTAACCGGGCGCAGGGGTTGCCGGAGGGGGCAATCGAGTTGCTCGATTCCCGTTCCCGTGAGTCTGTGCATGAGCTCATGCGAGCGCGCGGCTACGTGGACGTTCTGGTGCCGCGCGGCGGAGCGGAATTAATCAATCGCGTGATGGAGCAGGCCATCGTCCCGGTTATCGAAACCGGGGCAGGGAACTGTCACATTTACGTGGATAAAGACGCCGACCTGGATCTTGCGGACAGGATTGTGATCAACGCCAAGACCCAGCGCCCCTCCGTGTGCAACGCCGCTGAAAAGCTGCTCGTCCATCAGGACATCGCTGCGGAATATGTGCCGAGAATTGTCGAGCGGCTGCGGACCGCCGGTGTGGAAGTGCGGGGCGACGCGCAGACTTGCCGGCTGGCCGGCGGAGACAAGGTGCGAGCCGCTTCTCCAGATGATTGGCTGACCGAGTATTCGGACTTGAAGATGGCGGTGGCGGTGGTGGGTGATGTGGACGCTGCCATCGCGCACATCAACCGTTACTCCACCCGGCACTCCGATGCCATCGTCACCCGTGACGCGACGCGAGCGCAGAGGTTTCTGGATCGGGTGGACTCGGCCGCAGTCTATTGGAACGCTTCCACACGCTTCACCGATGGAGGTGAATTCGGCTTGGGCGCTGAAATGGGCATTAGTACTCAGAAACTCCATTGTCGAGGTCCGTTTGCCTTGCCCGAACTCACTTCCGTGAAGTTCCAGATCGTAGGCTCCGGGCAGATAAGGCAGTGACAGAAGCAGGTGTCAGGTGCCGGGTGTCAGGTGCCGGGTGTTAAGCGTCGGGCGCCGAGTGTCAGGTGTCATGAACTAGGGGTTCATCTTGCTTCTTTCTTCTTTCTTCTTGCTTCTTGATTCTGACTCCTGACTCCTGACTTCTGATTCCTGACTTCCAGTCTACACCCGGCTTCTGAGCCTACCGAAACGAGGATTCTTACATGTCGAATGTGCCTTTGGCCATTGGTTTGGCATTGGTGGCTGGAATTCTGAACGGCAGTTTCGCCACTCCGATGAAGTACGCCAAGTTTTGGAAATGGGAGAACATCTGGTCAGTTTGGGCGGTGGTGGGAATGTTGATGTTTCCCTGGTTCATGGTTTATGTGACCGTGCCCCACATGGTGGCGTTCTACCAGCAGGTGGGCGCTCAGCAGATTCTTCTCCTTGTGGGATTTGGCGTTGGATTTGGTCTGGCCCAGATATTCTTCGGGCTGGGTATAGCCGCGCTTGGCATCGCCTTGAATTTCGCCATCGCTATAGGCCTTTCGACCGCACTGGGGTCGCTCGTCCCGCTGGTGGCACTGCATTCGGAGGTGATTTTCACGACCAAAGGCATGGTCATCATCTTAGGAGTCGCCTTGATGCTGGTGGGCATCGTGCTTTGTGCCGTAGCAGGAAGACATAAAGAGAAGGCCATGCAGAGTTCAGTTCAGGACCAGCAAGAAGGGGCAGGGAAGAGGATGAGTTTCAAGGCCGGATTGATCATCTGCATTCTGGCCGGGGTTGGTTCTCCTCTGATCAACTTCGGTTTGGCGTTCGGAGCCCCGCTCATTTCCCGTGCCGCCCAACTGGGTGTTAGTCCCAGAAATCAGACCAATGTAATATGGGCACCCTTGGTAACGGCCGCACTCGTGCCCTACCTGATTTACTGCGCCTACTTGTGGAAAAAGAACAAAACGGCGGGCCTCTTCTTCCACCCTGGAACGGCCCTTAACTGGGTACTGGGCGCGATGATGGGAGTGCTCTGGTTCGGAAGCACAGTGATCTACGGCGCAGCCACGGCTCAGCTAGCGGGCCTGGGTCCCATCTTGGGTTGGCCGCTTTTCATGTCGTCCATTATCATTACTTCCAATGTTTGGGGATTTGTCACAGGCGAATGGAAGACGGCTGGTAAGAAAGCCCTGACCACCATGCTGGCGGGGATTCTGTTTCTTATCCTGGGGTTCGTCGCCTTGGCCCTCAGCGGGCGCTGGGCAGGGTAGTGCCGAGATTCTTCGCGCAGTTTGCCCTGAGCCAACTGCGGAGATTCTTCGCTCCGCTCAGAATGACAGTAGGCCAGTTTTTTCGCCGGGCGAAAAACCTCGTCATTTATAGGAGGAAGCATGTTTGGAGCTCTGCTGTTTGCTGTGTGTGTCGTCCTACAGTTTCACTATCACGACTCGGTTCCGTGGTACATCTGGGTGCCTGCAGTGATTGGACTCTGTGTCTCGTTCGGCGAACCAGCTATGAAGTTGAAAAAGGAATGAGTGCGAAGTGAGCCGCGTAGGGTTGAGCTGATGAGTCGGCAGGCATGTTGGATAGTGGTGCAGTTTGCTGTAGCGGCTTTCAAGGGGGACCTCGAAGAGGTCCAATGTCATTAGCCGTGGGTGAAACCCACGGAAACGATGCGCCCCGATGATTTACCAATCCCAGAGGGGTTGAATTTGGTTTGGCGCCGAGTTGGTATAGAAGGGGTTCGACCCCTTCGGGGTCGATAGGTAATTTTGTTGAGGGTCCCTGTCCGTGGGTTTCACCCACGGCTAATGATGTTGTTCCCCTGCGGGGAACTTTAGTGATCCATGGAAGGCCGGGACAGGTAGATCCCGCTACAAGAAAACCAAACTGCACCACTACCGCGTGTTGGGCAGAAACGCTAAAACAGACATCAGGGGTTTCCGCAAGGTTTTGACTCCGCCCAACAAGCGTCCGTCACGCGAATAGAAAAGCACCGGGCTCTAGGTGGGCGTCTTGGGTTCGGGCGCGAGTTGGACTGCGTCACAACCGCGCCAGGCAGCCTTTGCCACATGCAAGCGGTGCGTTTTCAAACAGCGAGCACTCCTTCACTTCCACCACCTTGAGGCAGCCGAATCCGGCCTCGCGCTGGTCAGCCAAGACTCTGGCGCCCACCCTCTTCTCCGGACATCGAACAGACCTCCTCCTTAAGCCCGGCCCCCACTTCCAAATCGCATGGGCAAGAACCACCCAGCAAACCACCACCCCGGATATTTCAAGCGCAATTATGCTGTTCATGACCGAACTCCTCCTTGGCGAGGGAAAGGCTCTTGGCCTTACTTTCATTCGCCGCTTGGGCGCACCGGTTTGGTGAAGCTGGCCAACGCTTCTTTTTCGGTTGGATAGATGTCGAACGCCTGCAGTAACCGATGGGTGGAAAGGATGTTATGAATCAGCCGCGGAACATTTACAAGTTTCAGTTGTCCTCCCTCCTTAGTAGTTACTATTACCGACTCCACCAACATGCCGATCCCGGTGCTGTCAATGCGCGTCACATTAGCGAGGTCCAGCAGAATGTTACTCCAATGATTGGCCAGGAACTCCTTTATGAGACTGCGCACGCTATCGCACTCAGGACCGGCGATGATTCTACCGCTAAGATTCAACACGCGGACGCCCTGCACTTCCCTGTGGTCGATTGTCAGTTGCATGAAGGTTGTCTCCTTTGCCGTGTATCTTAGGGTTTGCCAAGGGATATGTCAACGCGAGGAGCTTGCTCTTTCTCGAGCAGGATACGGCTTAACCGTAGATGACACCCGGACAGGTTCAAGCCCTTGCCAATGAATGCTCAAACACGTTGCTGTAAAAAGCCATCCTGCTGTCATCCTCAGAAGTCTGCCGCGCCGCAGGACATAGTAGTAGCGGTTCCCGAAGCGCTTCTTGACCGTTACCAGAATTCTCAAAGGAATATTCACCGTCTTTGACTGTCCCGCCGCGGCCGGTCGATTTTCAACTTCCTGCATTGTAACACTGCTGTAACATTTCATAACAGGCAATTGATTATTGACAAAGTTCGCGCCGCCCTCTATATTACACAATCATGTGGGACGAGAAGCTTACGATCACAGATACACAGGGCGCGCACGAGGGGGAGCGAATCCTCCAACTTAATGGTCCAATAACTATCACCACTCTGTTTGGCTTGCGGGATGTTCTGCGGGCTGAAAAGACGGCAAAAACGGTGATTCTTGATTTCAGCCAGGTTCCCTACATGGATTCGGCAGGAGTGGGGGCGATTGTCAACGCGCACGTTTCCTGCGTCAATTCCGGACGCCGCCTAATGCTGGTGGCAGTGCAAGACCGGATCAGGACGCTGATGAAAGTGACCAGGGTGGACGAGGTCCTAACAGTATACCCGACCCTCCAGGAAGCCCAAGCCGCCGCTCAATGAGAAATCGCGGAGACGTAACCCGGCATTCTTAGAAGCGCAATGTGGCTCGAAGCCTGGTCGGCTCAAGCAACAGGTCGAAGGCGTTCACCGCACCGACAACAAAAATGTTTGCGGCCAGAATCGCGTCCAGCGCGCAACCCTCCCCGTTCTCAACCGCAATTGCCAACCCTCCGGCATCTTTCACGACTTTCATGTGCAGCCGGTCGTTATTCCCGTTACCGAAGGATGCAACGTATCGGGGATCCAGCCCCAGGGCATAACGCCGCTTCTGGACGTCCTCGCCCTCTCCCTCCAGCCTTCTCCAAACAATCGGCAGGCCTTTCAGCTCTTCTTGCGCTGTCCCGAAGGAATCCGCAGTGACAACGTGAATATCCACGAGCTCCGCCAGCCGGAGCAGCCGATCTTTGACACCGGTCACAAGCTTTCCGCTGAAGGCCAAGGTCCCCGTGTAATCGCTCAGGATGGCGTCGATTTGCACCTTGCCGAATCCGGGAATGTCAATCGTAATGCCGGGCTTTTTCATGGATTAAGTCTCCGGGGCTCTCGTCACTTGGCGCGAAGCGCTATGGAGTGCGGCAGCTTGCTGCCGCTTTGTCTTCCTGCGAGCTTGCTCGCAGGCTGGCCAAAACATTGTCGATACAGGGACCGAGACGCAGCCAGCGAGCTGGCTTGGTTTAAAGCGGCAGCAAGCTGCCGCACTCCAAACAGCTAATCCAAAATCTAAAATCTAAAATCCAAAGCGCCCCACAGGGCGTCCACTTTTTTCTTCACCGCCGGGTCCATCTTGATCTCGTCGGGCCAGGGGCGGGTGAAGCCCTCGGACGGCCATTTGGCGGTCGCATCCACGCCCATCTTGGAGCCGAAACTAGGGAGGCGGGAGGCGTGCTCGAGCTGGTCCACCGGGCCGAGAGTGAACTGGATATCGCGCTCCGGGTCGATATGGTTGAAAGCTTTCCAGGCCACCTCGCGCAGGTTGTGAACGTCCACATCGTGGTCTACCACCACGATGCACTTGCTGAACATCGCTCCCGGCAGCCCCCAAATGGCGTTCATCACTTTCCGCGCATGTCCTGGATAGCTTTTGCGAATCGCGATAACCAAGAGATTATGAAATACCCCTTCGGCGGGCATGTGCATATCGACAACTTCAGGCATCTGCTTGCGAAACAAGGGAAGAAAGATGCGTTCCACGGCATAGCCCATCCAATAGTCTTCCATGGGTGGAGGGCCAACGATGGTGGAGACGTAGATTGGGTCGCGGCGTCGCGTCAGGCAGGTAAGATGAAACGCCGGGAACCTGTCTTCCAACGAATAGTACCCGG
>JBEKVC010000068.1:0-10729 GCA_049514395.1 Terriglobia bacterium
TCGGAACTTTTCACCGCCGAAGGCCCCGTGCCGGTCCGTTACCTCGTAACCACGGGCCATAGGGTTTTCCTCGACCTTAAATTCCACGACATCCCAAACACTGTGCGGGCGGCGGCCCGCGAAGCTGTGGAACTTGGGGTCAGCATGGTGAACGTCCACGCATCGGGTGGGCGGAAAATGATGGAAGCGGCGCTCGAAGGAGCGCGCTCCGCCCTGCAATCCGTCAGCCGACGGATGCAGGGCTCCGCCGGGATTGTGGTCGGGGATGAGGCGCGCCCAAAGGTGCTGGCGGTAACCGTCCTGACCAGCCTCGCAAGCCAGGATCTCGAGGAGTTGGGCATTTCGGGAACGCCGGTCGAAGCCGTGATCCGGCTGGCTCGCTTGGCGCAAAGTGCAGGACTGGATGGCGTGGTGGCCTCGCCGCGCGAAATCTCCGCCATTCGACAGGCGTGCGGCCCCGGGTTTCTGATTGTCACACCAGGGATTCGGCCCGCCTCCGCCGCCACAGACGACCAGGCTCGCGTTGCGACCCCGGCGAGCGCCATCGCAGCGGGAGCGGATTATCTGGTCGTGGGACGACCGATTACCGGCGCGCCTGATCCGGTCGCTGCCGCGGATGCGATTGTTGCCGAGATGGAAGGGGCGTTGAGCACAGCGCGGCCCAGCGCTGCAGCCAGACAGGCCTTGTAGGGCCGAACGGCGTTCGGCCCTGGGGCGAGCGCCGCTCGCCCCTACACCAGGGGACGCAACTCATGACCGAAAACGAAATCCTGAAAGTCTTTCGCGAGAACTCGGCTCTCCTCGAGGGCCACTTCATCCTTTCCTCGGGCTTGCACAGCGACCGCTACATACAATGCGCGCTGGTGTTGCAACACCCGAAAGTCGCTGAACAACTGTGCTCCGAACTCGCTGCGAAGTTGCGGCATGTGGGCGCAACGGTGGTGGCTGCGCCTGCGCTGGGCGGAATCCTGGTGGCTCACGAGGTCGCCCGAGCGCTCGGCATTCGGGCGCTTTTTACGGAGCGGCAGGACGGCAACATGACTCTGCGCCGGGGATTCAGCCTGGCTACCGGTGAGCCGACACTCATCGTGGAAGACGTGATGACCACAGGCCTCTCGACGCGTGAAACGATGAGATGTGTTGAGGAAGCCGGAGGGAAGGTGGTCGGCGCCGGGGCGCTGATCGACCGCGGCGGCGGCGCGGCCGACCTCGGCGTGCCCAAGGTGGCGTTGTTAACCTTATCCATTCAAAACTACAATCCCGCCGAATGTCCTCTCTGCAAGTCCGGCATCCCCGCCGTCAAACCTGGCAGCCGCACGAAGCCAGTAGGCAGTAGGCAGTAAGCAGAACCGCAACAGCCCGCGTAGCGGGCGGCACATTTTAGCCCACGGCGTGAGCCGTGGGGGCGAGTCCCAGCGCATTTGGCCAAGCCCCGCAAGGGGCGACATAAAACCTGCGCAGATTCGCTCCCAACGCTTGCTGTGTGCCGATGTCGCCCCTGCCGGGGCTCCAGAAATGTCGTCGGATGTATTCCCCCCACGGCTGTCGCCGTGGGCCACATGATATCGGCCCTGACGGGCCTACATCCCGATGGAAGGAATCTTCCCGGCGCGCGAAGAAGATCGCAACCAGCGGTACTGAAAAACCACTTCTGCTCACTGCTTTCTGCCTACTAGCTACTTTGGTTGCCGATTATGTACGGCGGTAAACCACTCTCCCACCGACGACAGTCGCAACGGCAGCACCTTTAAACTTCCACCCATCGAAGGGCGAATTGCGGCTTTTGGAGCGACCTGCGGCGGCGTGGTAGGTCCACTCGAGCTCGGGGTCGAAGATGGTGATGTCGGCTGGCCCGCCCACGCTAAGGCTGCCATAGGGCTGGTTGATGATACGCGCCGGGTTGGTGCTCATCAAGGAGACGAGATGCCACATCGAGATCTTGCCGGTGTGGACCAATTGAGTAAGCGCCAGGCCCAGCGCCGTCTCCAGACCGATGACGCCAAAGGGGGCGTCGCTCGCCAGAGGCTTGGCTTTGAGTTCGGGGGCGTGAGGAGCGTGGTCGCTGGCGATGGCGTCAACCGTTCCATCCATAAGCCCTGCCATAACGGCTTCAACATCCTGGGCGCTGCGCAGCGGAGGATTCACTTTGGCATTCGTACCCTGTTCCAGCACGGCCTGGTCGGTGAGCGTGAAATGGTGCGGCGTCGCCTCACAAGTCACGCGGATGCCACGGCGTTTGCCCAGGCGCACCAGGTCGATGGAACGCGCGGTGGACACGTGACACACGTGCAGGCGCGCGCCGACAGACTCCGCGACGATCAGATCGCGGGCCACGCAAACGTCTTCCGAGGCGCTGGGAATGCCTCTGACCTTAAGCTGCTTTGAGACCGGGCCTTCGTTGATCACCCCGGAGGCGCTCAAGCTGGGGTCTTCACAGTGGTCCATCAAAGGGGCATTGACCTCACGCGCCGCTTCCAAAGCGCGCCGCAATAAGCCGGCATTCTTCACCGGCCGTCCATCGTCGGAAAAGGCCACCGCACCGGCCGCCGCCAGCGCCCGAAAATCGGTAAGCGATTCCCCCTGGCTCCCCATTGAAACTGCGGCG
This sequence comes from Terriglobia bacterium, assembly GCA_049514395.1. Classification (GTDB taxonomy): domain Bacteria; phylum Acidobacteriota; class Terriglobia; order UBA7540; family UBA7540; genus CAVROP01. The sequence goes on from JBEKVC010000068.1 coordinate 2,606, forward strand.
ATGGGAAGCACGCGGGCCAAGCCGATTCGCTGCGCTTTGTCGATCATGGCGCGCACAAGCTCCGGGCGGTCGATAACCGGCTTGGTGTTGGGCATGGGACAGACGGCGGTAAAGCCTCCGGCCACCGCGGCTGCCAATCCCGTCTCCAGCGTCTCGGAGATTTCACCGCCGGGCTCGCGCAAGTGAACATGGATGTCGACGAAGCCCGGTGAGACGACTTTGCCGGCTGCCTCCACCAGCTCGTCAGCCGCCTCGCTGATTTGGGGTGCGATGCGGCGAATCGCGCCGTCTTCCACGAGCACGTCGAGCTCGCCGTCCCACTGGTCTTCGGGAGATATCACGTGACCGCTCTTGATGAGTAACGATGACATGTCCGTCACTTTTCAGATTCGCGCGGCGATTTCGCCCCGCCCGTAAGCAAGGCTTGCACTTGAGCTGAGCCGCGCGCCAGTTCGACCACGCTTTCGAAGTACCGACTGTGAGTGCGCCGGAGTGCCTCTTTGCTGGGAGCGTCCAGAAGCACGACTTCGTGCTCGATGCCTTGGCGCTTCAGCCCAAGCTCAAGTTTGAGCCGCTCATCCTCCGCGACCGCTCGAGAAGCATCGTCAAATTCGCGCAACTGAACGATTGATCCTCGGGGACGATCATATTCAATTAAGAAGAGCATGTCAGTTGCCCTCCCCCGACTTCGGGTTGCTTGTCCACTTTTCGATCGCATAGATCAGTAACTGCCTTAGTCCATCAACAAGTTCCGCTGCCGAAGCCACCGACTCCTTGTCCTCGAATGAGGCAATGATCTTCGAAAAACGCGCCAAGATTTCTTGAGTGACGGAATCGCCACCTCCGTACTTCACCGCTGGATCGACGACGTCCGATAGTTTCTCAGACATCTGGGCCCAGGCATGCTGTAACTCGGTCCGAACTTGAATCTCAATCGGCTTGTTCTGCGCCGTGGCAATGATGTGAACGGCTCTGTAGCCGAAGCTGGGTCGTTTCCGCCTATCGATTACGACGGCTTTCGCGAGCACGCTCTTCAGTTGTTCCACAACTTGATTTTGCACTAGCAGACTCGGCACAACCAAACGGCATCCGGCGATGTCCTGCATTTGGCTCAGCCGGATTGTCTCTCGGTGAAGCTTTTCTATTATTGAAGTCGTGGACTTCGCTGGTCGTCCTGTTGGTTCCAACTCCGCCGTGTCCCGGATGATGGCCACAACTTCTTCATAGGCCTCTGCAAACGACCCACGATAAGCATCAAGTAGGCGAAAATCGCCCTCTGCAATTTTTCCCTTTCGAAGGCGGTCACCGAGTTGGTCCACTTGCGTCTTAGAGAGCGAGCCCACAAAACTTAGGGGGAGTACTCCACCTTTCTGCCCGGTGGACAGTTTCCCGTTCGAGCTATTTCCGAGTATAGCATGGTGCCTTTCGGTCCTCGAAAAGCGCCCTCCGCTGGATTGCTACGGCGCACCCGAAAACGGGAAAAGCGGAAGCAGGAAATCCTTCACAGGCTGATAGCTTTTCCGGTGCTCGGTACAAGGACCGTAGACGGCGAGAGCTTCAAGGTGTTCTCGCGTCCCATAACCCTTATTCCTTGCCAGGCCATACTGTGGGTACAAGCGATCAAGGGCTCGGAGATGCGCATCGCGGGCCACTTTGGCCAGGATGGAGGCAGCGGCAATGGAGACCGAGAGCGCGTCGCCGTGGACCACCGCGCGGTGAGGAATCACAAACCCGGTGGCCTTATGAGAGCCCTGGAGAGGCATGGCGTCTGTCAGGATGAATTCGGGCGCCGGGTCGAGGGCCAGCAACGCGCGGATCATCCCCTGCCTTGACGCCTCGTACACGTTCAGGGCATCAACCTCAGCCGCCGAAAGAGACACAACCTGGAAAGCAAGGGCTTTTTCAGTGATTTGTAGGGCAAGCGATTCGCGCTCAGGGGGGGTGAGTTTTTTTGAGTCATCCACGCCCGGGATAGGTTGGGCGGGATCGAGAATGACGGCGGCGACATAGAGGGGGCCGAGGAGCGCCCCTCGTCCCACTTCGTCGCATCCCGCAACCAGACGCCACCCCGCGCGGAGGGCCTGCTCCTCCAGCCTCCGCGTACACTTGAATTCACCGGAGTTTCGCAAGGCCGGCATGGTGTGAGCCATAACCGCTGATGCAACTTACGGGCGTTTCCGAAATATAAGGACAACCATCCTTCGCGCCACCCGGACAGCGGCGCTACGACAACCATTCTTCGTAGCGCCCCGACAGTCGGGGCGGGCGCCGGCGCCACTCCCCGCCGGCCAGACGCTTCCGTCAGGCTTCCTGTTCTGTTCGGACCTCGCGTAGTCGCGCTGCCTTGCCCCGCAGCTTGCGCAGGTAGTAGAGCTTGGCGCGGCGCACCCGGCCGGAACGGACCACTTCGATCCTATCGATAATGGGTGAGTGCAAGGGGAAAATGCGTTCCACTCCCTGGCCGAAGGAGGTCTTGCGAACCGTGAAGGTGGAGTGATTCCGGGCTCGCCGTTGGCCGATGACTGTGCCTTCGAAGACCTGAATTCGTTCCTTGTCGCCTTCTTTGATTTTGACGTGCACACGCACGGTGTCTCCGGACCGGAACGAGGGCAAGTCTGTCTTCATTTGCAGTTGTTCAACCTTTTCGAGCGCGTTCATAATTTCTGTTCTCCCAAACCTGAAATAGCGACCGGTTCGCACCCCTCGCGCTGGAGGGTATCCAGCCATTGCCGGTCTTCTTCGCTCAAGGGAAAGCCGGCCAGTAAATCGGGCCGCCTCCGCCATGTTTTCTCGAGGGCTCGCTGCCGGCGCCAGCGGCGAATCTCTTCGTGATTCCCCGAAAGCAGGACTTCCGGGACTTTCCAACCCTGGAACTCTGCGGGCCGCGTGTAATGGGGAAAATCGAGCAGGCCGTGTCGGAATTCGCGGGAGCCTGCCTGCCTGGTCGTAAAGGAATCCTGGGGCGCGGATTCTTCGTTGCCCAGAACCCCTGGCAGGAGGCGGACCACGGATTCCATAATCAACGCGGCGGGAAGTTCCCCACCACTCAGCACGTAGTCCCCAATCGAGATCTCGTCGGTGGCCACGTGCTCCGCGATGCGTTCGTCCACCCCCTCGTACCTGCCACAAATCAGCACGAGGCGATCCTGCCGCATCAACTCCTCGGCCACCGTTTGGGTAAAGAGCCTTCCCTGTGGCGAAAGCAGGATCACGGGGAGGCACCGGCCCGGCATTCCAGCTTCAAGCGCGGCGACGGCTTTGAAGACCGGGTCGGGCTTGAAAACCATTCCGGGCCCGCCCCCGAAGGGCCGGTCGTCCACGGTTCGATGGCGGTCCTCGGTGAAGTCGCGCAAGTCATGCAACCGGATGCTGGCCTGGCCGCCGGCCATCGCGCGCTTGAGCACGCCGTGCTCCAGCACGCTGTTGAAGAAGTCCGGAAAGATGGTGATAACGTCAAACGTCATGCATTCAAGTCCAACAAGTCCTCGGGCGGGTCAATGAAGATGGTCCTCGCTTCCGTGTCGATCTTCGTGCAGATGGCCTGGGCCAGGGGAATCAGAACTTCCCCGCGCGAGGTCGCCACGTGAAGAACATCAACACCGCCCGTGGGCTCGATATCTGTCACCGTGCCCACCTCCACTTGCCTTCCCCCGCGTTCCGAAACGACCCGGCACCCTTGGAGTTCCCAGAGGTAATAGTGATTCGGAGGAAGTGGCATTCTCTCTTCCGCCGGAATCAGCACATGCCGGCCTTTCAAGCGAGAAGCGCTATCGATGGAATCGACACCCGAAAACTTGATCACCACCCGGCCCTTGTGGGGCCAGACATTCTCTACCTTGATGGGGTGAGGAGCCTTTCCAGGATTCTCCAGGAACACCTGCCGGAGTCCTTGGAGGCGTGAGGAAGAATCCGTCAGCAGTTCGGCCAGGACTTCCCCCCGGCGCCCCTGTGGACGAATGAGGCAAGCGACGGCAAGGAAGCGATCTGGCACGTCCTCGGCCAAGTTTGCCCAATCCCTACGCGCCTTCCGGAGCGCGGGCGTCTCGCCCGTTGCGGTGCGGGCATCCTGCCCACTGCTACATGCGGGCGAGACGCCCGCGCTCCGGAAGCGATTCCGAGGGACCTCCTACTCGAGAATCTCCAGGGTGTATCGCTTCTTCAGCTTCATCCCCGCGGCATTGAGAATCGTGCGGATGGAGCGTGCCGTTCGGCCTTGCTTGCCGATGACCTTCCCCAGGTCTGAAGGGTGCACGCGAAGTTCCAACACCGTCACCTGCTCGCCCTCTACGGCCCGCACCGACACCTGGTCAGGATTGTCGACCAGCGCCTTTGCGATTGCTTCGATCAGTTCCTTCATGTGGCCCTCCCTAGTACGCAGCTCCTACTTGAATCCCGAAATGGAAAGGGTGTGTTAGAACAAATGATTGCAACTCGCACCGGCCTGAACCCGGCAACCGCCCGAGTGTCATCAGCTCTGGCTCGGGACTTCCGGCGCCTTCTTAAGCAGGCTCTGAATCGTCTCGGAAGGCTGGGCACCCCGGCTAATCCAATAGTTCGCGCGTTCTTTATCAAAGACCAACTCCGGAGGATGCCGGCGCGGATTGTAGTGACCAAGTATCTCCAGGAAGCGCCCATCGCGTGCCTTCTCGCCATCAATGACCACAATTCTGTAACTGACCTTCTTCTTGGCTCCTGTTCGGGCCAAACGTATCCTTAACAATCGTCCCCCTCGACGTCCAAATTTTGAAGGCTAAGAAACCCGCGGCATTTCGCACCGGCTAAACTGCCGCTTGCTCTTGAGCCGAAAAACCACCCGCCGCGGCGGGTGCCCCGGCCAGTATCATCGCTGGCCTTCAGACGTTCACACCGCCCTCCCCCGCCGGCACCTTCAGCCGGTTGAGTTGTCGGCCCAGGAAGTTCTGGCTGAACGATTTCATCATTTTGCGCATTTGGAAGTACTGTTTCAAGACCTGATTCACCTGCTGGACGCTGGTGCCGCTCCCCTTCGCAATCCTCTTGCGCCGCCGCCCGTTGATAATCTCGTGATTGCGGCGCTCCTGAGGAGTCATGGAGTTGATGATCGCCTCGATGTGGGTCAACTCCTTCTCGTCCACGCGCGCCTTACCGGCGTTCTTGAAAATGCCCACCTGGGGGAGCATGCCGAGCATCTGGTCCATCGGCCCGAGGCTCCGCACCTGACGAAGCTGATCTCGAAGATCCTCCAGCGTGAAAGTATCCGTTTGTAGCTTGCGATGGACCTCCAGCGCCGTCTGCTTATCGATCTTCTCTTCCGCCTTTTCGATCAGGGAAAGAATATCGCCCATGCCCAGGATGCGCGACACAATCCGGTCCGGGTAAAAGACTTCCAGCGCATCGTATTTCTCGCCCACTCCGATAAACTTGATGGGCTGGCCGGTGACGTGATGGATGGAGAGCGCCGCGCCGCCGCGCGCGTCCCCGTCGAGCTTGGTCAGGATCACACCGGTGGTTCCCAGCCGCTCGTGGAAGTCCTGGGCGCTGCGCACGGCGTCCTGGCCGACCATGGCATCGGCCACCAGAAGCACTTCGCTGGGGCGCAGGCGGGTGCGTAGATCGCTGACTTCCTGCATCATCTCTTCATCGATGTGCAGGCGCCCGGCAGTGTCCACGATCAGCACATCATGCCCGCGGTCCGCCGCGTCCTTGCGCGCCGCCAGCGCCAGATCGAGGGGCGAGTTAATTCCCTGGGCGGCAAAGCAGGGAACCTGGATCGCCTTGGCGATCACGGCGAGTTGTTCGCGCGCTGCGGGACGGTAAACGTCCGTTGAAACCAGCATGGGTCGCCGCTTACGGCTGGAAAGCCAAAGCGCCAATTTGCCTGCCGTGGTAGTCTTGCCGGAACCTTGCAATCCCACCAGGAGGAAAACCGTGGGGTATTCCTTCGAAAACGTAAGAAGCGAGGCCTCGCGCCCAAGAATTTCAATGAGCTCATCGCGAACGATCCGAACCACTTCCTGGCCCCCCGAAAGGCTTGACCGAATCTCTTCGCCCAGGGCTTTCACGCGTACCCGATCGAGCAGGGCTTTGACCACGTTCAGGTTGACGTCGGCCTCGAGCAAGGCAAGCCGCACCTCGCGCAGGGTCTCGTCCACCACCTCCTCGTTCAGAACTCCCTGAACGCGCAAGGACTTGAAAACCTTCTGGAAACGACCTTGTAAAGCATCAAACATGTGTGACTTCAGAATACGCGCAGGCTGATGTGGCGCCCCACGACCCACAGCCCGGGCAAATCTTTACGAGCAACGCTGGAGTTCTATTCTACCTCCGTAAACACGTTAAGGAAAGCCTGTTCTTCGCGGCGGAGTGTCCTAACCTGCGGCGTAGGGCCGGGGCTTGCCCCGGCCTAGGCCGCCCCAAGGGGCGGCCCTACATTCGAATTGGGAGGCTACCCTCGCAGGATCACTTGCCGGCCATCAGCTTCTCAATTTCTTCCACCGTGCGCGGCAGGCGGCGGGTCAGATGTTCATAGCCATCCTTGGTGATGAGGATGTCGTCCTCGATGCGCACCCCGATTCTCTCTTCGGGTATGTAGATGCCCGGCTCCATTGTGACCACCATGCCAGGTTCAAGAGGCTGGTTGTAGTTCATGGGGTCGTGAACGTTCAGGCCGACCGAATGGCCGAGCAAGTGGATGAAGTACTGGCCGAGCGGGTTTCCATTCAGGTCTTTGCCGTGGGTGTTGATGTAGGCGTAGGCGATATCGTGGAGGCTGTTCTTGCCTCGCCGCAGGCTCATGCCGGGTTTGGCGGCGGCCATGGCGGCGTTCTGGGCGCCCAAAACAATCTCGTAGATTTCGCGCTGGCGCGGCGTAAAGTGGCCGTTGACGGGCAGCGTGCGCGTGATGTCGCTGGCGTAACCGCTATAGGAACCCGCCACATCCATTAGCACTACGTCGCCATCCTTCATTTGCTGATCGTCAGCATCGTAGTGCAAGACCGTTGAAAAGAACCCTGAACCGACGATGGGTGGGTAAGCAGGCCATTCGCATCCGCGCCACCGGAACTCGTACTCCATCCGCGCCGCTGTCTCGTACTCCCAGACGCCCGGACGGACCGTTTTCATTGCCGCCAGGTGCCCTTCGATAGAAGCGTCTGCGGCTTTCTGGATCAGGGCGATCTCGCCCGGCGATTTCACCGCTCGCTGGCGCTCTACGTATGGGCGCACGTCGGCAAGGTTCGCCAGCGGGGCCATTTTGCGCAGCTTGGACACAACCTCAGCCTGGAAATAATCCTCGCCGCTTTCAGGCTGAGGAGTCAGCTCCGTATAGATTTTGGGGAAATTCTTGAGCGCTTCCAGAAGTTCTGATTGGAACAGGGAGGTCACCTTGAGAGTGGGGAAGCCGCTGCGCGCGCTCGCGTCGGCATCGTCGGGCCCGAGCTTCGGCCCTGTCCATTTCTCCTCGCGGAAGTCGTGCGCCGGTATGAAAAGAACTTCCCTCTCCAGCTCCAATGTGGCGCCGGGCTTCGGAGCCTTCGGAACCAGCAACATCATGGCTTCCGGTTCGTTCCAGCCGGTGAGGTAGTAGAAGTTCTCGTTCTGATGGAACGTCGTCACGCTTGCGGCCATGTCCGCGTCCCGGTAACCGAAAAGCACGATGACGCCGTCACCGCCAGTCTCGCGCACCAAGCGCGCGCGCCGCTCATGAAAAACCGAAAGTGGTTCGCGCTCCCAAGCCAGAGCCGGGAGCACGAAAGGCGGCAGCAAGAGAGCCAGCAACAGCAGATAGAAGCTTCGCGATCGAGTTATTTGCACGGAGACCTCCGAGGAATCGGGAGTGTAGCACAGTCGGGCTTCCTACACCTTGTGCTGTGACAAATAGTAGGGCCGGGGCTTGCCCCGGCCTGCCATGGCGGGAGGTGGATCTACATTCGAATTGGGACACTCCCTGACAGACCGCAGTCGCGAGCGGCCTGGACAGTCTCAGACTATGTCTCTTGTGAGGCCGGACGCGATCGGCTTAGGGCGGGTAGTGAATTCCAAAGCCGCCGCAGAGGCGTCTGGAAAAGAGACATCATCCCCATATAGGAATAGCCTATGAAGAAGAGCAGCAGGAAGGGAACGGTCAGGTAGTTTTCAACGCGGAAT
>JBEKVC010000069.1:0-10494 GCA_049514395.1 Terriglobia bacterium
AGAGGCTCTTCGCCACGAAGTTGATCAGGTCCCTGACGCGGCAGGAGTAACCCCACTCGTTGTCGTACCAGGCGATCACCTTCACCAGGTTGCCATCGATGACCTTGGTGAAGCCGGCGTCCACCATGGAGGAGTGCGGATTGCCGGTGAAGTCTTTGGAGACCAACTCCTCTTCGACGAACTGCAGAATGCCCTTCATGGGGCCTTCCGCAGCCTTCTTGAGAGCGGCGTTCACTTCTTCGGCCGTGGTGGGCTTCTCGACGAGCGATACCAAGTCAACCACCGAAACGTCCGGGGTGGGGACGCGCATGGCGTAACCATCCAGCTTGCCCTTGAGTTCGGGTATCACAAGTCCAATGGCCTTGGCGGCGCCGGTCGTCGTCGGAATCATCGAAAGCGCCGCAGCGCGCGCTCGCCGCAAATCCTTGTGGGGCAGGTCCAGGATGCGCTGGTCGTTAGTATAGGCATGAATGGTGGTCATCGAACCCTTGAGGATCTTAAAGTTCTCGTGCACCACCTTGGCCGCCGGGGCCAGGCAGTTGGTGGTGCAGGAAGCGTTCGAGATGATGTGGTGCTTGGCCGGGTCATAGGCATGCTCATTCACCCCCAGCACGATGGTGATGTCTTCACCTTTGGCCGGCGCCGTAATGATGACTTTCTTCACGGTGCCCTTCAAGTGCTTCTTTGCGTCCTCCGCCTTGGTGAAAAGGCCGGTGGATTCAACCACAACCTCGACGCCCAAAGAGGACCAATCAAGGTCCGCGGGGTCCTTGGTCTTAAAAACCCGGATCGACTTGCCATTGACCGTGATGCAGTCTCCGCCGTGAGCCACTTGGGCGGCCAGGATTCCGAATACCGAGTCGTACTTCAGCAAATGAGCCAGGGTTTTCGGGTCAGTGATGTCGTTGACCGCTACGAATTCAATCCCTGGGTCGTTGAGCGCCGCACGCAGCAAGTTCCGTCCAATGCGCCCAAAACCATTGATTCCAACCTTAACAGGCATAAATAATCCTCCGTTGTTCACGATTACTGGATTGATTCAAAGCATGAATCTTACGCGGGTTGCCAGGAGTTTGTCAAAGCCAGGTACAGTCAGGGTCAAGAGTCGAGAGTCGAAAGTTGAAAGTCGAAAAGGGCGATACCGCAAGAATGTGTGCGACAACCTGCACAGAGTTTGGCGGTAAGAATCCAAACGGATTGGAAATTCTCCGCCCTCATGAGGCAGTCGAGGGTCGAGAGTTTGGCGAATCTAAGACCGAAAATTGCCCCAGCCTCCTGCATGTGTGCCCTGGTCTTGTCTGTCCTGAATTCCGAATCCTGAATCCTGCTCTTCCCCCATTGCCGGACTGAGGCCCGCCGCTACGAGCATTTTTCAGCGTCCGGCTAAGCTTGGCCAGATGTGCTATGGTTGAGGGATGATGTTGCTACCGACACCCATCAAGTGGCTCACCATTCTCCTGGCGATACTGATTTTAGGGGTGCAAGCGCCCGAAGTGATGAGCGCCGAGCTGAAGCCGAAAACCGTTGAGGCCTTCGACAGGTACGTCCAGTTGACTGAGGCACGAATCAATGGGGAAGTTTCACAAACTGAAAAGTTCTTGTATCTGGATGAACTTCCTCTGCCGCGCCGCTCCGAAGTCCTGGGCGCACTCCAGCGCGGTGAGATCTTTATGGAGCAGCTTCAGACGCTCGATGCTTCCGGTCGCACGATGGAGGCGCCGGAGGCGATCATCCATCATTGGCTGGGAGCAGTTTTCGTTCCGGGCGCCAATCTTCCACAGACGATCGCTCTGGCGCAGGATTACAATCACCACCAGGATATCTATAAGCCGGAGGTGGTTGGCTCACGTCTGATCAGCCGCGACGGGAATGACTTCAAGATCTATTATCGCCTGCGGAAAAAGAAAGTCATTACGGTCACGCTCAACACCAATCACGACGTTCATTATTACCCCATTGATTCCACGCGCTGGTACAGCCGCTCTTATTCAACCAGAATCGCCGAAGTAGCCAATGCCGACACACCGAATGAGCGCGAAAAGCCCGTCGGCCAGGACGGAGGGTTCCTTTGGCGAATCAATTCCTACTGGAGGTTTGAGGAGAAACACGGCGGGGTCTACATCGAGTGCGAGTCAATTTCCCTCACCCGCGACATTCCCACAGGATTGGGCTGGCTGATCAAGCTCTTCGTAACCAGCATTCCCAAAGAATCCCTCGAGATGACCATGGGCTCAACTCGGGCAGCCCTCGCCGCGGCCAGGGAGTGAAGCTGGAAATTGAAAATTGGAAACTAGCGAGGCTTTGCCATGGATCCACGAGCATGTTCTCACCGCGAAGCGGTGGACCGTGAATAGCCGTGGGCGCAAGCCCACGGTCGGTGTTCCCCTGAAAGGCCGTCCAACCCCGCAAGGGGTTGTCCAAGGTGGTTCGGCCCTTTCAGGGCCGGATGTTGCTTGATCCGTTCCTATCCGTGGGTTTCACCCACGGCTACTCAAAGTGCTCCCCTGACGGGGAGCAAAGCCAGAAATGGAAAACTTGACTCATTAGCACCGAGTTTGCTGAATCAAGATTTCAAGGCAGTATGTAGAAGAAAGTAGGCACTGGGGAGAAGGAAGAGAACAATTCAGAATTCAGAATTTCCCCAGCCCCTAGCCCCCAGCCCCTTTTCTCCAACGTACTCACGCGCGCTTCTGCTCGAGCAAGGAATAGAGCACCGGCATCACCAGCAAAGTAATGAAAGTTGAGATGGAGAGGCCGCCGATGACGGCCAGGGCCAAGGGTTTTTGCAATTCCGCTCCCGCCCCCAGACCCAGCGCCAGCGGAAGCAAGCCAAAAAGCGTACACAGAGTCGTCATCAAAATGGGACGCACACGGATTTTGCCGGCCTGCACCAAGGCTTCGCTGAGCGGCATCCCCTGCTCTTCCCAGAGCTTGTGAACGTACTCAAAAAGGATGATGCCGTTCTTTACGACCAACCCCACCATCAAGATGATCCCCATGAATGACGAGACATTGAGCGCCGTCCCGGTGGCGAGCAGCATCACGAAGACGCCGAGGAGTGAAAGCGGGGCAGCCGACATAATAATCAGGGCGGGGGCGAAGGCGCGGAACTGGATCACCAGCACGATGAAAACCGCCGCCAGCGCGAGGCCGAGGACGGAGAGGAGGTCGCGGAAGGAGCTTTGCTGGCTTTCATAGAGCCCGCCCATTTCATAGGTGGTCCCCACTGGAAATTGGATCGTGCTCAGGAGGTTCTTCACGTCGCGCACGGCGCTTCCCAGGCCGCGGTTCTCGAGTCGCGCCGAAAGCGCCACCATCAAGCGCTGATTCTCGCGCGTCAATTCGCTCTCGCCCTGGACGGTCTCGAGCCGGGCCAGAGCGGAAACCGGCACAATCTGCTTGCTCGGCGTGAGGATGGGGAACTGCTGCACGTCCGGGTAGTTATACCGGAACGAATCCGGAAAGCGCACGCGGATGCCGATGGTGCGGTCGGTCTGGCGAAGATCGGTCTCCGTCAACCCCAGCAGCCCCGCCCTGACCTGCTGCGAGACTTGGTCCACGGTGAGACCCAGATGCCCCGCCTGGACAGGATCAACGTCAACCACGATTTCCGGGTTGCCCTTGAGGATACCCTGGAAATCCACGATGCCAGGGATCTGCTGCATTTTCGGCCCGATCTCGTCCGCAAGCCGCTCCAGTTCAGGCATGTTACTGCCGAAAATTTTCACCTCAATGGGGTTGGGGGTTCCTTCCATATCGCCAATCATGTCCTGGAGCACTTGCGTGAACTCCACCCGCACCCCGGGAATCCTGCTGAGGATCGTTTGGCGGAGCTCATTCATGGTCTCGTAGATGCTGCGGGCGCGCCGGGAGCGAGGTTTCAGCTTGACCACAATCTCGCCCGTGTTTTGAGTGGTGGCGAAAGGCCCCATCTCCGCGCCGGTGCGGCGCAAGAAGGCCTCGGTTTCAGGTGTCTTTTGGACCTGGTCCCCCACCAGTTGATCGATACGGTCAGTCTCCGCCAGCGAAGTTCCCGGCGGTGTCCACATGTCGAGGACAAAGCCACCTTCGTCCATCTCAGGAAGAAAGCCGGTTTCTGCGCGCGTGTAAAGAAACACGGCAATGGCGATGGAGGCCAGGGTAGCTGCTGCCACCACCCAACGCTTGCGAAGCGACCACCGAACGGCCTTTTCATAGGCACGATTGATGGGCAGGATGAAACTCTCCGCCGTCACACGGTGACGCTCCGGGGAAAGAAACCTTTGGGAGAGGAGGGGAATGAGGGTTAGCGCGAATACGAGCGAGAGAAGCACCGACACGGCAAGGGTGAGGCAAAGCGCCGAGAAGAAATCGCCCACCACACCTTTCAGCAGGCTCAAGGGAGAGAACACAACCACGGTAGTTGCCGTAGAGCCGATGACGGCGCTCAGCAACTCCTGCGTTCCTTTTTCTGCCGCTTCGGCGGGCGGCTCGCCAAGTCCGAGATGGCGGTAGATGTTTTCAATGATGACCACCGCGTCGTCGATGATCAGTCCGATGGCAATGGCCAACCCACCCAGCGACATCAGGTTGAGCGTGCTCCCGAACAAATTCATGAAGAAAAAGGTGCTAACGACGGTGATGGGAAGTGTAGTTGCCGCAATCAGGGTGGTGCGGCTTTCGCGCAGAAAGACGAAGAGAATAACAACCGCGAGCAAACATCCGATCAGGACTGCATCGCGGATACTGGCCACCGCCTCGCGCACGAATTCCGCCAAGTCGTAAACGGCCGAGAGGTGCAGCGTCCTGGGAATTGCCGAGCCCAGGTCTTTCGCCAGCGCCTTGGCCTGATCGGCGACTTGCAGGATGTTCCCACCAATCTGGCGTGAGATGCTGAGCAAGGCTCCCGGCCTGCCGTTCCCGTAAACCAGGATGCGGGGATCCTCGACTCCGTCCCGGACTTCACCGAGGTCGCAAACCCGGATGGGCGTCTGGCCCTCCACCGCCACGACGGAATTTCGAATATCGTCCAGGTCGGTAAACTGGCCGGTGGCCAAGACGAGATAGCGTGAATAGTCTTTGTCCAATCGGCCGACGGAGGTCACCCCGTTGGTGGCGCGCAGGCGGTCGGCGATGTCCGGCAAGGAAAGGCGGTGGGCGAGCATCTTCTGCGGATCGACGATTACAGAAACCTCGCGCGTTTGGCTGGCCTGGACTTCGACAAGCGCCACGCCCGGCACCCGGCTGAAGAGCGGACGCAGGTTGTAGTAGGCATAATCGCGCAGGTCCGAGTCCGGGACGTTGCCGTTCAGGACAAACATGAGGATGGGCCACGCCGTGGGTGTAATGCGCTCGACCGAGATGTCGGTGGACGCGGGCAGGTCCGTTCTGACGTCGCTGACGCGCGCCTGCAGGAGCTGAAGCGCATACTGCATATCCATGTCGGGATTGAACAGAACGGAAATCTCGGTGGCCCCCCGGATGGTCCTGGAGCGCACGCGGCGTGCACCCAGCACTGTCCGCGCCTCCTCTTCGAGAGGTCGCGTCACCGTGAGGAGCATGTTTCGAGGCGAAAGATCACCCGCGTGCGCGAGGATGACGATGCGCGGGAAGGAAAGCTCGGGATAGATGTTGCTGGGCAAGCGGAAAACCGAAACCAGGCCCGCAACCACCAGCAAGCCCGTCAGCAGGTAAACGGCGCGACTGTTCTGGCGACAGAAGCGGACGACGTTCATGATTTGACCTTGATTTTGGCCTGTGCGGGAAGACCGTAGCCTCCGCCGAGGATTATGGTCTCTCCCTCTTGCGCCCCGGAGAGCAGCTCGACGCGGTCCTTTGTTTCGAGCCCCAGTTTTACCGGGACCGCCTCCGCTTTTTCGCCCTGCACGCGGTAAATCTCCGGGTTTCCATCCTGGTCACGGTATACTGCCGCGAGGGGGGCTACCAGCGCGTTGCGATGCGTTTCGAGCGGCACCTGAGCGCTGAGAAACATCCCCAGCCGCAGCAGTCCTGCGCCATTGGCCATTCGGATTCGGACTAGCCCCACGTTGGTGGCGGGATCAACGGCGGGAGAGATCGCCACCACGTGACTCTGAAATGTCTTGCCCGGAAAAGCCTCAGTGGAGATTTCGAGCGCTTGCCCCACGCGGATCTTGTCGAGGTAAAGGGCGGGCACATTCCCGAACAGCTCCACCTCTGACGTGCTCGCCACTTCAAACACCAGCTGGGCAGCCGTGCCGTCCACCTGCTCACCCACACTCAGCAAGCGCTTGACTATAATTCCCGTGAGGGGGGAGCGCACTTCCGTCCGCGAGAGGTTCAGCCGGGCGAGTGATAGCGCAGCTTCTGCCTGGCTCAGGGCAGCCTTGTTGACGCTGGCCTGCGTGCGGGCATCCTCAACGTCTTTGCGCGCGGCAATGCCCCGCTCCAGCAGCCTCTCATTGCGTTGCAGGTTCAGAAGTGAATTTTCCAGGTTCGCCTTGGCCTGATCCACCGTCGCCTGGGCCTGCTGAACCTGGTCGCGGAAAGGCCGATCATCGATTTTCACCAGCACTTGGCCCTCGCGGACGCGATCACCTTCGGCCACCATCATCCGGGCGACACGGCCGGGAACGAGTGAGCTGACGCGAACGTCTTGATTCGGCAGCGCAGAAACGGTTCCACTGACAGAGAGAGTTGATTGAATGTCAGCGCGCCCCACGCGCGTGACAGTCACTTCCGCTACGATGTTCGCTGCGCCCTCTTCGGTGTCCTCACCTTCACCGCCCGAGGTTTTTTTTGAGCATGAAGGCAAAAGCAATAGGGTAAGCGCCAAGGCCAGAAAACGCCAAATGACAAGTCCGGGAGTTTTTTGGAAACGCATTTAGTCCACCGGTCCTCCCACCGTTCCTTCCAAGCCGGCGTAAAGGCCCTGTAATTCCTCGAGGCTCTGGAGATAACTACTCTCCACGCTCTGCACGGCCTGCTGGGCCTGGATTGCCGTCAAGATGCTGGTCTTTCCGGCCCGGTAGCTTTCCTCAGCCATGCTCTCGAGTTGACGGGCCACGGGGAGCAGCCTGTCGCGATAGAGTTGAACTTGCGTGCGTTGGGCTTCGAGGTCGTAGAAGCCGGCTTCCACGCGGGCGGAAACGGAGCGCTCGGTGGCTGCGGTTTCGGCCTCCAAGACACGCTCATTCGCCAATGATTGCGCGATTTCCCCCTGGTTGCGAGTAAAGAGCGGAAGAGCAACGGAAATCTGGCCGCGTGGCCCATAGCGGAAATCGTGCGGCGAGTTAAAATCGACCCCGGCTTCCAAGTCCAGGTTGGGAATCCTCTCGGCCTTGAGCAGGGAGCGACGGCTCTCCTCAACCTTTTTTTCGCCGCCCAGATGTTGCAAGTCGGGGTTTGATTGGAAGGCGCGGCTGATGAGGTCGTGTAACGGCGCCGTGGGGGCATTGTCCACGAGAGTCCCTGCCAGATCCCAGGCTTTTGAGGCGGGTTCGTTCAGGAGCGCGTTGAACCGGCTCATCGAAACTTTCTCGCGCTGCCGGGCGACCTGGAGGTCTGCTTCGGCGCGGGAGACTTCCAGGCCGGTTTGGATCACCTCGAGCTGTGCAACGTCTCCGGTCTTGAAGCGGTCCTCAGCAATCTGTGCCAGGCGCTTTGCAACTTCCACCACGCGCGCCAGCCTTTCGGACTCCGCGCGCGCGTGGGCTGCCGCGTAGTAAGCTTCGCGGGTGCTTCGTCGCACCTGGCGGGCCAGGGCGGCGATTTCGAGCTCGGTCAGCGCCCCTTCCTGCCGGGCAACGTCAATCCTTCGTCCACGTTTTCCGCCAATCTCCACTGGTTGGTCGAAAAAAAGGCCTTCGTGTGGCTCATCACGCAAAGCAGTGACGTTTGCAGAGGGATTGGGCCTTTGCCCGGCAATCCGGATTCCTGCCAGCGCCACAGCCCGCCGTCTGCGTGCCGCAGCGAGGTCGAGGTTTTGCTTGTCCGCAAGGTCGAGAGCTTCCTGGATCGGGAGCCGGAGCAGCTGTTGCCCCTGCACAGAGGTTATGCCGCCGAGCAGAATCAACACCAGCCCTGTCAGTTTCTTCAAGCGGTTCCTCCTTACTTGCCGACCACCAGGATGACGAAGGAGCCGGGTTTTGCGCGCGGCCTCCGCTCGCCCTGGGCCGGGGGCTCGAAGTCGGCCGCCGCCATGAAGATGTCGTGCGTTTTCATGTCGAGCGCCATGGTGCGCGCGCTGCGCTTCGTCGGGACGTTTTCCACCACCGAGAACTTATCCGGCGAATCTTCATGCACGACGGTGAGAGTTCCTTCGCCGTTAGAGGCAAAGGCATAGTTCGTTTCGGGATCGAAACGGTTGGCGTCCACGCCCTGGCCGATAGCTGGTGTAGCGATGACCTTCCCGGTATCCGCATCCACGACAGCCATCATTTTATTGCCACATCCGGCAAAGAGGCGGCGGTCCTTCAAATCCATAGCCAAGCCGGAGGGCTCCTGGCAGGGGGCCATTGGCCAGCGATTCAGCACGGTCAACTTCTGCGCGTCGAACTGGACGAGCTCGGACTTGTCCTCGATGTTCACGTAGATGCTGCCCTTGCCGTCCGCAGCCGCAAATTCCGGTTTGCCGCCCAGCTCGAGCGTGCCGGCAACGGTACCATCGGCGGCATTGATGGCGGTGGCGTTCTGGCTACGCCCGTTCATCGTGAAGACGCGCTTCGTGACGCCATCGTAAACGATAGCATCAGGGTTGGTTCCGGCGTTCACTGTGCCGATGGCCTTCAGCGTCTTCAGGTCGAAGATCGTCACGGTATTGGCGCGGCCGTTGCTCGTGAAGCCGCGGCCCAGCTCGGGAGCCAGCGCGATGCCGTGCACGCCTTGGGTGTCAGGAATATCACCCACGATGGCATAGGTGTCGATGTCCATGACCTGGACGTGAGTCCCGTGTGAAATGTAGAGGCGGCGCGCCTCGCTATCGACAGTGAGATAGTCCCAAAAGCCCTCGCCGCCCACGGGAACGGATTTAATGACGTGATAGCCGGACGGGCCTGGTGCTTGGCCAGCCGCGACTGAGAATGTTCCTGTGAAGAGTACTGCTGCCAGTGCAAGCACGCCGGTGCCTGCGAGAAGCGTGATCGTCTTGCGCATGATGGTGGATCTCCCTTTATTGTTAAGGCTTCGCTAGGTGCTGCTCGCGCCCGCGTGCCACGTACAGCACCTTATTCATCTAAGGCTACGCCAAGATTCTGAAAATAACCTGAAAGCCGAACCTCTAATATTATGCGGTAGTTTACTGCGAAACTCCTGAAAAGAACTGTGTCCGGCTGAATTTTCCTGGGGTCGGAGTGAGGCCAGCGTCGGTGGCGCAGACATCATCATGAAGGTGTGAAAAAATCGTCGTAGGGGCACGCCATGGCGTGCCCCTACCTGAATTTTCAATGGGATTCACGGGGTGAATTCGCCCCTTTTAGGATTTTTTCACAGCTTCCATGTGGTGCCTGCGAATCGCCCTGAGCCCTAGGCATAGCTATATTGCAACCAATTCTGCACCTTCACTCTCTCCGATTCACCGCACACATGCAAACCGCAGCATGTCTGCGCCACCCGGTCGGTCTGTGATATAAAGGGGGTGTTGGGCCTCATGCCATCTAACATGATGCGCCACGCCGGTTTCAGAAACAGGAGGGTATCATATGCGGTCCGCCGACTCGCACCTCGCTCGTAAGTTCGCACACGACATCAGTCAGGCGTTCACGTCGACGCAGTTTCGGAAAAAGTTGCGCCCATTTGAGGAACAGAAGGCCACGGCTCCCTTGATTCGCCAACGGCTTGAGCGGTTCCTAAAGACCGAGTCAAGGGATGAAGCTCTTCGGGACATACTCTTCGACTGGGAAGGGAATGACCGACGGGGCAGAAAACAAGAATACAGTTATCCGATCCTCGGGACGTTGACATGGCCGGACGCCGCAGTGCTACGTCCTTTCAAGTGTGCCTTCGAGTTTGACCGAGAGAAAAAACAGGGCAGCAGCGGTTTTAAGGATGCGCTGATGAAGGCGTCGGTTCACGTGCTTTCTGGCGCTTACGAAGCATGCGTACTCGTGTTCATTTTATTGCCCGGGCTCAATCCGTACGAATACCTGTATGAGAAGAGTAAATACACACGAAAGCTCGTCAAAACGCTCGAAGCTAATGGGCTCTACGTGTCATTCCCCAGTGCCGTAAGTTAGGAATGGAACGCTTCGCTGCTTGTGGAGGTATCCATATGCTGGCGCGGCCTCTTACGGGTTGGTGCATGTCACTTCTTCTATTCCGAACCCAGAAGGGGCTTTGGCGGCCGTTGGGGCCGTTGCCATCGGGGGACAGCGAGAGCCCTTCACTTTGCTACCAGTCTCTGCCAGTAGTCTTCGAATTCTTTCAATCTAAGCAGCTTCGCGAGGACTGCGATCAGAACCAAACCTACTGAGCTAACGCTCACCAGGACGACAAGGGCTTGTTGAGTTGTTTGCCAGCCAAGATGAGATGCGAACCAAT
>JBEKVC010000070.1:0-10480 GCA_049514395.1 Terriglobia bacterium
GGTACGGCGGGGTCGACGTGTCCTGCGCGATCGCACGCGGCACAGCGGCAGTACACAAGAGCATTCCGGCGCAGGCGGCGAGAACCGTCGCAACTCGCATTATGTATCCCTTCATCGACTGTCTCCTTATTAGGTAGGACCAACGATTCCTATCTTGTGTGTCCACAAGCAAGAATTCAGACGCAAACGATGCAGCCCATTCTTGGCCGCGGAAATCGAACGTTGAGTTTACGATTCACCGCCTGGATATCGATACCCAGGTCGGCCGGATAGAGAATATGAGCGTCTACACCATGCATGGGAAGTTCGACGGTCTCCGAACCATCCAGCCGCCACACGGCCACCGCAGTCCAGCTCGGCGCGCGCATACCGAGCGCAACCGGCGCCTCTCGATTGGTTACATCCGGCAGACCCAAAGGGTAAAACGGTAGGGATTGGGGGATATGCTTCCGGATCACACCCGTCGTATAGCCGTCAAACCGCAGCCCAGTTCCGGAAACCCCGGGGACATATTTGATGAAGCTTTCTACTTTATCCTCGACTTTGCTGACGCTGTCGCGAGTGACGCGACCCGCGGTTTCGTCAAATGACCATTTCGCCACCACGCCTTCGCCCTGAGCGCGCAAGCCGGGGGCGAGGCACAAGCCATTCACTAGGATGAGTGTAATTCCAATCAGACGCACAGCTAATCTCATGCAACATCCCCCTCAAGACCTTTCTTGCAGGTGCTGAAAGACCTCTGTTACCTTTGCGAGGAGAAGACGGACTAGCGTTGTACCGATGTACGCTGCTCCGCCCGTAACCAGAATACGCATCGTCCGATACCTGTTCCCTGCCTCCACCCGCAAAACTAGATGTACCTTCCGTCAAATCTTTCCTTGATGAGGCCGCGAAGCTTCTTGATCTCCTCGGCGCGATCCTTGGGGCAAACGAGTGTGGCCGTGGACGTGTGAATCACGATTAAGTCCTGACAGCCGATGGTGGCGACGAGGTGATCAGAATCGCTGGAGGCCACCAGGGTACCCGTTGTGTCAAGGAGCAGGCTATTGGCTGCTCCAAGGGCATTGCCTTTGGCGTCTTTCTGGAAGATGGCCGCACAGGCTGGCCAGGAGCCGATGTCTCGCCACTGGATATCCATCGTTAGAGCGGCCACGATGATCGCCGGGTCGGCGGATGCCCGCTCCATCACTGCCAAATCCACGCTGATTTTCTTGAGGTTTGGAAAAACTCCCTCGAGGGTCGCCTCAAAAGCCGGAGTCCCCCAAGACTGGGCTATTTCCTCAAGACCGGCAAAGACCTCCGGCTCATACTGCCGCACAACTTCCATGAAGGTTCTGGCCCTCCAAACAAACATGCCGCTGTTCCACAGATATCTCTCGGGGCCCTCCCTCAGGTAACATTCGGCAGTGGTCAGATTTGGCTTCTCTTTGAAACTCGTGACCAACCGCGAATCACCCTGAAACCTGCCACCCAGTTCCAGGTATCCGAACCCCGTAGCCGGCCCCGTGGGCTTGATGCCAAAAGTAATTAGTGTTTTCGGGTGCGCCTCCACAATGCCCATTGCTTCGCGGAGGATTCGCTGAAAGCTATCTTTGGGCTCGATAAGCTGATCGGCGGTCACCACGGCAACCGCTGCCTCCGGATCCATTTTCGCGATGACAGCGCAACTCAGACCAATGGCGTCCAGAGTGTCCCGACCTTGGGGTTCGCCCAGAAACTGGCTTCCGTGAAGGTCTTTAAGTTCGTGGAGGATGAGATGACGATGCCGTTTGCCGGCACAGACGATGCGCCGCTGCGGTTCGACCAAGCCTTCAAGACGCTCAAAGGCAAGCTTCAACAAGCTTTTCCCTTCGATAAAAGGCATGAGTTGCTTGGGAAGCTCGGTTCGGCTCATGGGCCACAGGCGGGTACCTGAGCCGCCGGCAAGAACAACCGCGTACCTCAAAGTGTCTACTCCTTCCCAAAGGTCCGGCGCTGATTAGGGTTCGAAATCTGTGAAGGCATGCCGATCCCGCCCCACCAGCCTTGTTGTTCACGATGCGGGCTTTCTTTGGGTCGAGGCGCGCGCCACAACGCGTGCCTCGAGGATGATGCTCTTTGGCCGGGGGGGAGTTTTGGCTTCCATCAAAAACAAAGCGAGTTTTGCGGCCCGTTCGCCAATAGTGGCGCTCTGCTGATCGATGCTCGAAAGCGGAACGCGAAGCGATTTATCATAGTGAAGATTGCCACAGCCAATAACTGCAACGTCTTCGGGCACTCGCAAGCCCGCCCCGAGAATTGTATCGAGTGCTCCGATCGCAATGGGATCGTTGAAACAAAAAACACCGTCCGGCCGCGGGTTCAGCCTGAGCAACTTGTTCGTCGCCTCCGCGCCGGTGCTGTAAGCCTCAACATCACCGGACTGTGCTGGCACGACGTACTCTGTGAACGGCCCAAGATTGTTCGCTGCCAGCGCCTGGTTGTAGCCTTCCAGGCGCCCGAGACCGACGCTGGTTGCCGGACCCCGGATATGCGCGATCCTCCTGCAGCCCACCGAGACGAGATGTTGGGTTGCAAGGCGACCAACCGCGACATCGTCCACGCCGACGTAGTTGGCCGCCAGCCCCTGGAAGCACCGGTCGATAAGAACATAGGGAGTCCTACTCTCCTCAATGCGTCTGAAACTCTCGACAGTGCACTGCGTGGAGGCCACGACAATCCCATCCACGCCCCGGCTCAGCACCCTCTCGATCTCCTGGCGCTCCAAACGTGGATCCTCCTCCGAAGAGGAGATCAGAAGGCTGTAGTTCTTGCGCCGGAGCGAGTTGGAAAGCCCCTTTGCCACCTCAGCGAAGAACGGGTGGACGAGGTCCGGAACGATCAGTCCGACTGCATACGTCTTTCCTGTGACAAGTGCGCGAGCGGCGAGGTTCGGGTGATAGTTCATCTCCCGGACCCGCTTAAGCACCCTCTGCCGCGTCTCCTCGCTGATGTCTGTGTGGTTTCGGATCACCTTCGAAACCGTTACAACGGACACATGGAGGTCGCGCGCGATATCTTTCATGGTTACGGCCATAAGTCCTCCCTATGCGTCGTTCGTAACGAAACCTTATCAGTCATGCTTCTCGCTCGAGTTGTTTATTCATTTCGGGCGGCGTTATAGTAATAGTAACAGATTGAGTTAACCTAAGTCCTCCCCATGCGTCGTCCGTAACGAAACCTTATCAGTCTGCTTCTCTCTCGAGTTGTATATTCATTTAGGGCGGCGTTATAGTAACAGATTGAGATAACCTAATCAAGATTTCTTGTTTCCCCCGGCATACCATCCAGGTCAAAACGCCCTAAGTGCAAGAAAATAGGCAAAATATTTTTCTTGACACGGGATAAGGGTTGGAGTAAAAGATACGTTGAAATAGCGCTAAAGTTATCGTAGTACTTTGTATGTGCGAAGGCCAGTGAGGCAACAGCGGTTCGGTCTTTCTGTAAGTGCGTCGGGTCCAAGAAGAAACCTCCAATAGAACACGAAATTTTGAGCAGGTAATTGTGAAATCCTCACGGCTTGGCAAATTAATCGATCGGAGCGTCTTGGTGATGGTTCCGGTGGGGCTTGCCCCGCTGGTTTCTTTATCTGTTGCCGGTTGCAATCCCTCAGTCTCGGGCGCCGTAGGGGCAGGCCTCGTGCCTGCCCATTGCAGGGCGCCCGCGAGGGGCGCCCCTACGTCGATTGGCGCACTCGGTGCCATGGGCTCCGTTCCCACTTTCTGTTTACGGACATTCCAGCGATTCAACTTGGTCCCGAAAAGGTTCGAAAACCGTGTTGCACCACTTCCCGATTCTGCGTTTCCTTAATTGCGTCGAGTCTTGATGTCAGTCTTGAATCACTTTGGTTTGGCGAAGGGTCTCGGGTCAATTCAGAAGGCGAGAAATGGCTTTGAGGAGGCCAGATATGAAATGTATGATTCCGCGAGCTTGTGAAGTACTCATTGACTGTTTGTTGGTCCGCAACCACAGGTCGAGGCTTGCGGTTGCGACCGTTGCATTGTTGGGGCTCACACTGCTTGGTCCTACCGTGCCCAGAGCGTGGGCGCAGGCTCAAGCTTTCAGTGCCTCGCTGAGCGGCTTCGTGTACGACAACACGGGTGCTGTCGTGCCTGAAGCCACGGTTACTTTGTCTAACCCTGATAAGGGATTCACTCAAACCCTCGCCACGCAACCGGACGGCGCGTACGCGTTCACGTTGTTGCGTCCGGGGACATATGCGCTAAAGGTCGAAAAGAGCGGTTTCCAAACTTACGTCCAGTCAGGAATCGCGCTGACAGTTGGCCAGACGGCTACGCAAGATGTAAAGATGCAGCTCGGGGCTGTCACCCAAGAGGTCACCGTGACGGCTGGCGCCGAGATGTTGAACACCACCACGGCCAGCGTGGGGCAGACCGTCGCAGAGCGGCAGGTCGTTGAGCTTCCCCTCGATACCCGAAACGTGTTCGTGCTTGTTACCCTGAATGCCAGCGTGAACAACAGCTCGCAGTACCAACTGGTTAACGGCTCCGGGCAACAAGACACGGCCGACCAGGATTTCTACTTCATGAACTTTGGCGGCGGACGATTCGGCACGACCGCGGTCCTGCTGGATGGCCACTGGGACGTCGGCGGCGACTGGGGTGGGTACATGTACGTCCCGTCCGTGGACAACACCCAAGAGTTCTCAGTGCAGACGAATACTTTCAGTGCTCAGTACGGATGGAGCACTGGAAACGTCATGAGCGCTGTTACAAAATCCGGCACGCGCGACTTTCACGGCGATGTGTGGGAGTTCCTCCGCAACTCCGACCTCGATGCTAACAACTTTTTCACCAACGCGGCGGGTCAACCCCGGCCACAGTTCAGACGCAATCAATTCGGCGGAACGGCCGGCGGGCCTCTCTATATCCCCAAAATTTACGAAAAACGCGATAAGACCTTCATATTTGGCGACATCGAAGCCCTCCGCCAGAGCGCGCCGGGCACGTTTACCACCACACTCCCGACAGGCGACATGCGTAAGGGAATCTTCTCAGCTCTGCTCGGCTCCCAGGTTGGCACGGACGCCCTAGGACGTCCTATTCTTGCGGGTCAGATCTACAATCCCCTCAGCACCCGGCTGCTCACCAGCGGCGTGAAGGATTCGGTTTCGGGCTTGCCAGTCACCTGCCCTGGGGGTGCCAAAACGTGCTACTATCGTGATCCCATTGCCGGCAATGATCTGTCCAAGATGATCAATCCGGTGTCACAGAACTTCCTGCAGTATTGGCCGAACCCAAGCTCAAGCGCCTTGGTGAACAACTATGTATATTCCGCCGCCGCCACATCGAACTGGCCGGAGGAATATTCCATTCGGGTTGACCAGAACATCAGCGACAAATCGAGACTGTTTGCACGCTGGTCACAGAAAAGGGAATTCAAGTCGCTCGGGGCAGATGTTTACGGCGCCAGCGATCCTGGTGGGGGGGGAGGTAATGCCCTCGACAATCGCTGGGACATCGCCTTCAACTACACTCGAACCTTCAATCCCTCGTTCGTCATGAGCGTGAACCTGGGGGTCACGCGGTGGGCGGAGGGCAATGCCATGCAGGCGTACCCCTTTAAGCCTTCCTCCCTCGGGTTGCCGGCATATCTGGATGGTGTTTCGAACGAGTTTCCTAACATTGGGGTCGAGAACATGGGTGGCCTGGGACCGGGATCGGTGTCCGGGGGTGCCGGTGAAGGCATGTTCCCTCGAGACGTGGGGAGCTACTCCGTAGACTTCACCAAGACTCACGGCCCACATACTATGACCATGGGCTTTATGGGTGTCATAGCGGAGAACACTGGTGGCCGGATGGCGGTGACAGGCTTTCACTTCCCCCAGAGCATGACCGAAGGCCCTGACCCGACGACGGCGAATCCCGCGACCGGCTATGGTTTCGCTTCTTTCCTGCTGGGAACCGGCGATAATGGTGGGCCCAACGCGAGTGCCAACGGGACCGCGATCAATCAGTTTGGGGCCTTTGCGAAAAAGATGTATGGTTGGTACTTCCAGGACGATTGGAAAGCCACTCGCAAACTCACCTTAAATCTGGGATTACGCTACGACATCCAGCCTGGTCCCACGGAGCGGTACGACAGGACACAATGGTTCAACTTCACTGCCGCCAACCCGATCAGTCAAGCGGTGGGCTTCACGGTTCCGGGAGAAATGGTCTTCGCGGGGGGTGGTGGGGCGCGGGGTGTTTACGATGCCCCACACACGAACTTCGCACCCCGGATTGGATTGTCCTATCAGGCGATGAACAAGCTGGTGATGCGGGCAGGTTTCGGCATGTTCTACATCCAATCTTACCAACTGGGCCCCTCCATGGATGGTTACACGCAGCCTACCCCTTACGTTGGCACACTTGATGGCATTACTCCGAACAACTTGCTGAGCAATCCTTTTCCGGGCGGGGTAATCCAGCCTACCGGTCGCTCCTTGGGTGGATTGCAGGATGTGGGCTTTTCGGTGGGGACCGCTACTAACCGCTACAGGCCAACGCCTTACGTCGAGCAGTGGATGTTGGGCCTCCAATATGCACTTACCCCCAACGATATGATCGACGTAACCTATCTGGGCAATCACGGCGTGAAGCTACCGTTTACCTCGGTGCAGGTGAATCAATTGCCGCCTCAGGATTTGGCTCAGGGTAGTGCGTTGCTCGCCCAGGTTGCCAACCCCTTCTACGGTCACATCACGTCAAGCGGCTGTGGCCTTGATCAGGCCACGGTGCCCGCATTTCGGCTGATGTTGCCTTATCCCGAGTATTGCTCAGTAAGCAACTCCCAGGCTCCGGGCGCCTTCTCGACTTACAACGCGGCCGAGATAACGTTCAGGCACCGCTGGGCTCACGCCTTGCAGCTCGGAGTCTCCTATACCATCTCGAAATTCATTGACAATAGCGCAGGGGAAGGGGAATGGGCCAACGTTGGATATGGACCACCCATTCGGAACTGGTACGATCTCTCCGCGGAGAAGTCTCTAGACGGCAATGACATTCCACAGAGCCTGGTTGTTAACTACATTTACCAACTGCCGGTAGGTCATAACAAGCACTTTGCCTCGAACCTGCACGGGATTGGCGAAGCCGTCCTGGGTGGGTGGCAAGTATCTGGCATTACCACGGCCAAGAGTGGCTTCCCTTTGCAGATTCTAACGTCAAACAGTACCATGTCCGGGTTTAATGCGGCCGTGCATCCCGATATCGTTGGCGATCCGCACCTGTCCCACCCGACCATCAATGAATGGTTTAACACGGCCGCCTTCGCCCAACCGGCGCCCTTCACCTTCGGCGACGGACCACGCTACATGCCTAACCTGCGGGCGCCGGGCATCAAGAACTGGGACCTGGGCATAGAAAAGTGGTGGCACTGGCAGGAGCGGTTGCGCGTTCAATTCCGCGGTGAATTTTACGATGCCTTTAACAACGTGAACCTCTTCGCTCCCAATCAATCCTTCGGTGGGGGGTTTGGAACCATCACCTCGGCAATGCGTCCTCGCGACATCCAGTTCGCTCTGAAGATTTACTGGTAGTCGCGGCGAGATACGCCTTGTCTTAGCTTTGGAGATCCCTGGGGACTGAATAAAGCCCCCAGGGATCTCACACTTTCTTTCGGGTGGACGTTCAGAAGAGGCAACTCTCTATCTATTGACCGCTGCAAAAGTGAATGACAGAACTCCCTCACCCCGGCCCCTCTCCCCCACGGGGGCGAGGGGAGAAACACATGGAATTCATGCCCTCGCCCCTACGGGGGAGGGGGCAGCGCGCAGCGCTGGGCGAGGCGGTTCCTCCGCCACCGTATTATGCAGTGGGTCAGTAAGCCGTAACAACCTGTGTCTGCAAGGCTGGGCTACGTAATTTGCAACTAGGCCATCCCAAACCACGCCGAGGGTTCCTGAGCATAAGAACAGTGTTATTGCCTTACCTCAGGGCTTTTGTGAGGGTATTCGTGCTGCTTTCTGTCTTGTGCTCACTCACCACGACCGCTGTGACGGGCCGGCCATCGATCAATTCGCAGGAGGGCCAGGAGAACCTTGCGGCACGGGCAGAGGAGGCCCAACATCACGGCGATTACCGTGCGGCGGCTCAGATCTATCAAGAAATGCTGAAGGCCGAGCCCCACGCCGCGGAAGTCCGCGCCAATTTGGGACTGATGTATCATCTGCTGGGTGAATATGGAGCAGCGATCCCCGAGTTTCGTACTGCCTTGCAGGAGAACCCGCGGCTCTTTGCCCCCAATTTCTTCTTGGGCCTGGATCTGTTGCAGGTTGGAAAACCCCGCGAGGCCATTTCCTATCTCGAACGGGCACATGACCTCAATCCTCATGATGCAAATGCAGTATTGGGCTTAGGCCGGGCGTACACGAAATCGGGCGACCTGCTGAAGGCTCGGATGTCCTATAACGAGGCCGTGCGGTTGAATCCTGGGGATCCACACGCTTGGCTTGGCCTGGGTTCGACATATTTGAATTTGGAGGACGAGGGTGTCGACCGCATGGGGAAAGCCCACTTACGCTCCGCCTACTTCCAGGCTTTGGGGGCGAAGTCTTTCGTCGAAGAAGGCCGGCTGAACGACGCCATTGCCAAATACCGGCCGCTGCTCGAGGCCCAACCCGCTCCCGCCTGCGTCCGGTCAGACTTCGGTTTTGCCCTTATTCAATCAGGTAGGTTTGCGGATGCGGAGCAGGAGTTCCAGAAGGAGCTCAGGGACGCTCCTCGCTGTTTAATGGCTCGCCTTGGCCTTGCCCGCATCGCGCTTGGCCGTGGGGATGCGACCACGGCCATTGCCGAAGCTTCAAAAGTCTGGGAGGTCGATCGTAACTTTCTTTCGGCGAATGCGCCGAGTTTGTGGGTGGGCTTGAGTCCTGAGAAAATCGAAGGTCTAGAAAGGGCACTTAATCAAGCACCTGATCCCGACGGCGTTGGACATGCTTTGTTAGCGGCTCTGGCTAGATGGTACAAGTATCCCATAGAAACTGTTGCAGAGGTATCCACGAATTTTCTGGCGGGCTCCACCCAGCCAGTTCCCCATGGGACGGCGCAGAGGATAAGCCCGACGAGAGTTGCCCAATTCTACTCGGAGGGAAAGTTCACCGCTTGCCGAGAAAGCCTGAAGCCTGCACTGCCAGGGTTGGTCCTCCAAGACTCCCTTCTCCTCGCTGAATGTGCCTACGATTCCGGGGACTTTCAGACGAGCTTCCTGGCGAGCCAACAAGCTGTCAGTGCCGGTGCGCAGAGCCCTGCCGCATGGTATTGGCGAATCAAAGCGAGCGAGATTCTTGCCGTGAATGCCTTGGTCCAGGCTGATCTAGCTGAGCCGAATTCGCCCTCGGTCCATGTCATGCTTGGAGATGTTTACCGCGAGGGAAAAAGGTTCAACGAAGCTGAGGCCGAGTACAGCAAAGCGATTGAACTCAAGCCGCTGGGCGTGTCTGCGCACTTCGGACTTGCTGCCACTCTTTACCGTTTATTCCTCTACGATAAAGCTTTGCCGGAGCTGAAAACAGTTCTCCAGCTTGAGCCCCAAAATCCCCAAGCAAACTTCATGATGGCGGACGTCCTGGCTTTCAAGCGAGAGTTTGCCCAGGCTGAACCTTATGCCAAGGCTGCCTTGCATGGAGCACCATCCAACCTGCCTCTTGTCCACGCGTTGCTGGGCAAGATTTACGGCGCTCAAGGCCGCGCGCCTGAAGCTATAAAGGAATTGCAGCAGGCTTTGCCCGATGATCACGACGGATCTTTCCACTACCAGATCGCCATGCTCTACAAGAAAATCGGCGATGAGAGGGCGGCACGCAGAGCCCTGGAGCAATCAGAAGCTCTTCGAAAAGCCAACGAAAAGAGGGCGGAGGAAACATTGCGGGCTGTCGAGTGACCACCGGAATACACGGGCGAGGGGATATTTGCATGTTGACGAAAGCGTATGGTCACCTGCAACTCTCAGAAACATGGAGGAGGATCTGTGAGCACACATAGATTCAATCGCAGGGAGTTTACTAAAAAGATGGCCGCGACTGGAGCCGTACTAGGCGTGGCGTCGAGATCGGGACAAGCGGCCGCTCCACCGGAACAGGGAGTAGGCCAGCGTGATTGGCTGCAGGCAAAGACCTATCTGAGAGATCTCCTGGGGACCGACCTTTCAAAGGACACGCTTTACAGGATTGGCCGTGTTGCATCTGCTGTTGAGGAAAATGGCGACGTTCTCTTCACTGCACCACTCATCATTCTCTCACCCCAGCTCAAGGATGGCGCCGAGGCCGGCACGGCTTACATTCGCGTGCGGCTGTACGGCGATCAGGTTGTGCGTGTGCTCATTTCTCGCACCAATCGGCCATTGGCCGACGAGAGCCCTATGCTCGAATGGTCTCCCGCTATGAAGAAGACACCAGCTCGCCTGAGCAAGGATGAGAATGGCTGGGTGGTCTCGTCCGATGTCATGGCACGATTCAAAA
>JBEKVC010000071.1:0-9707 GCA_049514395.1 Terriglobia bacterium
GCTTGATCGGGATCACCGACACCAGCATGCTGCGTCCGCAGGTTTTTGCCTTGCAGGAAGGTCCGGTCTCAGTCGGATTCGCAGCCTCGGAGAAGCAAGCCATCGACGCTGCTTTGGAGAGCCTTGCGCGGGAAGATCCGCGATTCTGGTCGCACGCCGATCGCTACTGGAACGCTCGTGGAGGTAGCCACACGGACGGCGGGGCGTTCATTTTCACTGTCCATGCCAACGGGAATGGCCATGCCAAGCTGCAATGCACGGACAAGTTCGGCAGGGCCATCAGGTCTGGTGCGCAGCAGAAGCCGTACGATGGGCGAGCAAGCGCGGCGCGGACCGATATGGCGCTGCCCGACGTTCCCGTTGATGAGCTGTTCGCCTGGGTTAAGGAGCAGTTGTCGCGGTGGGACTATGGAAACCTGCTCGCGTTTCTCAAGGCCCTGGAGCGCGCTGCCGACAACGGCGATGACCGCAGGCGTGCCTTGGAAACCGTCACGCTGCTGATGGACCGTCGCTATCCCACGGGCGCGCTGCGGCGCAGCAGCTTGCTCTCGCTCTTCGACCAGAGCTTGGGAGCGATCATCGAGTCCGTCCGCCGATCCCCTTCCGAAGCCTATGTCTTCGTGGACGATTGCAGTTCTATGCCAAGCCCATCCGGGCAGGCGCAAACGGTCGTTCTGGACGCTCGCGGCTTTGCGGCAGAGGGTGAACGCTCGCTGGCGCGCAAAATCGTTTGGCTTTACCAGCACGGCTTTCGAGATTTCATGCTGGCTCACGTCAAGGGGCATCGGTTTATCGCCAATGGCCTGGGCGCCGGCACCCAAGGCGTCCATATCGACGTCTACGGCTCCTCAGGAGACTATCTCGCCTCCGGCATCGACGGCGCGGAGGTGGTCGTTCACGGCGACGCCCAGGATCAACTGGCCCAAATCATGAAAGACGGCACGCTCGTCGTCTATGGGAGTGTCGGCCAGACGTTCCTCTATGCCGGCAAAGGTGGGCACGCATTCGTGCTGGGGAACGCCGCCGGGCGTCCCCTCATCAACGCCGTCGGAAAGCCCCGCGTGGTCATCAATGGCACCTGCCTTGATTATTTGGCCGAGTCGTTCATGGCGGGCGACCCACTCGATGGCGGCGGCTTTGTTGTCCTCAACGGAATCGCCTTGAGTGATCAGGGGGAGGTCGTCGAACTGGATACTCCCTACCCCGGCGGCAACTTGTTTTCGCTCGCTTCCGGCGGAGCGATTTACATTCGCGACCCGCATGGGAAGGTTTCCGAGGAGCAACTGAACGGCGGTGAGTTTAGCCCGCTCGTAGAACATGACTGGGCGGTGATCCATCCCTTCCTGGAAGAAAATGAGCGGCTGTTTGGAATTCCCGTGGCGTGGCTGCTCCAGGTCGATGGAAAGCCTTCGCTTCCCGCCCAGGTGTATCGGAAAATTCATCCTCGGGCGATCGGCGCGCTTCAACCCGAGGAGGCCTGGGTGAAGATGCATGTGTGAGCCTGTGCCGGCGCGAGGTGTTGTCGATCCCCTCGGCTAAGCCACCCCAGACATCAAACCACGATGTCTGGGCGACCCGCCGACCGTGGCCATGGCATTGCAGGCGGACGCAATAGGGTGTATGTTACCAGTCAGCAGGGGCTGCGGGACCGAAACCCTCACCCCAATTTCCTCTTGACGGAGACATACATGGACATGAGAAAGCCAGTGATCCTTTTCGCCTTTCTGACTGCGATTTATTTGCCTTCATACGCGGGTGTGAGTGGCGGAAAGGCTGTGTACATGGGAGGCACGGTCGCCGACCTCAAGCAAGAAACGGAAGGCACATTCTCAACGGCGGACGTAAAGGAAATGGTCTTTGAGTATAAGAAAGGCAAGTTCACCGTCCCGTATGACAGGATTGACAGTCTCGAGTATGGACAGAAGGCTGGGCGGCGTGTCGGGTTGGCCATTGCCGTGACCCCGATCGCACTGCTTTCCAAAAAGCGGCGCCATTATCTCACTGTGAACTACAAGGATGCAGACGACAAACAGCAGGCTGCCGTCTTCGAGTTAGGAAAGCACGTCGTCAGGGTCACACTCTCCAGCTTGGAAGCGCGAACAGGTCGCAAGATAGAATACCAAGACGATGAAGCCCGAAATAGCTCGAAAGGGGACTGAGGAGGGTGCGATGGTGCAGAGACAAACTCTACTTTTCTTCTTCATGGCCCTCGCGGTAAGCATTGCTGGCTTCTCCCAGACCGAAAGCCAGAGTCCTGCTGCCACGTCCAAGCCCGGCCTGGACGCGCGTTCCGAGCTCGCGGCCAAGCTCCTCAATGTAAAGCGGATTTATGTCGAGAGCTTCGGCGATGATGAGGAATCCAAAAGCCTCCAGGCTATGGTGATCAACGCCCTTGACGAGAGCAAGCGCTTCATTGTGACCGAGAACAAGGACAAGGCAGACGCCATCCTAAAGGGTCGATCAGCCGAGAAGACCTCGCAGGAAGTGCATGCGACGGGGGAAGCAACCGGGGAAGCCAGTGGCGGTCGCCATTCAGGGCAAGCCATGGCGACCCAAGACTCAAAGCTTTCGACGCAGACGATCCATGAAGCGCGCCTCGCGGTTCGGCTTGTCTCGCAGGATGGCGATGTGATCTGGTCCACTACGCAAGAAAGTCAAGGGGCGAAGTTCAAGAGTTCAAGCGCCGACGTCGCCGATAAAGTCGTAAAACAGCTCCTGCACGAGCTCGACAAAGCCAAGCCGAATACGATGTAATTAGCCCGGATTTCTCACTGCCAGCGACAAGGAGCACCACGTCATCTGGAAAGCGCGATGCAAACAAAAGCCCAGATTCTGGAGGAGTTCTGCCTCTTCTCGGTGCCCATCGCGGGCATTGGAAGCTGGTTGACGGACCAGACGCACAACGACGTCTTCGTGCGCGTCGCCAAGATCGACGAGGAGCCGCTTTCCGCAGTGCAACTGAACCAGCTCTTGGTACTTGGACACGAGGCGCCTGTCGGAGACGGTTTCTTCCGCTACTACTGGCTGCAAGCACCTGAGCAACACCCCTACAGTGTGCGGGACGTCCCGGGCTTCTCGGAGGACTTCCTCGGCCCCCGTGGCACGATCGCATCTCTGGCCCACCTCAAGTGGGGCCTCTACCGGCTCTACGTCGACGCCCTTCTCTATTTTGGGAACATTCGGACGGCGTTTCGGAGTCTGCGAGACCTTGCGATCTCGGACATAGAGGCGTTCTTTAAGTCCGAGCGATTCGACACAGAAGCCATCAAGCGACGAGGTCCGTTTCTTCCCTTGAAGCAGATCGCAAAGGACAGCCGCTACTTAATATCCGAGATGGCATGCAAATCGTATGGCGATTCCCCCGGTACAGAGGGTGACCTGCGCACAGTACTCCTCGATGCGTACAGGGCGCATTCTGCAGCGGGGAACTCCTCGCCCACGATTCGGCAGCTGTTAGAGAGCCGCGTTCCAGCGGCGTTCCGGGGGCGCCAGCAGGAGTTCATCTTCTCCGCCGACGAGGTGCTAGATGAGAGCGTCTCGTCGGAGTCCGATCTTTCGGGTAGGTACGATCGCGTGGCGTCTAAGTTCGCGGAAGCCCGAAGCGCAGCGCTCGACAACACTCGATATTACCTGTCGATGCTCAGCGACCTTGATGTCTACATCGCTACAAGTATGCGGAGTCGCCAGGATTTCCGGAGTATGGCCGACACGTGTGAGCGCATCTTCGCGAATCCTCGCCTGAAGGAAATGAATCTTCGCTACTTCGATCCGACGCTCAGTGCCGCCGGTGGGCACGAAGACAAGGGCCTCATCGAGTGCCTCATGGTGAAGTGCGCAAAGTTACTTGTGTACAGCGCGGGCGAAAAGGAGAGCTACGGCAAAGACGCGGAGGCCGCGATGGCACTAAGCCTCGGCAAGCCGGTTATCTTCTACTGCGACCAAG
Source organism: Terriglobia bacterium (assembly GCA_049514395.1). Taxonomy (GTDB): domain Bacteria; phylum Acidobacteriota; class Terriglobia; order UBA7540; family UBA7540; genus CAVROP01. The sequence goes on from JBEKVC010000071.1 coordinate 3,944, forward strand.
AGCAACGACGTAGGTTCTATCAGGATGTCCACCCACTCAGTCGCCTCATCGAGTTCGAGACCGGCGTGGCGGTCGGGGCGATGGTGACGGACAAGCTTGAGGACGTGTCCGAGCTGATCCGCCGGATCTTCGAGAATCGGATGGCGTACTACCTCGAACAATCCAAGCCCGGCTTTCTGCGCCTGAAGGAGAAGCTTACTGACTCGGTGGTGCGCCTCCAGACGAACGATCAGCTCCTCACGGAGGCGTTCTGGAACCATTATCACAGAGACCGAGAGACAAAGCGAAAAGGTGTGGGCGGCGCCTAACACGCCGCTGAGGCCGATGGCCGTGGGCTTCAGTCATGGGGGCAGTCTACGCCCGCACGGGTCATGTCGGCATCACGCGCGGGGGGCAGCATAGCGGCAATCGGTTGGACAGCGCCATTCCGCTGGAGGCAACTCGATAGATTCGGGAGCGGTCCTATGTCGAGCGAGGAAGTGAAACACAGAAAAGAGGTCAAAGCAGCCATCCTGCGGGCTCTTGCATTAGGCCCCTTAACGGTAGATGAAGTCCTTGTTGCCGTCGGATCACCGGACCCTAGGCTTGTCAGGGAACTGTTTGACGGACTCGTGCCCGGGACGTTGCCGACCACTCACACCGGACCCGTTCAAGACCTTAGGGTGAAAGCCATGCGGGCTCGTCGCCTCAGCGCTCAACTACCATTGGAGCTTCCAGCTCCTGACCCGATGCGGTGCCAGTGGTGGTTCACCTTGGATTCAGTCGTGGACCTTGCAGAAAAGACCTGGGAGTATGACGCTGGTGGACATGCGGCTTTTCTCGGAGCGCCGACGGTCGGGTTCCACTACGCACATTGGCTGGACACCCCCACGACAATACTCGACGCCGACCCCGACATAATTCAATCGCTCAAACTCCCTCCTCACGCTGCCAGGGAGCGTTACGACGTTGCCGACCCGGTAGCCCTGCCACTGCGACGAGCTCATGCCGTTGTTCTCGTGGATCCACCATGGTACCCAGCGCTTACCGAGGTATTCATATCTCGCGCCCGCGACCTGGCTGCGGAGGAGGGCTTCATCCTATGCGTCCTTCCCTCGCGCTTCACAAGACCCGGTTTGATCGAGGAGCGCACGCGCCTTGTGGACACCCTGCTCCGAGGTAACTTCGAAATAGTTGCCCTCGAGTCCGAGTACGTCACTTACCGGGTCCCTGAGTTCGAACGTCGCGCGTATGGGGGCGTTGACGGCTTCTCTGGTCGTCACTGGCGTAAGGGTGACCTGCTTGTCCTCCGCGTCGGCCCCTCTTCGGTACTCGCGCCCAGTCAGAACCTTGAACGCGAGGAGCCGCTTGTCTTCGCGCGAGACCGACGCCTTGCTCGGTTCTTCCTGGACCCAAGGCGCGCGAATGACTCGCTTGGATCTTGGATCGCGCCGGTAGACGAGTTCGCGAACAGCGTTAGCGCTCGGGGCCTAGACCTCAAGGCGATAGCCGCATGGGGAACAAATAGGAAGGCTGTGTTCGTTAGGGATGCGGATCTGGTAAGACGCATCCTTGAGATGTGGGCTGCTGGAAAGAGCCGTGAGGGGACTGCCGCAATCTTGGCTAGCGCGGGAACCCCCGAAGCGGACAAACGCGTGGCCGAGCTCGACGTCGCCCTCGCACTTTGGACTGAACCTTCTGTTGCCGAACGACGGCGAACGCCAGAGCAGCTTCGGCATTTTCGCGCGATTGTTGTTTCCGACCTCGCCTCTCAACCATCCGGCCGAACGCACGTCTACGAAGGGGATGGTTTCAGGCTCGACTTCCAGCGCGATCGTGATCGTGTTCTTTGGTCGGACGCGCTGAAGCGCCTTTCCAACAAGACCCAGCTATTTCCCGTCACAAGCGATGATCATCTTCGGCGACGCCTCACACACAGCATTGAAGTCATGCAGCTTGCTTCGACGATAGCCGCGAGCTTCGGCCTTGACCGGGACCTCACGGAAGCTGGTGCACTTGTTCACGATATCGGCCATACACCGTTCGGGCACGCCGGCGAGTTCGCCCTGGACTGCATCCTGAAGGAGATCGACCCGCAGCTTGGAGGTTTCAACCACTATGAGCACGGTGTAGATGTCGTCCGCTGGCTTGAGGACGTGTACCGGTCCCCTGCTGTGGGCGGCTTTCCCGGCTTGAACCTCACGAGAGAGACTGTCGAGTGTATCCTAAAGCACACATTTCATCGCGACAAAGAACCTCTGGGGCAGAGTTCTCTGATTGAGTCCTCAAAGCACAAGGACTTTGACGACAGTTCTTGTCACCTGGAGGGACAAGCGGTACGAATCGCGGACAAGATCTCTTACCTCATTTCCGATCTTGAGGATGGAATCCAGATGGGCGCCTTCACATATGAGGACCTGATGAGCTGCAGGTTGTTCGAGCGCCCCCCTATCGACATGGCACCCTCTCAAGGCGAATCACTCCACGACCACTTCATATCCCAGCGAAGGTCGATTCTGAAGGTGCTCATGGAGGACATTCTGCGAGCGACAGATGAGCGTCTCACCCGCTTGGCCAGCATGGCACAAGTGCGCGGCACCCGCGCATACACAATTGACTATTCGGACCCCATTAAGGAAGACGTCCTTGAGATCTGGCGGACACTTCAAGCCGGAAGTCTTCACAGACACCCCGCTGTGGTAGCCGAAAGCATGCGGGCGGCGCGGATCGTTCGTGACCTGTTCCTTGTGTATGCGATAGCTCCGAAACTCGTGGCGCCGGCGTTTCGGGAGTCACATCGTGGACTGGGAACAACGCCCTACGCGGCGTGGTACCGACAGCGAGTCGGCGACAATGTTGGCATCCCCAAGAGGCTTCTAGCAAGATACTCCTACGAACACGCCCTCGGGTCTGAGCCGCGGAGCCAAGGTGACAATTGGCTTGTTCCGACCATGGAGCTGGTCCTTGCGAAGGACTACGTGGCAAGTCTAACCGACAAGGCCGCCATTGAGGAACATAGGACGCACTGCCTAGACATACCTTGATCCTTTCAAGATCGAGGCCGTGTAACCCTTCGCTGTGCGCCAGACCTCCCTTCGCTGGCGCTCAGGAGGGCCGGTGAGCTCAAGCATTGCCCTCCTGGAGGGTCACCGCCCTAAGCGGCCGCTCTCGACAAGCATCGTCGGCAGTGCAACCACCGCTGAACTCGCCGAAACTGAGGGCGTTTCTGATCCCTGTCCGTGCGGGAGCGGAAAGAAGTTCAAGAAGTGCTGTGGGCGTTAAGGAGTCTGGGCTGGAAATCCGGCCGCCAACAGGATGAGCGCAGACTTGTCTTTCAAGTCTGCCGCTCAGCCCCCAGTCCCTAGCCCCCAGCCTACAGCCCTGGCTCGACTGCGGGGGCGAGTGGCGGAATCAGGGCAATCCGGGGACGGGTCAAATACTCGCGCAGGTAGCGGCGGTAATTGTCATCGGAAGGCACGAGGTCCGGCGCAGCGGGCGGGTAGTTTGCCATTTTACGGAAGGGCAAGGGCTGGACGGTCCAGGCAAAAGCGGTATTAGGCTCACCGTCCTTTGCCCAGCCGTGGGTGTAAAGGAAGAAATCCCGTTTGCATCCGGGCTGGAGCGGCGGGAGCCCTCTGCCGTCAAACCTCACCGTGATTTCGTCACCCGTAGCCATCACCACCAACTGGTCGTCAGCGTGGGCGAGCAATTTCCCCACCGGGCCATAGCGCGTATATTTGCCTTGCATGGGATTCCAGGGGGCATAGGCAAGCACGTTTTCATAATCGAACGAATCGGGACGAAGGTGTTCAGGGTCGCTGAGGGGAGTCGAGAATCCGCGATAATGCAGGTCTGCGGAGAGCAGCGGAAGTTCGGTTGGCGCGGGGGCCTTGGCCTCGTCGAGGGAGAAAAAGATCTGGTCCCAGTAAACGCACAGGTTGGTAACGATGCGCACATGATGGTCGGCGGTGAGGAATTTGCCGGTCAACTCCACGCGCATGGTACGGCGGGTGCCGCTCGGCAAGCCCATATCCGGAATCACGGTTTCCCATTCTCCCTGCGCGTTGCGGACTTGCAGGTAGGGAGAAATCATCTCGAGTTGCTTATTGGACATCAAGGCGCGCGAGCCGTTCGAATCCGTCCAGAACACCCAACCGTTCAGCCACAGTGAGACACGGGCGGAGCGGGGCAGGTCTCCTAAATCCAGGGTGAGGGTGTGAAGGTCAGCGAGGCCAAGGATGCGGTGGCGAGCGAAGTCGGCAGGATACTCGCCGTCCTGCTTGAGCAGCAAGGGCAGAACGTCGTGGCCGCGATCGTCCACTGCCGAAACGGGGAAGCGCTTTTGGCGCACGGAATAAAGGGCTGGGGGCGGAGGCGAAGAAGAATAAATTTCGTTGGAGTAAATCTCCTGGGAGGCCGGATGGTCCACCGCCAGAAGCCGAAGCTGGTCAAAGAAATCGACTTCCCTCAACTCATCGGTGAGCTGGAAAACATACTGGCCGTCTTGCGCGTGCAGGTCCCCAGGGAGGCGCACAAACTCTTCGGGGAATGGCTTGGTTCGAGTGCCGTCCGGGGCCAGCTCGCCCAGCGGGGCCATGCCCAGGACATCCGTCACGAAAACGTAGCGCTGGCCGTTCCAGGCGTAAAGGAGTGGGCAGGAAGTGGCCAGGCGTTCGGATTCGCGGACGTCAATCGGCTTGTCGGTGGGTACGTCGATCCAGTTCTGGATCACGGCATTGGGCCAGGTGACGCGCACCACGTCAACCCGGGAGAGGTCTCCGGCAAAAATCCTGAGCGGGCTTCCTGTAACTACTACCTTGTTGTAATAATTCCCCGCTTTGATCTCGACCAGACTGCCGATTCCCTGGGCGTTGCTCTTGTAGCCTATCAGCTTCACTTCCAGCCAGCGAGGGGTGGGACCTTCTTTCTCAAAGGCCAGCAATTGGCCACTCGGGCTGAGCCCTACCAGATCCAGCTTGCCGGGATTGCTCAACCAGGTGGGGCTGAGGGTGGCGACGCCGGTTGCCGAACTGGCAGGAACGCTGACGCTCCCCTCGCGGAACTTCCCGGAGTGATTGACGATCAACCGCCACTTGCCGCTGGCATCGAGAGCCAGCAGGTCCGCAAAGCTGTCGCCATTCGCATCCACAACCGTGCCGCGAAAAGCAAAGAAACCCGTTGGGGCGGAAACGAGCGGGAGAGGCGCAAGGGGAGCGAATTTCCAACCACCCCTGTTCATTAGGACTTGGTAGCCTTTGGGTCCCCACAGCGCCAGATCGAAACGGCCGTCGTGGTTGAAATCCGCAACCTGTATCCCATAGGCTATCGACTTTGTAAACGCCCCTCCAGCCTCGGCGGTCCGGCTCACAAACTTGTCTTCACCCAGGTTGGCGTAGAGCAAGGGAGGGCCGTCGTCACGGAACAGGCAGAGGTCGGTGTAGCCGTCGTTATCGAAGTCGGCGAAGACGGCGCCGCGCATGCGCCCCGTGGCCGAAGCCAGCCCTGAGGAGGGTGTGATCTCGGTGAAGGTGCCGTCGCCGTTGTTGCGATAGAAGTGGGTTGCGGCGCCGGCGAAATCGTTGGGGAAAAGGAAAGAGTCTTTCTTGGGCGGATCGTTCAAATTCGTGTACGCCGTGACCACAAGGTCCAGAAAACCATCCACGTCCGCATCGAACAGCACGGCCTGAGTCTCCAACTCGCCGGGAATCGAATGCAGCCCTGCCTTTTCCGTCTCATCCTGGAAAACTCCATCGCCCAGATTGCGATAGAGCCGGACTCCGTCCAG
>JBEKVC010000072.1:0-9607 GCA_049514395.1 Terriglobia bacterium
CCTCGGGCGAGGATGGAGTAATGAACTGGATCGGCGCGTCCTGCTCGATCGGTGTCGACAGATCCACCAGGCGCCCGTCCAGCTTGGCCGCCAGCGCGTCCGCCGCCAGCCGTGGCCCAATCGACTTCGCCACCTCCAGGGCAGTTATCCCTTGCGGGAATTCCTTCCGTGTCTTGTCAGGGAAAGTGATTTGAACGGTCGCCATTCCTCACTTGCTCTCGAATTTCATAAATGTCTCACGCCAATATAGCAATTCTGGCGGCAGATGGTCAAACAACCTGTGACGCTTGGCAGAAACTGGAGACTAGAAACTGGAAACTGGCAGCCCGCTTTTCCCGCTTCTACTTCCTGGTCCCATCCGATAAAGCAGAAACTAGAAAATGGCAGCGCCTTTTTCCAGTTTCCAGTTTCCATTTTCCAGTCTCTCGTTCTACTCAATGCCCCACAAATCGTCGATGAATGGCCATCTTCTTGGCTTTGATCGGGGTTTGTTGCAGTGAGAATTCGGTTCGTTTTGAGCTCCTGAAAACGCTAACTCCTTTGCTTTCAATAGATTCTTAGGTTCGTTCCCTCTATTTAGTATCTTTTTTGCATTTGGTGCCGATTTCCCGCCGCCGGCGGGCCGGTTTAGAACCCCCTGGGAGCGATCTGCTGGCGCGTTTATCATAGACCAACCTGCATAGGCTATCACGGTCCTAGCCTCCTGTCAAGCACAAAATGCAGGAATCGGCATTTGGAAGAACAGCATTCAGGATAATCCGCAGATTACGCAGATTTCACAGATTAGGCAAGCTCAAGACACAGCTCAAGACAGAGGAAGAACCAAGCAGAGTAAGCAAACCCAAGGCCGCGCTTTTCCTATGTCACATTTCCCTGTTGACAATCAATATGCTAAGCGAGCACGATTCCCGTATTCGGCCAAGCTCGTTAGCGAAGCCAAGAGGGAGGGTGGGATGCAACAACGCGTCCACTCCCGGCTTGCGTTGCGCACGCTCCTCAAGTTCCGAACATGCGCTGAGGGGTGGGCTGCCCGCGAATGGACCTGCTGGAAGCCTCGTAGTAAGACCCACGACAGAATTGCCTCAGGTAGACCTCCAACGATCCAACGGACACTGTACAACACGACATGTGGGAGAACCGTCGCACTGCGTGACTTGATGCCCTTCCTCACAAGCGCCTGGTAGGCGCCGTTAGTTCACGATGATGCCCTGTGCAGGAAAGAAGACCGCGGAAATCCGCGGCCGGTGTTCGTGTAAGTAAAGCATGGGGGATTCCGTGATTACACCCAAGACTCGGAAGGAGAAGTCTTCGTGTTGAGAACAATTTACCGAATCCTATTTCTAACTACGGAAATTCTGGCAGAGATAAGCCAAACGGAGATCAACCAATGATGACGAACCATATTACTTTTTACCAATTCTGTTCGGCAGTGCGACGGAAAGGCGCGCTCGCCCTTTGCCTGGCCCTGTGCGTGCTGGGGCTGGGCCTTTCCGGGAGCGCTCAGAAGCCCAGAATGATCACGTTCGACGTTACGCCCACTCCCCCAGACCCTCCCCCTGGCACAGAGGCTGGGCAGGGCACGATACCCCAGGCCATCAACCCGGCAGGCGCGATTACGGGATACTACTTTGACGCGAGCAATGTGTCTCACGGCTTCCTGCGCGCTCGCGACAGCAGGTTCACGACGTTCGACGCTCCGGGCGCTGGCACAGGTGCGTACCAGGGCACCTACGCCTATAGCATCAACCCGGCGGGGGCGACCACGGGAGGCTACACTGACGCGAGCGATGTGAACCACGGCTTCCTGCGCACTCCCGACGACACCATCACACCGTTCGACGTCACTACGCCCACTCCTCCAGACCCTCTCCCTGGCACAGAGGCTGGCCAGGGCACCATCGGCGCGAACATCAACCCGGCAGGGGAGATCTCGGGATGGTACATAGACGCGAGCGGTGTGTGGCACGGCTTCCTGCGCGCTCCTGACGGCAAGTTCACGACCTTCGACGCTCCGGGCGCGAACACAAACCCTGGCTACGGCACCGCGCCCGGTGACGTCCAATGCCTCAACCCGGCGGGAGCGACCACGGGAGGCTACGAGGACGCGCACGGCAGGGAGCACGCGTTCATTCGCGCTCCCGACGGCCGGTTCACCGAGTACGAGGCTCCGGGCGCGAGCACAAGCCCTTACCAGGGTACCTTCTTCGGAAGCATCAACCCGGCGGGGGCGGTCTCGGGATTTTACTGGGACACGAGCAATGTGTTTCACGCCCTCCTGCGCGATCCTGACGGCAGAATCACCAAGTTTGACGTTCGGGGCGCGGGCAAGGGTCCGTACCAGGGCACCTTGGCCACGAACCTCAACCCAACGACGGCGATCACGGGATACTACACTGACTCGGGCAATGTGAATCACGGCTTCGTGCGCGCTCCGGACGGCGCCATCACCAAGTTTGACGTTCGGGGCGCGGGCACAGGTGCGGGCCAGGGCACCATCCCCTATTGCAACAACCCAGCGGGGGCGATCACGGGATGGTACGTAGACGCGAGCGGTGTGTCTCACGGCTTCCTGCGGCCCGCAGGCCCGCCCTGGATTTGGTAGCACGCAACAAGTTTTTTCTCATGCTGATGCTCAGCTTGGCTGCGCGGGTTCCAAACGCAGCCGGCGGCCAGCCAAAGCGGCCAGAACCTCGCAAGGGGGAGGGGCACAGCGGGGAACGGGAAGGTGTGCCTTCCAGCTCCGCTTGACTAGCGCAGACCTCCGCGTTTGAGGTCTGCGGTTCCGCGTTGGGAAGAACCCCGGATCCCGCAGGCGCGGGATCCGCGCTACTCCTCAGGCGGCGCGCGGTTCGGATCGACCCCCGGCGCTGGCGCTTTGGGAGCAACGCTGGCTCCGGGCCTCGTCAGGACGAACAAGGTACGCCCGCTCAGTTCCTCATCGAATTCGCCGCCGCCTCCCTCGAAGGCCAGCCTTATCCCATCCCTCTGGTGTTCGGCAGGCACCGTGCCGAGGGCGCAGTTGACTTGCAGCAGCGCGGTTTTCGGTGCTCCCCGCATTGGCAAGAGGCGGATGCGGAATACCGCCAGACCGCCTGCCGGCATGGGGCCAGAGAGCATTGGCAAACGCTTGCGGCCGAACTGTGGGGGGCCGAATACCCACCCCTCCTGCATGAGCGCGCCCGGCGCGATACCGTAGGAGTCGAAGCTCACGAGCTCACTCGCGATCCAGATGCCCGTCTCGAGGGCATTCCCGTCGCGGGACTTGTGCGTGAAAGTCCCGGTTGCCGTAACCGACTTGCTTTGCGTCGAGAGCGTGCCGGCGCCGCTCATCTCGTAGCTGTCGCCCTGGCCGGACTTCACCACCCCAGGGCAGGCGGCAGAGTCACCGAGATCGCAAAGGAACCCGGAAGCCACGAGGAAGATGTAATCAGCAGAGCTGTTTTGGGCCCTGGCCGGACCAGCACCCAGAAACAGGGCTAGGCTCGGTACGGCAACCCAGGTCACAATTAGGGTCGAAAATACATTTTGGTTCGACATGACTTCCTCCCCTGCCATGGCGCCCCTTGGGAGCCTGGACGTTCGAGCCAGGAAAAGACGTGATCGGTGATGTCGAGATATCGAGCGTTCGCCTCGATCTGGTAAATTGAAGACACTTGTATCCAGCCCGATCAGGCGGTGACGGCGGAGAAAGGAGCGGAGACGCTCTAATCCCAACTTTGCCGTTCCATTTGAAGATGGCCGCCGGAATACAGGCCACGAGCCAAGCCGCGAATCGCGGCATGGTGGGATTTGGGCTTTTGCAGGACAACAACCCTATTTCCGCGAACGACCACAAGTATCCTGTCACCGGGTTTCACGCCCAAGGCCTCGCGAGCCTCACGCGGAATCACCATCTGGTTCTTACTCGAAATGGTTGCTTCCGCCATCGCTTTACATTATAGCAAAGTAAGGTACCGGCGCTTTCTTGTGCTTGAGGCGGGACGGATGGTAGCATGGAAGCCGGTTTCAGACGGGCGGCAAGACGCCGCCACTTATCGGCAGGGACAAAGAGCTTCAGCACTGAGCACAGAGAGATTACAGGGAACGAAAAATGAAATTGGAAACTAGAAAACAGGAACTAGAAAATAAGGCTGCCAGTTTCCAGTTTCTAATTTCCAATTTCTAACCTCCAAAACATGCAACCTTCAGATTTTGTCGCCACATTCAGAAAAGGCAAAGCCGGCCAGGCTTATTTCCTTCGCGGCCCTGACCGGTTTCTCCAGGAAGAATGCCGCAAAGCGGTGTTGAACTCGATTCCCGAAGAAGCGCGGCAATGGTGCCTGGCGGAAATCGAGTTTCAGCCGGAGCGGCTGCGGCAAGACCTGGAGGCAGCCCTGCAGATGCCGATGTTGGGTGGACACAACTTCCTGCTCTTTTCTGACCTCGAGGATTTCAAACATGCGGCCGAGGAAGACGCCGAGGCGCTGCGCCAATACCTGGAGCGCCCCTCACCCTTTTCCACCGTGGTATTTACTGCGGCGGAGCCGGACCGGCGGCGGAAGTTCATCCAGTTGCTGGAGAAGAAGGCGGAGTTGGTGGAGATGCGGGCGCTCAATCGTCGCCAAGCCGCGCTGTGGGCCAGCGACTTCCTCCATCAGGCGGGAGTGGAGATCGAGGCCGGATTGGCAGAGGAAATTGCGAGCAAGTTTGAGATCAGTAACGATTGGCGGGCCGAGGCGAAGACCTCCGGCGTCAACCTGCTCTGGATGCGCACCGAAATCGAGAAACTGCTTACCGCCATGCCAGGCAAGAAGCGCTGGGAAGCGGCTGACCTGGACTTGATCGTAGCCTTCCGCGAGGAGCGGGAAATCGGGAAGCTCCTGCGCGCCATCGCCGAACGGAAATGTGGCCAAGCGCTGGAATTCCTCCGTGAACTTTTGGGCAGCAAAGTCGCCGAGACATTGATTGTCTGGTGCGTGGGCGACCTCTTTCGCCAGGCGCTGAGGGGCGGAGGGGCGCCTTACGGCGGTGGCCGGGGAGGCTGGTCGCGCCCCGCAAATCCCTATTCAACCTGGGAAATCGTCCCGCTCGTTCTGCGGAATTATCCGCGCGAGGAATTGCCGCAGGCGCTTCGGGCCGTCCGCCGCACCGATCTGGGAATCAAATCGTCGTGGAAGGATTCAAAAATCCTTTTGGAGTTTCTGGTTTGGCAGGTGGTGATCGGCAAGGAAACCTCCGGCGTGCCCACGATAGGCGAAGAACTCCCCGCTCCGGCCGCCGAAGGGTGATCTCCTTTGTACCACTAGACGCCAACTTCATCGCGCGGGGCACAAAGAAAAGCGGATTCTTCGTCCCGACAAGTCGGGACTCAGGATGACATGTCATTTTGAGCAGAAGGTTGGGGTGAGTGCTCCCCAGGGGACTCCCCGACGTGAGGTGGGAGAACCCTAATGGTCCTCCCTTCGAAAACAGAATTTACGCGAGAGCGTGGAAGGCGAGGGTCAAGCGCGACTTGTAGCCCGCCGCGGTGTTAGGATGCAGGGCGCCCTTGTGGATCGAGTGATCGATGAGAGCCAGGGTTGGCTTCAGGAGCGCTTCCGCAGCGGCCTTATCCTTGGCTTTGAGCGCGGCGCGGAACTTCCGGATCTGATGCCGCAACTTTGTGGTGTGTGCGCGGTTCAATTCGGTACGCTTTTGGGTTTGCTTGATGCTCTTTAATGCGGATTTGTGACTTGCCACAGAATCTCCTTTTATACAAGATGCCACCACTCAATTTAACAGATGCTCCCAAAGAGCGTCAACGGTGAATGCCCATGGGTAACGCTTCCTCTGAATTGAGCCTCGAAGTGCTTCTGGATTCGAGCCAGATTGCAGCGCGAATTCGCGAGCTTGGCGAGGAGATTTCCAGCGACTATCACGGCCGCACACCGCACCTGGTTGGGGTGCTCAAGGGCGCCTGGATATTCATGGCCGACCTCGTCCGCAACCTCTCCATCGAGGCCACCGTGGATTTCCTGGAAATTCAGAGCTACGTCGCTGGCACCACGTCATCGGGCGAAGTGAAAATCACCAAAGACCTTGACGTCAGTATCGCGGGGCGCGACGTTCTGGTTGTCGAAGACATCCTCGACACCGGGCGAACGTATCACTACCTCCAAGGCGTGCTCTCCGCTCACCAGCCCAAGAGCTTGAAGCTCGTCACCTTACTCGACAAGACCTCCCGCCGCGCCGTTTCCGTCAAGGCCGACTACGTTGGTTTCCAGATTCCCGACGTCTTCGTGGTTGGTTACGGCTTGGATTACAACCAACAATTTCGCCGCCTCCGCGAGGTGCGGCACCTCCGCCGTGTCCCCTGACTTCAAAAACGGCTACGATTTGCTTCGCTTGAAATGGAGGGTATTGGTCCGCTCCTTGCCGTTTTCGCGCCACGTCCATTGTTCCGTGAAGTGATCCTGATCGGCGATTTGGATCAACAAGTGGTGCATATGCCCGGCGCTGGGATTCATCAGATTGGTGATACCCGTGAAGGAAAAATCGAATTCCTTCGGGTCGCCGGTGATGGCAACTGTCTCCATACGCGGCTGATTGCCCGCCGCGCAGTAATGGGTCATCGCCAGCCGATTTCCATCCGCCGTGTAGAGGCTCACCATCTGGTCGTCTTCCTGGCTCTGAAATATCTCTTCCAGCGCGGTCCCATTCGAGACCAGCCGAATCGTGTTGGTCAGGGTTCCGCCTTGCGGAACGGCGGCTTCCCATGTGCCTACGAGCGTTTTCAGACGGTCGAATCCGTGTGCGGGTTTTGCTTGCGACCTTGCACGGGTGGCAAACAATCCGATTACAATGGCCCCCAAAGCAAACAGGCAAATTGCTTTTCGCATTTTCTCCTCCCAAGGTATTCTGAATTTAGGCCTGTAGAAGCCGCTCCAAAACATCGAAGCAGCCATTCCAACCCCTCCGCATTCGCTCGCGCAGTTCCCGTGTCGGAAGCAATTCGTGGGTGAGGACAACCTCCGTCGAACCCCATAGATCACGGAATTCGACCATCACCAGGCTCTCGTGCGGCCCCTCGTCGCTCTTATTGTTGGCGTCGAAACGCTCCCAATTCCAGTCGAGAACCAACTTCCCCGCAGGCTTCAGCTCGCGATACCCTATCCATTGCTTGTAGACGGTCCCGTCCCGCATTCGGTTCTCGAGGTGGAATCCCCCTCCCTCACGAATATCGAAATCCCAGTACCGGGTCGTACTTTGTGAAGGATCCCGGCACATCCACTTCTCTAAATGTTCGCGCTTGGTCCAGGCTTCGAAGACTGTCGCACGCGGCGCCGCGAATATCCTCCGGATTTGAACCCGCGTTTGGGGGCCCTGTTGTGGCGTTGACATGTTTCTTTTCCCTTCCTTTGGGGTTGTGCGAGAAAACGCGCAAGCGCATCGAACTGCTGTTCCCAGAATTGCCGGTAATGCTCGATCCATTCGGCCGCGTCCTTCATGGGTTCGGCGACCAGGCGGCAGCGATTCACTCGTCCGTCTTTCCGCCGCGCCATAAGCTTTGCCCGCTCGAGCACCCGCAGGTGCTTGGATACGCCGGGGAGCGATATTTCGTAGGGCGCGGCCAAATCGCTGACGGAGGCTTCGCCCTGCGCCAGCCGCGCCAGGATGCCGCGCCGGGTGGCGTCGGAAAGCGCCGCAAACGTGGCGTCGAGCTCAGGCCCGGAATACTTAACCATATGGTTTAGTATTCTCTCAGGCGCATCCTTTGTCAAGAAAAATCGTCGGGGGAATGCAGGCCGGCTGGAATGGGGCAGGGCTTGGCCCGCTTAGTGGGGACTTAATTCCGCCGGGTACGGCCGGAGTTGCACTCTTTCGGTCCGCGCTTGTATACCAAAGGCCGCACGCCACCCGACACACTTTTGGCAGCAGCGTCGCGAGGGGAGGGCTCCTCTCAATGGGCGGGCTTCTGCGCAGAATCGTCGTGCTTTAACCTGGCACTAGGAAACGCGCAAACCCTGTGCTAAGATCACTTGGACTTTGAGTTATGCTTGAGCGTCGCCAAGGCAAACGTTATCCGCTAATGCTACCGGTGCAAGTCCGGTGGAAAGCCCGGCGGGGAAGTGTTGGTCGAGCCCAAGGGAGAACTGGAGATATAAGTTCCAGTGGGTTACTCGTAGTGATGCCCAGCCCCCTACCTCTCGGCACAACAATTAACGTCACGATCAATTTGCCCATCGAGTTAACGAAGGTTCCCGTTGAGCTTTCTTGTCTGGGGCGTGTGGTTCGCAAGAGCCGCATGGGCAAGAATCAGGGGATCGGCGCGATCATTGAAGATTTCCAGCTCCGCCCCACGCGGCTAAAAGCTGCGAAAACCTAACCATCCAGGGCAGCGCCTGCGGGCGCATGGGGCACGTTGCCCCTTTCGGCCAATGAAAAAAGCGCACAAGCCAAAGAGAATCCGGATTCTGTTAGCAGACCGGGAAGAGATTTTTCGCCTAGGAGTGAGACAACTCTTCTCACTGGAGGATGACCTACGTGTGGTAGCCCAAGCTACAACCACTGAACAGGTTGCTAGCTTGGCAGAACGGTTTAGACCGCACGTGTTAATGGTTCAGGGGGAGATTGCAGCAGAACCTCCCGGTAACTTCATGGAACAAATACGGCGGGTTTCGCCCCGCAGCAAGCTTGTTATCACCACTCCGGCCCTCAAGGGGGATATGGCCTCCCGTTACATGGAAGCCGGAGCCGCAGGTGTGATCGCGAGATCAGCAGCGCTATCCCAGTTCTTGAGCTGTGTCAGGGAGGCGATGAAGCACAAGACGGGAATGGTTAGGGCGACAGGGGCCGAGATGGTTAAGACAGCAGCGGCTCACCAGAAGCCTTCCGGGCGACCTGCCGACACACTCACGCGACGCGAGAAGGCTGTTATCAGTTGCCTGATGCAAGGGTTCCCCAATCGCGCAATTGCCCGCTGCCTGTCGATGGCGGAGCAGACAGTGAAGAACCACCTGCGTGCTATCTTCGATAAGGTCGGGGTTTCGGACCGCTTGGAACTGGTGTTGTATGCCATCCACCAAAAGCTCGATATACCACTGATTGAGGCCGGACAGGAGCAGGCCTCAGGACCCGTTTCTAGCGCATAGTGTCAAGTTGGGTTGAGGTCACTTACGCGGACGTGTCGGTCGGATTTGATAATCGTCGATGATCGCGCCTATGCCGAAGGGATAGGTTCTGACCTCCTTCTGGCCTACCACACGGGCCTGGCAGAAGAGCTTGAGCGGAATTCTTGTAATCTCGGTGGGTAGACTCACCGTTAAGGTAATTCTCGTGTTCGGGCGTAGCTGAGAGGGCAGCCGCATGAACACTCCGTTCCCGCTCATTGTTATAATCTCACCTTGCATCCGATGTGCCTTTCCTGGCCGGTCTTTCCATTGTACCTTTACGGGAAATTCCACCGGAAACCGGATCCCCAAACGAAGACAGTTCAAAGTGACCTCCAAGTCAAATGATGCGTTCCAAACAATGTTGAATGTCGCAGACCCATGAGCTCCTGGGTGTCGGAGTGGCGCCGGCCGGCAACATAAGTCTGACCTCCTCTTGCGCTACCTCGAGTTCCTGAAAAATCTCGCAAATAACACTC
>JBEKVC010000073.1:0-9603 GCA_049514395.1 Terriglobia bacterium
CGGGAAAGAATGCCCATAAGTACGGGCCAAATTCAAATCGAAAATGCTTCGTTTCGCGGATAAATACATACTCGAAAGCAAGTTACAAGGAAATCAAAACTCAATGACCGGACAGTTCTGGTCAGTAGTCAGTCGTCAGTTGCGGCAAATCCCCGGCGCAAGATGCCAGCAACGATGTCCTCATTGAGATCAGCGTCTGCCTGGAATCGATTCTTCACGGGCGGGGAGCCTGCGTCAGGTGGCGCGCTTGTTCGAGCTTCTTGAATAGAAGGAGATTGGCTTGGCGAACCTTCTGGCGGAGCGCCTCGCATTCCGATTCACCCTGCCGCAAATAGGCGTCTATCTCAGATATGCGATTTCGTCAAAAGCCTTTGCGGCTGCCTCGATGGTCAATGTCACGTCAGTCTCACAGTGGGCCGTGGAAACGAACGCGGCCTCGAACTGTGAAGGCGGGAAGTAGACACCACCTTCGAGAAGCGAGCGGAAGAAGCAAGCGAATTTGACGGTGTCTGATCTCTTGGCGGAGGCATAATCCGCCACCGGATCGCCGCTGAAAAAGCAAGTGAACATTGACCTCACACGGTTCACGGTGAGCGGCACCCCGGCCTTCGCAGCCGCAGCGGCCAACCCTGAGGCAAGCTTTTCCGCGATCACCTCAAGCTGCTCGTAGGTACCCGGGCGGCGCAGAATTTCGAGCGTCTTGAGCCCCGCTGCCACAGCCAAGGGATTTCCGGAGAGCGTTCCAGCCTGGTAAACAGGGCCAGCCGGCGCGACCCAATCCATCAGGGAGGCTTTTCCTCCATAGGCTCCCACCGGCAGCCCTCCGCCGATGATTTTTCCAAGTGTGGTGAGGTCCGGCTGAATCCCATATAGCTCCTGCGCGCCGCCGTAGGCCACGCGAAATCCCGTCATCACTTCATCGAGAATGAGCACAGTTCCCTGCTCTGCCGTCAGCTTGCGGAGCCTCCCAAGGAATCCGGCTTGCGGTGGTATGCAGCCGGAGTTCCCCACTACAGGCTCAATAATGACTGCGGCGAGCTGATTGCAGTGAACTCGGAACGCCTCCTCGAGGGCTGCCGGATCATTGAAGGGCAGCGTGACGGTCAGCTCCGCCAGCGCCCGAGGAACGCCTGGGCTGCCCGGCAAGCCGAGGGTGGCAACTCCTGAACCTGCTTTCACCAGCAAGCTGTCCCCATGACCATGGTAGCACCCTTCGAACTTCAGAATCTTGTCCCGGCCTGTCGCCGCGCGCGCCACCCGCAGAGCCGAAAGTGTGGCTTCTGTCCCCGAGTTCACCAGGCGGACACGCTCGAGGGAGTGGGAAACGGTCTTGCCCATCATGCGAGAAACCAGCCGTTGGGTACCATCTTAGGCTGCACTTGCAGCTAAGTCAACGCATTAGGGGGGTAGGCTATACGAAGGGGAAAAGTGTCACAGCACCATTTTTGTGCAAATGGCGGGACGCGCGCGTGCGCGTTGTAGTGGGGGACGTGATCGGGGGGACGGAGCGCGTTGTGATAGTGCATATCCCCCTCACACAGTTTTGGCGCAGCGTGGGGTCAGGAGGGCGCGTGTATACGCTCACTTGTGGAATTGCCCTGGTACATCGTATCCCCCCTGTGGGATTGAAGTGTGTGAGCGAGTGGAGGAGGAGAGAGATGGCTGCCTTGGTGGGGGGGGGACCAAGGCAGCCGCCGGTCGGGGTAAAATCAGCGCTCTATGCCGGCTCCCGTCCCCTACTTCGATGTGGTTCGTCACATGAAGAACGCTTTTAATTATCGCCTCCAACTGGTCACCTACGCCCGCCAGCACGGCATCAAGGCGGCCGCCCGGGCCTACCGCACCACCGTGCCCACGGCCCGCAAGTGGCTGCGGCGCTATGAGCAGCAGGGGCTGAAAGGCTTACAGGAACTCTCGCGCGCCCCCCACTCCTGTCCGCACAAGATCACGGGCGAGCTGGCCCAGCGGGTGCTCGAACTGCGTCGTCGGCTGCCCACCTTCGGAGCCCGGCGCCTGCAGCGCGAATGGGAACTGCCCCTCGGACACACCGCCATCGAGCGTATCCTGCGCGAGCACGGCCTGCTCCGTCCGCGCCGCCGCAAGTACCAAAAGAAACAGGACCTCGCCGCCCTGAAAGAAACTTGGGCCTTGTTCCAGCAAATCTCCGCCGACACCAAGGACCTCGACGATATCCCGCATTATTGGCCGCAGATGAAGGCCCACCGCCTCCCCGCCGTCCAGTACACCGCCCGCGAGGTCCGCAGCGGCTTGCAGTTCCTGGCCTATGCCTCCCAGCGCTCCGCCCAAGCCAGCACCTTGTTCGCGCAGCGTATTCAAACCCACCTCCAACGCTGGGGCGTGACCCTCCGCGACCTGACTTGGCAGACTGATAATGGCGCCGAGTTCATCGGCGAGCGGCAACCCGATGGCTCGCGCTCGCATTTTCCCGCCGCGGTCACCTACTTCGGCTCCCAGCACGAGCGCATTCCGCCCGGCGCCCACACCTATCAGAGCGACGTGGAGACCGTCCACCGCCTCATCGAAGACGAGTTCTTCGACCTGGAAACCTTCTCCAGCCGCGCTGACTTCCTGGCCAAGGCTTCCCTCTACCAACTCTACTTCAACTTGGCTCGTCCCAACTCTCACAAGCGAGGCCTCACCCCATGGCAGATCATCCAGCAACTCGCTCCCCGCCTCCCCCTCAATCTCTGCTTGCTTCCCCCGGTCTTCCTCGATTATCGTCTCGACGCGGTGCGTCGCGACGATCGCCCCCAAAGGGGGGATACGATCTACCCAGGCTTCCCTTGTATACGCTCACTTGCTCGGGCGCTGGCGTGCATGGCGTGGTCGGTGTCGCTTGGGATCTCTCCGCGCTACGGAGGCGATCACCGTCCAGTCGTGAGCATGAGCACCTAGCTTGATGGGCGCGCGGAGCAGAGGAATGCCTGCCAGAGGTAATGGAATAGTCATAATTTCCTGTTCCCAAATTCGCATCTTCGGTACAATGAGAAAATCATGACAGCATTCGCTTGGCCCGCCTGCGTGTGCCTTGCTTTACTCATCTTCGGCGTTTTCTTTGTGCGCCGCTTTCAGAAGGAGATCGGCCACTTCATTGAGAGGACGAAGCGGATCACAAAGGAAGGTGTGGAGGCAGGCTCAACCAGCATCGCCACTCAGGAAGTTGAGGACATCGCAAAGCCCTCGCCCGCGGACGATTTGCTCCGGAGCTTCGACAACCAACTGCTCGTGGAGCAGCTTCATCGGTCGAAGAGCCACCCGCTTTAATTGCCTGGACCCATAGAACGGTCAAGCCCTTTCGCTGGGCTTGCAGTCCGAACAAAAAGTGGGAGTTCCCGTCTGAGGGAATCGGCAATTCGTGGAAGTCAGCATCGTGGGGCAACGGTAGCATGAACCCAAAGAATGCGTTGATGTACCGAAAATCGGAAACGTATCCGGTTTCCGGTGTTGCTCCTGTGTCGGGCAACGTCTGCGCAAGCCCAATCGAGACAAGAAGCATGATTATGACAAGACCTACTCGGCGTACCATCACGCGTAGTGTACTCATTTCCGTACCTCCGCGGCCTCGTTGAGCGGCTGTCCTGGACCGGCACGCATTTTACCACGGGGCCAAGGGAATGGTGTCGGTAGGGTGGGTGGGGGCCTCCCGCCTGCGAAGTATGCAGTTAGGACAGTTGCCTTTGGCTGGACGGGGGGGCGACGGGATAATGAAGTCCTGGCAGAAAGAAAGTGTCAGGCAACTAGGGTGGGAAGTAGCACGGCTTGCAGCAATCCATGACTGGTGGTCAAAAGCCTGTAGGTTTTGTTGAAAAAGGTGGCTGAGAAAGAAGGTGCAGGATCTTTGATGGCCTTACAGGGGCCATGTACTGGTATTCAGTTGTGCCTTTCTTCCTTTTTTTTCTATTCGCCCGCGCATTGTCGACCTGAACCTAACCCTTTCCAACGCCTCAAGTGGAACATCCCGCCGACAGGGGCTGTGGTTGCGCGAGGAACTTCACGAGTCGTTTGAGGTTCTGGGCGGTGGCTGCAAGGTAGAACTGCTCAGCGACATTCCAGAGCCGGCGCAGGCGCACCCTCCGCAATCCCAGACGCAACTTGAGTTCTGAAAAAAGGGCTTCGACCTTGTTCCGTTCGCGCCGGGAGCGAGCATACTCGGGGGTTTGGGCTAAGCCGCGGGCTTTCTGCCGCGCCGCTTCGTGCCAGTGGACGAAGAGCCTGCGACCCGGGGCGCGCGTACACCGCTTCTTCACGGGACAGCCCCGGCACTGCAACTCCGTAGTCCGGTAGATGTCGCCTTGAAACGTGCGGTTCTTCCCGTGATAGCGCAGCGCTTGGCCCTGCGGGCAACGATAGACATTCTCGCTCGGGTCGTAGTGAAACGCGTCCCGAGTATAGTGCCGATGGGTTTGGTGGCGGCGGTCGATGACCGGAATATGAGGCTGGATCTGGCGCTCCAGCAGCCAAGCCAAGAACTCGCCACTGCCATAGCCCGTATCTGCCCCCAGACTCTCCGGATGGATCCCGAATCGCTCCTGCACCTGCTGCAACAGCCGACGGGCCGCTAAGGTTTCTTGTCGGGTGCGGGCGCGGGTCGCTTCCACCCCCAGGATCACCCCACTCGCATTGTCGATCAGATAGTGGTCCAGGTAGGAAGGTACGGTCGGTCCTCCCTTCCCGGCCCAATACGCGTCGGGGTCCGTGGAGGAAAGAATCTGCGCGGCCACCGAACGGGGAGCCGGGGGACGATCTTCCGATTCCGCTACCGGATTCTGCTCGGCGACCTCCGCCAAATATTCCCGCACCGTGCGGGAAACTTGCGCCACCTCCGCTAAATGCTTCCGTTCCACCCCACTCTGCGAACTGGCATTGGCCCTCACGACGGTCCCGTCCACGCTCAGACGCTGGCCTTCCACCAATCCCGCGGCTATACACCGCCGCACGATTTCTTCAAAGACTCCCAGAAAGATTCCCGATTCCCGGAACCGCCCGTGCCGGTTCTTGGAGAACGTTGAATGATCGGGAATCGCTTGTTCAAATCCCAGGCGCGTGAACCAACGGTACGCCAGGTGCATGCGCACCTCTTCCATCAAGCGGCGCTCGCTCGTGATGCCGTAGAGATAACCCACCAACAACAGCCGCAGCAGAATCTCAGGATCAATGGAGGGGCGGCCGAGCGGGCTGTAAGCGCCCTTCAACCGTTCCCGTACGAAGCTGAAATCCACGCAACGGTCCAGGCGCTTCAGCAGATGATGCTCAGGGATCTGATCTTCCAGGCGAAAGTAATAGAACAACGGCTCACTGCGAGGCTGTTTACCCATCATGGTCGGCGGTCCTCCTGGAGATGTCGTTGCCATTCCCTTAACCCCTGTCGCACCCTGCGGGCCAGCTCCTTCCGCAAACCCCGGTAGTTTTGGATTTGCCCGCGCATTTCCGCGACCCTCGGGCGGGGAACATAAAGGGAGCGGCTCCGGCCCTGCTCTTTCCAATACAGGTAGTACAAAGGGCCGTGCCTTTGGCCCCGTTGGCAACGGCAACCCGGCTTGCCGCAGACGACATATTGTTTCACGAGTGACCCGGCTAGCGCCGGGAAGGATCGCAGCAAGCTACGCAACTGCTGGGTGAAAGTAGGGCGCGAGGGGTGAGAATGGGCTCCTTTCATTCTGTGTGTACTATAGCATATAAGATATGGAAACACAAGAGTCAAAGAGCCCGTGTTTCAGTCCTGAATCCTACTTTTTCAACAGAATCTGTAGCCAATGGACCGGCGAACAAGCGGCAAAACGCGAATTGCAAGCCCCTCCGAAATCAGCCACCTGCGGCACCGCGATTTTCAACCTTATGCACCAGCCCCCGGAAGGCCGGTTCGCAACCCGCCTGGCCCAAGTCGAGGCCGAACTTGACATGGCGAGAACTGAACTTGAGGACTTCAAATTTCCTGCCAAAGTTTTCGGTCCGGACGAGATCTAGCTCTGCGAAATCCAGGCTGCCGGACCAGAAGTCTCGACCCTCGTCATGCTTTGTTGGAGGGGTGCTTCGACAACAAGTTCGAAATCCGCTTCCGGACGCAGCGCCTCAAGGCGGAGGGGCGGGGAATGGTAGACGACTTCGACATCGAGGTCCGCAACAAGAATCTGGACCGTATCTGTCTAGTCCGTTGGGAGACCCCCCGGCTCTGCCGGGGAGGCAGCCAAAGTTTGACAGATACTGCAGTACGTGGGTGGCGAGCATACCATGATGCCAATTGTCGAATGCGCCTGGCCGGTTGAGCCGACCGGATGCCTACGGTTGGGTATCGAGAAGCATTCCGAACCGTGCAGTGTGGATATTGGAGCGGAAGCTTGCAAAGCGGGCCACGGCAATTTGTAATTTCGCTACCCCATGGTTTTGCGGGGCCGCGTTAGCGACCCCGCAGCCGCTTTGAGCGGCTCACAGCCTAACGCCCCCGGCTTTGCCGGGGGATATTTACTGGACGAACTTTCCGGTGGGCAGTTCGTGCTGGTCAACGAAGCCGACAATTTGGGGGTCGCCATCTACAACTTGAGGCAAGGCGAAGGCAATCGTCACGAAACTCTATTCCGGGACGAAACGGTGGGAGCTCTGGATACCACCAATGCCAAGGAGTATGTGCGCATGCTGCGTCGGGCCATGGACCTTGGGGGCTTTCACCAAGTCGTGTTTATTTGCCACACGCCCCTCGTTTGGGAACTGGCAGATCGGATCCTCACAGTCGGTGGTGGAAGCGTGTTTGTTGGACATCGGGGACTGGCTATCACTGGACCCCGATCAGCCTCTATTCCCCTAAATCCTAACATTGGAGGGATTCACGGCCCGAAAGACCGTTAGATCATCGGCCGCGGCCCGCGCATTTGGCTGGAATGCGTCTATACCCGGGGATCGTCCCCCACATCATCGCTGAGTCCCTCGGTTACCCTATATTCGAGAGAACGCAATCCCGGCGCTACGGCCCTTCGCTAACTTTTTCTCGCAATGTCCTCGCGTGGACTGACTGAAACCTACTCCATGGAGACCAGATAACCGGTCCTTCCCGGGCAGTCCCAATATCCTTCTTTGGCTTTATGCTTACGTAGTGTGGAGTCATTCTTTGAATGACGGAATTTCTTGTTACAGAAGGGGCACTCGAAGACATATGTAGGGCCATAGTGGCGCGCTTGGTACGAAGATCTTGTGCGGGGAGCGACCCCAGAGTAAGGCGCGCCCATCCGGATGGGTTGGGCGGCTTCCGGGGCGACTATCGGACCATAGGAGGTAAACTCAATGCGGTAGCGTGGCTGGAAAGAAGTGTTCGTAGGCCGCACATCTGCCATCAAAGCTGTGTTGAATGCCTTGATATGGTCCGAGCCTTCCTCCCAGCCGTAGAACAGCAGATTTCCCGTCTGCGCTCTCCGCAATGAATACGGCTCCACCGTTCGGCGCTTTCCGTTGTAGGTGAATTCAAGGAGCAATCTGTTTGCTCCCGCGAATCTGATCGTCTCGAGAGGCGCTCCACCGCCCCAATACTGGATACTGGGAGGGGCGACAATCGTCTCGCCCGCCGCAACGGGCGCTTGGCGAAGGGCTATCAGGGGCATTGCCGCCATCGGTACATCGATCCACCTGAGTAAATCCGGCAGCCGCCCGAGCAAATCATCGAGCTTTGGAAGGGCGGGGAGTTGGTGGGCGAGCATGTTTTCCCACTCCGACCGAAGTTCCGCGTCATTCTGGACGACCTCAAGGATGCGATCGGTCGACGGGGTTTCAATTCCCTTTGCTGCGCATTTCCCGGCAAAGAGGTCCTGGACGTGCGGGAGGTCGAAGGCATCGGGTTTGTTTTCGAGCAGGTAGACGACATCGTAGAGATCCCGGGGACGCGCGCGCTCGTAAAGGGCGCGAGTCTTCTCGGCAAGCAGTTCGGGAAGGGAATACGCCGTCACGGCCGCGCCGTCAGGTAAATAGTCCGGGTATGGATGAAAGACGGGGCGGTGCTCCGCAAGGGCAAGAACAGGTTCATGCTTCGTAATGTCGAAAAGGACTCTGGCGACTTCTGGCGTATCCAGCGGGCCGCGGTAGTAGATAACGCCTTCGAAAGTGGTTCTCCCTTGCTTGTCTAACCGCGAACGGATTCTGACGCGGTCGAGAGGAAAAGCGATACCGCTCATCTCGGAAGCCGACCGGACAACCGATTGGAGGATTCCATGGAGCTCTTCTTCGGTGTAGGGGGCGTCCTGCAAAAGCGAAAAATCGAGATCCTCTGAGAAGCGGTAAGTCTCCAGATAGCACTTCTTGATGCAGGTGCCACCCTTGAAGATCCAGCGGGTCCCGGCGATGGAATGCGCTCCCAATGCGGCGAGTAACCAGCCGAGGACATAGTCCTTTTCGACGATGCCGACGCGTAGCTGCCACTCCGCTGCGCGGTCGAGAATGTCCTGTTTCGCTATCATGGTTCTTTGCTGATGGCAGAGTTAATCCACAGCCCCCATCGGCGAAGGAGCGTTCCTCGTCGCGATGCTCTCGGGTCCAGCTTCACGGTCCCTGCGGTCAGGTGCTTCCGTGCCTCCTCTGCCAGCGCCTTCTCCTCTGGCCACAATACCTCAGCGAGATATCCCAGCCGCTTCCATGTTGCGCCGTTCGCGAACTCTCCTGCGACGCTCGCGAGCTTCCGGAAGTCGCGCTCGGTGCTTCGTCCGTACTCCTGCATGATATCCGCGAGATAGCGGATCCCCCCGCAGAGCTCCGGGTGGCGGAGTGCGTCAATGATGGTACGCTCCCGGTCAGAGACGAGCACGCGCTCCCTGCCCCGCCATACACTTGTTGTTCCGGCAATGCGCGAGCGAGGGACCCTGAAAAGGCGGAACTCGGTCCCGAGAACATTGATTTTGCTCGTGCGGAAATTCTTCGCCGTCACAACAAGCGTTGACCGGAAGAGTTGCTCGGTAAGACCCCAGTGTTCCGCAGCGCTCCATCCGCCGATGTAACAGGGAGAAAATGCTTCGCGGGCTAGAACCCAAGGGTCCTCCGAAACCGTCGGCCGGCCGGGCTCCGCCTCTAAGGGGAGGACGTAATAGAGGCCTCGCCGTGCCCGAAGAAGCCATCCGCGGCGAGCAAGCGCACCGAGGCTCATCGCCGTCTTCCTCCGAGGAAGATCCATGACCGCCACCGCGTTCGAAACTGTAAGAATCCCTCCTCGGGCAGCTCTTGCGAGTTTTGCCAAAAGGTCTCTCGTTGAAATAAAGCGCCTCTCCTCCGGTTTTGGAGTTGAACCTTCGCGTGTCATAGTATCGCAAATCTGAATACTACTGCACACGAATTATAGCGCACTCGGTGAAAGCCTGCAAACCTAAGGATGACGATAACGCCCCTGCGATCAGCAAGTTCTTCCATGGTCAGCCACGGTGCGATGAGATATGGGGACGTGCCCCCTCAAAGCTTTCTCGAAGAGTGCGATTAACCACGCTCATAGGCGTCTGACCATCGATCAAGCTTCCCGTCTTTAATTCTCAATAATTGAATCACTTAGCGCGGCACCGTGCGCCAAATGTGTGCCGTGTATCACCGGAGGTGCACTCATGGCCCGCAAAGTTGGCCAGA
>JBEKVC010000074.1:0-9487 GCA_049514395.1 Terriglobia bacterium
GAACTCCTCGAGGATGCTCTCGAGGAGCACGTCTATCGCACCCTTGCCGAGCTCTTCGGGAAGGAAGACGGGTACTGCAAAGGGCGCGGCGGCAGCATGCACATCGCCGACTTCACCGTCGGCCACCTGGGAGCAAACGCCATCGTGGGCGGCAGCGTACCGATCGCCACCGGGGCGGCGGTGGGAAGCCGCTATTTGCGCAACGGAGCCGTGGTCTGCTGTTTTGCGGGCGACGGGGCCTTCGCGAACGGCGTGGTGCTCGAGTCGCTGAATTTCGCCGCGCAAGTTCAGTTCACCAACGAACTGGCCGGGGATTACCGCTTCGGCGTGCCCATCGTCTTTTTCGTGCTCAACAACCACTATGGCATGACGGGCCGCGCCGACAACGAAGTGATGGGCATTGCACACCTGGCGCGGCGCGCGGCAGGCTTTTCTGACTGCAACATGCACGCCGAGGTAGTGAACGGCATGGACGTGCTTGCCGTTCGCGACGCCATGCTGCGTGCCACCGAGATGTGCCGCAATGGAATAGGCCCGGTCTTCCTGGATGTGAATACCTACCGCTATTACGGCCACTCGCTGAGTGACCCACGCAACGAGTATCGGACGCGAGAAGAAGAAGCGGCCTGGAAAGCGGTTGATCCCATCACCACCTTCGCCAAGCAGCTCCAGAAGTGTCGCGTCCTGAACGAAGCGGGCGTGGCCGCCGTGGAGGCAAGGGTTCGCGAGCGCAATGCGCGCGCCGCCCAACGCGCCGCAGCGTCCGCTGACCCCGATCCCAAGGATGTCATCAAGTACATGTACACGGACACCTGCGTGGAGGTGGTCCCGCCCGAATATCGAAAAGTGAAGGTCATCGAAGCGCCTGCGCCGATTAAAAGGGCCAAGGGCGAGATTACTTATCGCGATGCCATCAAGGAAGCCTTGATCGAGGAGATGAAACGAGATTCCCGCGTCATCTTCTACGGCGAAGACGTGGCTGAATATGGAGGAGCGTTCAAGCTCAGCAAGGGTCTGCTCGAGGCGTTTGGCCGCGAGCGGGTCTTCAACACTCCTATCTCCGAAGCGGCAATTTGCGGGACGGCGGTGGGCG
Source organism: Terriglobia bacterium (assembly GCA_049514395.1). GTDB lineage: Bacteria > Acidobacteriota > Terriglobia > UBA7540 > UBA7540 > CAVROP01. The sequence goes on from JBEKVC010000074.1 coordinate 1,094, forward strand.
CAGCCATGGTCGGCCTGCGGCCCGTTGCCGAGCTCATGTATATGGACTTCCTGCTGATGGCCGGCGATCAGGTTTGCAACCAGGCTGCCAAGTGGCATTACATGTCGGGTGCACAGGTTGAAGTCCCACTGGTCATACGCGCTTCAATTGGAGGCGGAAAAGGATACGGCGGCCAGCACTCGCAAACCCTGGAATCGAGTGTGGCGAATATTCCGGGCTTGTATGTGGTGTATCCGGCCACGCCTTACGATGCCAAGGGCATGATGAAATCGGCCATTCGCGACAACAACCCGGTATTGTTCCTTGAATCTCAACTCCTCTATGGCGTTAAAGGCGTGGTGCCGGAAGAAGAGTATCTGGTTCCACTGGGCGTCGCGGACGTGAAACGCGCGGGCGACGACATCACCCTGGTGGGCTGGGGGCCGGCGGTTCCCGATGCCCTCCAGGCCGCCGAAAGACTGAAGGCGGAATTAGGTGTGAGCGCCGAGGTGGTGGACATGCGCAGCCTTATCCCGCTCGATAAGGAGACGATCCTCGCTTCCGTGCAGAAGACGGGGCGTTGCGTGGTGGCGAGCCAATCGGTGACCATCGGCAGTTTCATGGGCGAAATCATTGCCACGATTCAGGAGAACGTCTTCGATTATCTTGATGCGCCCATCCTGCGAGTGGGGGCCAAGGACGGGATTGCCCCGCAATCGCACGTCCTCGAGGCTGTTTTCCTTCCCAATGCCAATGACATCTTCCAAGCCGCGAAGGCTATTTTGTAGGGGCGAGCGGCGCTCGCCCTGGGGCCGAACGCCGTTCGGCCCTACAACACGCGAAAAAAGCTTCGCGACTAGTTGTAGAAGGGATCACGATCATGGTTCGACCGATCACCATGCCCAAGCTGGGGCAATCTGAGGAAGTGGGCACGCTTGTCCGTTGGCGGAAGCGGGTGGGAGACACCGTCGCCAAGGGTGACATCCTCTTTGAGATCGAGACGGACAAGGCCGTACTCGAGGCGGAGAGCTTCTTCGAAGGGACGCTGCTAAAGATCGTAGTCCAGGAAGGGACAACCGTCCCCATTAACACCACAGTCGGGTTTGTTGGTGATCCTGGAGAAGCCATTCCGGAAGCGGCGTTGCCTGCACCCGAGCCAAGGCGAGCAGAAGCTCCCAGCGTTTCAAAGGAAGCCCCACGACCACCTGCGCCGTCGCTGGCTAGAGGAATGCCCGAACCGCGTTTGGAACCTCCAGTTTCGCAGGTTAGACATGTAGGGGCGGTTCGCGAACCGCCCCTACATCCCGCGCCCAGCGTGATGGCCCCAGAGGTGTTCCGAATCAGCCCGCGCGCCGCCAAGCTCGCCAGGGACTCCGCCATCAACCCCTCGCCCATCGTCGGGACTGGCCCTTACGGCCGGATTGTCGAACGAGACGTAAAGAATTATCTGGAATCCAAGGGCTACTACCAGCTCCGCATCACGCCGGCGGCCAAGAGACTTGCCGCCAAGGAAAACGTCGACATCCTCACACTTGACGGTAAGAACGGCCCCCAACGCACCACCCTGGCGGCGGTTCAGAGAGCCATCGCTGAAAAGCCGCAACCGATGAGCAGAATGCGCCAGGTGATTGCGGCACGGCTGACGGAGAGTTTTACCACCACTCCACACTTCTTTGTCACCGTGGCTGTGGATATGACCGAGCTGGTCAATTTCCGCTCCGAACTGAAAGCCCAGGGGGCGTCTTACACCGTCACCGATTTCATTTTGAAAGCCGTGGCGCTCAGTCTGGTCGAGTTCCCGATCGTGAACAGCACCACAGACGGCAAGAACGTTCGCTGGCACAGCAAGGTGCACCTGGGCCTGGCGGTGAACCTGGAGCAAGGGCTGGTGGTCCCGGTGATCCGCGACGCCGATGCGTTGAGCCTGGCGGAACTGCACGACTGCGCCACCGCGCTGGTGGCCAAGGCGCGCGCCGGCAAACTTACACCCGATGAAATGGGGGGAAGCACTTTCACCATCTCCAACATGGGAATGCTGGATATTGAGAACTTCACCGCCATCATCAATCCCGGTGAAAGCGCCGTCCTCGCCGTGTCGAGCACACTCAAGCAACCTGCGGTCAAGGACGACCAGATCGTTGTGCGGGACATCATGAAGATGACGCTGTCTTCCGATCACCGTATTATCGACGGGGCCACGGCCGCCAAATTTGCAAACGCAATCAAACAAAAACTCGAGGAGATATCACTGTGGAAACGTTTGGCGTAGTGGTAATCGGGGCGGGGCCGGGAGGGTACCCGGCCGCCATTCGAGCCGAGCTCACCGCCACTGAATTTGCCCAAACCATCCACCTCCACCCCACCCTCGCTGAAGCATGGATGGAGGCTGCCGACGTGTTGCTTGGCGAACCCATCCGCACCATCGCCAAACGACCAAGATAGCGGGCTTTGGAGTGCGGCAGCTTGCTGCCGCTTTCCTTTGCCGGAAGCTTGCTTCCGGCAGTAACCCGAGCAAGCTCGGGACGGAAAAGCGGCAGCCCGTCAGTTGACGGGCCGCACTCCAAAGCGCTTCGCGCCGACGGCGCTACACCCTGCACCCGATTAACAGTGAACCAATTGATGTCGCCAGGGCTTTTCCCAAGAACGCGAGCTTAATGAGAACGTGTTCACAACTATGCGGGCGGAAGGGATTTCACGCCATCTTTGCCTCTTCCCTGAGAAACACAGCGTCCTCGACTGCCGGGAATCGTCGAGTTTCGAACCCCTAGTGGCGCACGGCCCCAAGCATCATCATCGCGGGCAAATCTCATTAACATTCATTAACTGGATTCATTAACAGGATGGCATGTCCCGCTGCGGCGGGAGCGGAGTGCAGCTCAGCGAAGAATCCGCTTTTGTTCGCGGCCAGGCGCCGTACCGTGTTACTTGTTCCGCAGGCGGCCGAGCGCCCAGGCGGCGTGTTCACGGACGGTGGGGTCAGAATGCTGGGCAGCCTGCTCGAGCCAGGGTACAAACCTCTCATCGCCGGAATTGCCCATGGCCACGCAGAGATTGCGCAGCCAGGCGCGGTACTTCACACGCTTGATGGGCGAATGGGCGAAGATTCGGCGGAAGTCATCTTCACTGATTAAGGCCAAGGCATCCAACGGCGGGTTGAACAGAGAGGAGCTGGCAGTGTCCGTTGTCAGTGGTTCGTGGTCCGTAGTCAGTGGTCCGTTGTCCGTTGTCAGTTGTTTGCGACTGTCTCCGTCTTTCGGCGTGGGTTGGGCCGCCGCCACAGTCATGGGGTGGAATTGCGGTACTTTCGTTGTCGCTGCCTGCTTGACGCAACGCTCATCTGGTGATTGCCGTTGCGTGGAAAGTCTCTGCTGATAGCTGATAGCTGACGGCTGATGGCTGCTGTTCCAGGGACACACATCCTGACAAATGTCGCACCCGAAGACGTTGGCGCCGATCTTTGGCCGGAACCGCTCCGGGATTGCTCCCTTGATTTCGATAGTGAAGTAAGAAATACACCGCGACGCATCCATCACGTAGGGTTCAACCAGCGCCTCCGTGGGGCACGCCTCGAGGCACGCCGTGCACGACCCGCAGCGGTCGGGAGCGGGCAAGTCCGGCGCAAGCTCAAGGCTGGTCAGGATGACCCCGAGGAAAAACCAGGAGCCCTTCTCCTGATTGATGATGCAGGTATTCTTGCCCATCCAGCCGATTCCCGAAAAGCGGGCGAAGGCTCGTTCGACAACGGGGCCGGTGTCAACAAAGACCCGGGTCTCGACGCCTGGCGCCAGCCCTTCCAAAGCCGCGCGAAGCTGTTCGAGTTTTGCCCGCATTATCTCGTGGTAATCCTGCCCCCAAGCGTAGCGCGAAACCCAGGCGCGAGGCGCGGCGGCTGCAGAATAAGGAAGCGACGTGTTATAAACCAGTCCAACGCAGATAACTGATTGGGCAGAAGGGAGGACCAAGTGCGGATCGAAGCGCTTAGGGTTCTCAAGGTATCGCATCTCCCCGTTGAAGTTCTTCTCCACCCACTGGCGGGAAAACTCAAGGTCTTTCCAGACCCCGACGGGTGCGATCCCGGCGAGGTCAAAGCCGAGGTCGAGAGCGCGCTGTTTTACGGCAAGGCTCGATAGCATTGGATTGAATCATAACGCCGCGTGACAGGAGATTCCAATCAGGCTCGCCATTGAAACTCGAAGTGACAATCATTGTGTCCGTGTGCGTTGCCTGTCATTCGAGGCTTACAAGGAATATCAAATCTGAAATCATGGCAAAAGAGCAAGCCCGAGCTGGGATGGCCTCGCCAAAATGACTCACTTTGTCCCGAACGTGTGAAGGAAGCACGGGAAAAGATCTTGAGCGGCGCGCAGAACTGGCAAACGCTCTTGACTGAGAAAGTGGGAGAAATCAAGTCGCTGCAACACGAAGTGCGATCCCTGCTTCATGGACGCCAACCAGGTGGGCTTTGCGCACGAGCTTTCCTGGGAGGACATCCAGGAAATCCTCGACAATAAAGAGGTTGAGGAAAAAGTTCCAGTCTAACTCAGGGCTGGATGGTGGGTAATTCCGGGCCGGCCGCGTAGCAGCGCGACCGGCCTCAATAGGGTATGATCCAGAAACTGTCCGGGGTGAACGCCGGTTCGCAGCGCTCCGTTGCACTCCGACACCAACTCCCGCCGATTCTTTCACATGCGCCACTGTCAGGGAATCGCCCGCTACCGTCAAGAAGAAAAATAGCCCCTTCCTCCAAAGGGGACCTGTGCATCCTAATCATGTCCGTTAAATACGTCGAGTCGAGAACCTTAGGTTGCTTCCGGTCATCTAATATCTTAGGATAAAAGCGTTCTCCGAGCCCGGGGCGCTAAAGGCACAACACAAGCCCATGCCCTGCGGGCCGTCAGGGTGACTTGAGAAATCGAGCCGCCTCCCGTGTTTGGAAAGGAGAACAAAACCTACTCCAAACGCGGGTAGGTTTTTTTGTTTGGGGCGTAGCTTTGGAGTGCGGCCCGCCGTGGCGGGCTGCTGCTTTATCGCCCGTGAGCTTGCTCGCGGTCATCTCGGCATAAGGCGGCACTCCGGCCAGCAAGCTGGCCGGTAAGAAAGCGGCAGCCCGCCACGGCGGGCCGCACTCCAAAACCTTCCTTCGCAGCGATGATATTGAAAGACAAGTTCGGGCGTGAGATCCAAGACCTTCGCATTTCGGTGACGGACCGGTGCAACTTCAGTTGCGTTTACTGCAAGTCCGCCGATCCGAAGAACTATGTTCCGCACCGGGAGCTGCTGAACTGGGATGAGTTTTTGCGGCTCAGCCGGATTCTGGTGGGGCTCGGGATCCGCAAAGTCCGTGTTACGGGAGGCGAACCCCTGCTGCGCCCTGGGGTTGTGGATTTCATCTCACGTTTGCGGCAAATCGACGGCCTTGAGGACGTGGCGATAACCACCAACGGTTACCTTCTACCTGAAATGGCTGGGGATCTGGCCGCGGCGGGCTCTCCCCGCGTCACCGTGAGCCTGGATTCGATGGACCCGGCAAAGTTCACCCGGATGACGCGCACGCCGCGTTCACTCGAGAAAGTGATGGCTGGAATGGATGCCGCGCTGGAGGCGGGCTTGAAGCCTGTCAAGGTGAACATCGTGCTGGTGCGAGGGTTCAACGACGATGAAATTGTGGATTTTGCCCGTCTCGCCCGAAAGCGTGACATTATCCTCCGCTTCATCGAATTCATGCCCCTAGATGCCGATCATTCCTGGAAGCGCGAGTTAGTGGTCACAGCCCGGGAAATCGTTGCGGCAATCAACCCGGTCCTTCCCTTGCTCGAGGCGCCTCGGCACTCTCCCAGCGAAACCGCATTGCGTTATCGCTTCGCGGATGGGCAGGGCGAAATTGGGATTATTGCGCCGGTTTCCATCCCCTTTTGCGGGCAATGCAGCCGGATTCGCCTGACCGCCGACGGAAAGCTGCGCACTTGCTTGTTCTCGATGGAAGAGCACGACGTGCGGCATCTGGTTCGCAATGGAGCCATGGACAGCGACATTGAGCGATTCTTCCTCGAGGCGGTTTACCAGAAAGAGCCCGGCCACCGCATTAATGAGCCCGATTTTGTTCAGCCGGATCGCACCATGGTGTACATCGGCGGCTAGCGCGAGTGCGAAACGGAAGTCATTCCCGCGAAAGCGGGAATCCAGTCCGGCGACGGCGCATTCGCGAAGGTTTCCGGAGTGGATTCCCGCTTTCGCGGGAATGACTGCGACGAGCAACGCCCGGGTCTCGCAAATGACAGCACTGCCGCGCGCGATACTGGCTAACGACGAACTGGGTTAGAATAGTGTGAAGGACTGATATGGCGACGGCAGTCTTCAATACGCTACCGGAGTTCTACGTGGCGCTTTCCGAGCCGGAGCTCGAGGAGCGCATCGCAGGCGCGAAGGCCGAGTTGGGGTCGCGCCTGGTCATCTTGGGGCATCACTACCAGCGCGATGAGGTGGTGAAGTTTGCAGATTTCCGAGGCGATTCTCTGAAGCTCTCGCAATGGGCGGCCCGCCGGCCGGAAGCGAATTACATCGTCTTTTGCGGCGTACACTTCATGGCCGAGAGTGCGGATATATTGAGCGCCGACCATCAAATCGTAATCCTTCCCGACTTGAACGCTGGCTGTTCGATGGCGGACATGGCTGACCTCGAGCAGGTGGAAAGCTGTTGGGAGGAACTGAACCGGGTGACCGGCGCAAAGATCGTTCCCGTTACTTACATCAACTCTACTGCTGCCATCAAAGCTTTTGTGGGCCGAAACGGCGGCGCGGTGTGTACGTCTTCCAACTGCAGAAAGCTGATGGAGTGGGCTTTGGCGCGTGGCGAGAAGGCTTTGTTTCTGCCGGATGAGCACCTGGGCCGCAACACCGGCTACCGCATGGGCATCCCGCTGGATCAAATGGCGGTTTGGAACCCATGGAAGGATGCGGGCGGGCTTTCCGAGGGGGATATGCGGAATGCGCGCATCTTCTTGTGGAAGGGACACTGTTCCGTCCACCTGCGATTCTTGCCCCAACACGTCGAGCGGGCGCGCCAAGCGCATCCTGGCATCCGGGTCATTGCTCACCCGGAGTGCTCCTGGGAAGTCTGCCAGTTGGCGGACGAAGTGGGTTCGACCGAATACATCGTCAAGCGAGTTGTGGAATCGCCGCCGGGAAGCCAATGGGCAGTAGGCACAGAAATACACCTGGTGAACCGGCTGGCGGCGGAGCATCCGGACCGCCGGATTGTCTCTCTCGACGACTGCGTGTGCATGTGCAGCACCATGTATCGAATTTCGCCGCAGCACCTTTGCTGGACGCTGGAAAGCCTGGTGGATGGACAGGTCGTGAACCAGGTTACGGTGGACTCGGAAACTAAACGCTGGGCGCGTGTGGCGCTCGAGCGCATGTTGCAAATCTGAAGGGCAGTCGAGAAGTCGAGAGTCGAGAAGTCGAAAAGTCGACAGCCGAAAGTCAACAGTTGACAGGCTAAAGCCAAAGAGCAGGTAACGGCTGACTTTCGACTTCTTGACTTCTTGACTTTTGACTTTCTTATGGCTGATAAGTATTTCAACCGCGACGAAGCCGAAGAGCTTTTGCCCGTGATCGGGCAGTTTCTCGAGGAGGCTCGGCAGCAGAAGCGCACCCTGGACAGCATTAGCGCGGAAATCTCCAACGCCGCGCTGCGCATTATGATGCTGGGCGGTTCGCTTCCGCCTTTTGCGGAGCTCAGCCGCAAGAAGGCCCAGCGCGATAAGGTCGCCGAGCAATTGGCCCGAACGATCGACGAGATTCAACAAACCGGCTGCCTGGTCAAGGACCTCGAGGCGGGGTTGGTGGACTTTCCAAGCCTGCGGGGAGGCGAAGAGGTTTATCTCTGCTGGAAGCTCGGTGAAGCGCGCATCGGATATTGGCACGGAATCGAGGAAGGCTTTGCGGGACGTAAACCTTTGGATGAGTCCCCATCTGAGGACGAACCGCCCAAGTCCTCGCGCGTGCAATGATCGAAGGGCAGTCAACAGTCGACAGTCAATAGTTGACAGCCAAAAATCAAACGGCAGGTTGCTCGTCAACTGTCGACTGTTGACTGTCGATTGCTGACTGATTCGAGTCTCATGAACTTCAAGGAGCCCACCAACGAGTTGGGGCAAGCCGCGAGCGCCTATCTGCGCAGCGCTGCGCACCAACCGGTCAACTGGCGGGAGTGGGGAGATCGAGCCTTTGCGCAGGCTCGCGAGCAGGACAAACCCATCCTTCTGGACATCGGGGCGGTCTGGTGCCACTGGTGTCACGTGATGGACCGGGAGAGCTATGAGAACCCGGAAGTCGCCCGCCTGATTAATGAGCACTACGTGGCGGTGAAGGTGGACCGCGACGAGCGGCCGGACATCGACTCGAGGTACCAGA
>JBEKVC010000075.1:0-9471 GCA_049514395.1 Terriglobia bacterium
GTGGATGAGCTCCGGGGAGGTCCCGCCGGATAATACGCGATACCCCATCGCGCGGCCACCCGCGTCGATGCGGGTGACCACCACCACCGGCGCGTCGCCGGTATTGAAGTCAAAGGGCGCCAACTCGAGTACGCGGGGCGGCGTCACAAAAGCCAGGGGCACATCCGGAGTAGTCGTCGCCGGGACAACCACTGAACCCATGATCAGGCAAAAGAAAACGACCGCCGCCAGTACCCCGCCCGAGGCTGGCAAGAGCATCGGCTGAAGGGCATTATCCCTCCACACCCGTAGCCGCTCGAGCAAATTTCTATGCAGGCCCTGGGAGACCTCAACCCGTAATCGCAAGGCCAGTTCAGGAGGAACTTGACTACGGGGCATCCCGCGCAGGTCCGCCCGCATGCTCTCCCACACTTCCAGCTCACGCCGGCAGGACCCGCAGTAGTTCAGGTGAAAGCGGATAGATTTCAGTACCTGGGGCGCACAGAGACCATCCAGGTAATCCGAATAGTGATTTCGAATTTCAACGCATCCTTCAAACATGGGCTTTGCCAAAACCACTCACGAGTTTCCTGCGCAGCAATTCCCGGCCCCGCCTCAGACGGGATTTCACGGTTCCCTCCGCCATCCCCGTCACTTGCGCAATCTCCTCATAGGCCAACCCCTCCATCTCCCGCAAAACCACTACGGTTCGATAAGGTTGCGCCAGGCTGGCGAGCGCCCGCCTCAACAGTTCTTGCCGCTCCGCCTGCTCGAGGAGCCGATAGGGAGTTTCAGAGCTGGCCCGCGCTTCTGCCGCCGACAAAGCAACTTCCGCACCCGTGTCGTCGATGGATAGGGGTTCGTGCCAATGACGCCGCATCCAACCGCGCCGGTGGTTTGAAGCCTCATGGACGGCTATCCTGTAAATCCAGGTCTTCAGACTGCTGTCACCGTGAAATTGCCGAATTCCTTTGAAGACCTTGATGAACACATCTTGCAAAACGTCCGCCGCCTCAGCCTGGTTCTCGAGAATGTGCGAGACGACGTTGAAGACCGGGTTCTGGTAAACTGCCAGCAAGTAAGTGAAAGCCTCTTCGGAGCCTGCCTGCAGCTCCGCGACCAAGGGCATCTCATCACTGATTGCGGGAAGCCCCCGCTCAAGCGCCATCCCCACGGTTCGCACGGTGTCCATTACGCCCATACGATACCACTTCCCGGCTCCAACTGCAAGACCGCGCTTGCCTTCCTGGCCATTCCTATTGACACCAGGGAGCGGAGGTTTGTTCCCAAAATACCGGACGGCCCGGTGCGTCTTAGGTCGGCGGCCACGCTGGGACGACTTGCATTGACAGCCGCTTCCCGCCATGATAGAAATGGTATGTCAGACTGAAGGGCCTGTGGCGCAGTTGGGAGCGCGCATGACTGGCAGTCATGAGGTCGAGAGTTCGAACCTCTCCAGGTCCACCAGCCAACCCTTCGACGCCCCCTCTCCATCCCGCCTCACTTAAAGGCAGTAAGCAGTAAGCAGCAGGCAGCAGGCACCAGGCGGTCGGCGATGGCGAGAAGTAAGAAGGCAACTCACAGCCCATAATTCACAATTCAGATTTCAGCCTTGCCCCAACCCCAGCGCCCGTGACCTGGCACCTGATACTCGGCACCCGAACCCAGTCCTTCTTCCCAACCTACCACCTATGACCTACCGCCTACGAAATACTAACCGCCTTTAGTTTCAATGACGTTCCCGCTTTCTACGCGTAACTACCTTTGTTTTCTATAACATTCCCGCTTTGCTGCGCCCTGTTGAAAACCGACCCTTTGTTTTCATAGACATTCCCGCTTCGCTCGTTCACTTTCTAAAGTTACTAGTTCTTCCTTTCTCTGTCGGCGGTGACATCTTGTCTGCGGCTGCCATGCCTGCCAAGAGCCCTCTCTATCCCGCCTCCCTCAAATACAGTAGGCAGTCGGCAGTAAGCAGAAGGCAGTCGGCGGTGACGAGAAGTAAAGAGGCAACTCACAATCCATAATTCATAATTCACCATCAATTCAGCATTCAGCATTGCCCCAACCCCACCTACCATCCTAGCCTATCTGCTGCCGCCTGTCAAGAGACGCAGAGTCCCTTTCCGCTCTCCGGTCCGGACTTACCTCCGGCGGGACGGGATACCCTCATCCTCATAGCTCCGGAGAAGGGTATTGGCTTGCCCCCCGAGCGGAGCGATGAAGGCACTTTTGTGGTTTCAGTTGTCGTTCTTGGCTTGGCGGGTCGTGACTTCAGCAGTCCCAGCGTGTCTCAACGCCGAAACAGCGGCTGTCATCGGCGACCGAGCCCGGCTGAGTTGTGCCGCGGACTCGCGAACGGCTTCGGCCATGTGAACTTTCTCAGGCCAGGTCAGCGCCGCGAGCCCTTTTTGCCATTCCGCTTGGCGCTCCAGCAGTTTGCGCGTTTCAGTCATTCAGGAACCTCGCCTCGAACCGCGTCCACGCCTCCGCCAATCCGTGCCGGGCGGCCAACCGCGCCACTTGCTCGCGGCTGACGCTGCTTGATTCCAGCAAGCCAAGAATCCGCGCAAAATCTTTAGCTCGGCCGACACTCAGCGCGATCACTGCCAAGTGGTCAGCGCGTACCACGCGCAAGGGTATGCCTTCGAAGTCGGCGGACCCCGCTTCTTCCAGCGCTTCTTGCGTGAGCCGGCTGAACACCGGGACGAATTGCACTGGCCATGCGCCGACGCGAATGGCTTCGCCCTCTGGCCGATGTCCTCTGGCAGCGCAAAATTCGTAGATTGGCTTCAAGAGCTCCAATGTTTGCGGCGGCGGCACGGCCACCAGGACATCGGCGTCCAGCGTGGCCACGGGCTCGGTGTACCTCATCTGCGCAATCGCGCCGAACAATGCGTATTCGCTGATCACGCCGGCGTCGCGCATCGCGTTGAGCAACTCCGCCACTTCTTTCATCCCCGAGAGGATACAGGAGCCGGGCCACCTTTGTCACCCGAAATGGGTGCCCGGGGCTAGCGGCGGAAGGGCGGACCATCCCCACGCGCGGGGGCGAACAGTGAAGGGTAAAGGGTGAAGGACCGTCCCCACGCGGGTGGGCGCACTGTGGGGGTGAATCTTGTATTCGCTCCCAAATGATTCCAGTCCACCCGCCCCCCGCCGTGGCGAACGTCCAAGGGGCGAACACGAGGTTCTCAGCGGTGTTCATCGCGTTTGTTCTCGCGCTTGGGCGCTTTAGCGTGTTCTTCCTTTACGGCACGGCCTGCTTTGGCATCTTGTCGTTCGCTCGGCGACCGTTTTACCAGTTCATGCCGTTCCGGCGGGCGAGGCGCCGATGCCGCGAAGCGCCGGACGCTGTACGGATGCACGTAGGTAGCGCGATTCGCCCAAGTCCTGCCCCAGGGCACGTTATTGACGATGACAGCGTGAGCGCCCCAGTTGAAGCGGGTCAGGCCCCATCCCCAAGGACGAAACGCGAGACCAATACTGATGCCAAAACCGAAGCGGATCGCGGCGCCCACGGCGAAGCCGATCCGGGGAGCTGCAAACACGACGGCGGGATTGTAGGCGGGCACCACGATGAACGCAGGGTTCGCCGGCATAATAGTAATGTACGGCCCCATCCCCACGATAATCGACGGATTCGATCTCAGATAGCCATAGTCCGCGGCTCTCCTGCGCATCCTCTGTACCGCGTCCATCACATCGGGGCGCTGCGCCAGGACGGCATCACCCAGTTCCTGCGTCCAGCCCATGTCGGAAGCCATCATATCAAGGACCGAAGGAAAGGGTAGGAGCGCCTGCACGCTTGGGTCCCAGGGTAGTTGGTCGTCCGTGATGGCTTGGGCCAAGGCGTCGCCGGTAAGGTAATGGTGCTGGTCCGCCCACTGCGCGGCGTCGGGAATGTCGTTAGGAAAGGTCGACGCGGTGAGAATCTGCGCGAGCAATGGATCGGGATAGAGGGCAATGGGGGATACCAACCTCTCTAACTCCTGCGGCGGATAGGAAGGCGGCGCTTGCGCAAACGACGCAGCAGTGAAGAGCTCCGCCGCAAGAAAGAGCGCGAAAGAGGCGGCAATCCATCGAATCGCGAACTTGGTTTTTCTCATCCTTCCGTTCAGCATTTTTCAGTTCCTCCTTTTTGAGTTCCTTGGCTCAGGGATGAGCAACTTGCTCCTGTAATTTCCCTCCGTGCGGAGAGTAACTTGCTGGAGGTCCCTGAGGGGCCCTGGATTACTGCACCAGGGTCAGGGTGAGTTTTGGCCTGTTTCCGGGCCTTTCAGGTCGCAGCCAGCCTCCTTGGCCTTTCTGGCTGCCGGAGTATAGCTTGGCCCGGGTTTGCAAGTGGGTCATGGAGGGTTGCTCACACCACGGTTTGGCGGAATTGCAACGAAATCTTGCGTGATGTAAAGGCTGCCATCCGGCCCTTTCACGATCCCAATCCCCACGTCAGTGTAATTCGCGTTCAAGATGTTGGCCCGATGATTGCGTTGGAAGCGGGGCTCGTTCATAAATGCGCCCTCCGCGCCCGGAACGGTTGTGTAGATGGCAATATTCTCTCCCGCAGCTCGCCAGGGAATCCCAGCCTCGTTTATTCGCGTCGAAAGGGTCCTGCCATCCGGGTCAACATGGTCAAAGAATCCTTGCTCGAGCATGTCGCGGGAATGCGCTCGCGCCACCGCAGCCAGGTTCTCGTTCCACCTGAGGGGCAGCGCTCGGCCACCAGTCTCGGCGGAGGCCTCGCGATCCAAACGCTCGTGGTTGACGAGCGCCCACATCTGCCTTTCCAATTCGGCCGTGCGGTTCGCGCCGAAGTTTGGCTGGGGAGCCATTTCACCGAGACCAACCTTCGGCGTGCCATGGTTCGGACCGAAGGGATGCCAGACGCCCGGTTGACTTTGCCCCGCCACGGAGGCGTTATCGCTCTCGCCGAAGTGATGCCACGCGGCCGATTTGGCGAGCTTCTTCTTGGGCGTGCTTTGCGCTGCCTGGACTTGACTCTGCGGGGGCGTGGCAGCGTCCGGCTTGGTGGATGTTTGAGCCTGTTCTGGTCCCGCGCAGGCTATAGTCGCAGCCCACAAGAAGCCAGCGAAAAGAACGGCTGACTGGCAACGAGGAATGGCTTTCAACAGGCATCGTCTTTTCATGGCACACGTCCGTGCTTCGAGCACCACCAGTAATTCCAACTTGGTGGGACGCAAGCGGGTTGCCAATCAAGGCTCCCAGCCAGAAATCTATCACCTGTTTTTTGTGCGGGTTAGTGCTGGTGTACGTTGCATACCGGAGGACGGGAACGGACTGTGGCCGATCTCAACCAGCCATTGGCTGATTTCGGGCAGTTGGGTGCCAGTCTTGCCCTTCGCGAGAACACTAGGTTCCGCGCTCAGAGAGCCGTCCTTACGGCCCTCCCCGAGAGCCCTGATCTTTACCCATATCTTCGGCTGGACACAGGGGGCGAGTGAGCTGGATGAGCGATGAGTTTGCACATGGCGGTTCCCTTAAGGCCAAACTCGAGACCCGTCCGCCGTGCCCTGCAAGGGCACGAAAAATCCGCCCTTCGGTCTTACCCCGCAGCACCCCGTTTCTGACATCACGGACAGCCGCTTTCGGCTATCCATGCTCAGAATGACAGGGGCTAGGCACTTTGCTCATTTTGTTCACGCGCTGCCAGCGTCTTGATACCCGCGAGGGTCTCCTCGGCTGACCGGCCCGTGATGCGAATGAGCTTCCGGCGAGATTTTCGCCCGGAGATAATGGCCACGCACGCTTGCGGCAAGCGTAATGCACGTGCGAAAAAATAGACACAGGCCTCGTTACCCTTACCCTCGGTGGGTGGCGCACGTAGCTCCAGGCGGAGTTGTCCGGAAGAGTCACAGGTCAAGCGCTCGCGGGCGGAGCGAGGCTTAACCTTGAGCCAGAAAGAGACCGTTTCTTGTTCGACTTTGAAGTCGGGCATGGTCAGTTGTCCCGCCACGGCGGGTCAGTGGTCCATTGTCCGGCGAAAAAACGGGGCCAGGGGCTGGGGCGATGCTGGATTTTGGATTTTAGATTTTGGATTTTGGATTGCCCTCCCCCGTCGCACCGACTGCATCCCGCCTTCTGCCTTCTGCTTTCTACTTTCTGCTTTTTCGAATCAGCTCCTCACTCCGAAGATAGCGGTTCCCACTCGGATGATGGTCGCCCCCTCTTCAATGGCGACTTCGAAATCGTGGCTCATGCCCATCGAGAGCTCCTGCATGGAGAGGTTGGGGATGTTTTTCGAGTCAATCTCCCGAGCCAGCTCCCGGAGGCGCCGGAAATAGGGCCGGACCAGCTCGGGGTCGTCGAGGAACGGTGGGATAACCATCAAGCCACGAACCTCGAGCGTTCCGAGCCGACTGACCTGCTCGGCGAGTGGGATTATTACTGACTCCCCAACTCCCGCCTTGCTCGCCTCTTCGCCCAGGTTGACTTCCAGCAGCACCGGCAACCGGCCACCACCCGCGGCCCCCGCCTGGTCCAGTTTCTGAGCAAGCCGAAACGAGTCCACGGCATGCACCCAGTGGAACAGTTCGCGTGCAGCCTTGGCTTTGTTGGTCTGAAGGTGGCCCACCAAATGCCACGTGATGCTCAAATCCGAAAGCGCCGGCCGCTTGGCCATAGCTTCCTGCACACGGTTCTCACCAAAATCGCGCAGCCCAGCCTCATACGCCGCGCGGACATACTCCGGCGGGAAGGTTTTTGAAATTGCCACCAGCTTCACGTCGTCCGGCCCGCGGCGGCTACGCCGGCACGCGGCGACGATTCGCTCCTGCACTTGCGCCACGTTTTCCTTAATACCCATGATGACAGCTCTCAACGATCGATCCGGCAGCATCCCACTTCGGCACGAAAACATGTCATTCTACCATCAGTTCTCATTGCCGATTGCTGATTGCCGATTTTCGATTGCCGATTGATCACGCCGAGGCGGGACTGATTGACAGGGGAGGAAGCTGGCACACCACTTCTTCAATCGACCCGCCGCGGCGGGTCAATCAGCAATCGGCAATGAAAGCCCGACACTTTGGACTCGACAAGTTGCCCCTGGCTGGGCGCGGCCGCTACGGAGAGCGCCACAGGTTTTTCAGCAACCTGCCAGAAAGCACCTTGTTCGCGGGTAACCCCGAATGGTACGATGCCTGTCTTGTCGGTGGTTCGTCGTCCGTGGTCAGTCGTTCATAGCTGCGGCCAGAGCTTGTGAAGACCCACGGACTACGGACGAAACCAAATGAAACGTGGCCTTTTCATCACGCTGGAAGGAATAGACGGGACAGGAAAGAGCACTCAACTCCGTCTCCT
Organism: Terriglobia bacterium; assembly: GCA_049514395.1. Lineage (GTDB taxonomy): Bacteria > Acidobacteriota > Terriglobia > UBA7540 > UBA7540 > CAVROP01. Next base: position 7,297 of record JBEKVC010000075.1, read on the forward strand.
CGGTCAGTGCTTGAAGAAGCGCGGGCTCGCGGTGCGCCTCACTCGCGAACCCGGCGGCACGAAGGTAGGCGAGCGCATTCGGAAAATCCTCTTGGCCTCGACAACCACTCGGCTTGCTCCCCTGGCAGAGCTGGCTCTCATCTACGCGGCCCGCGCGCAGCACTTGCAGGAGGTAATCCGGCCGGCGCTTGCCAAGGGCGAAATTGTGGTGAGTGACCGTTATAATGACGCCTCGTTCGCTTATCAGGGATATGGGCGAGAGTTGGGCGTGGCGACTGTCCGGGCGTTCGACCGCATCATCTGCGGTCGCACGCAGCCTGACTTGACGATTGTCCTGGATCTTGCTCCCTCTCTCTCTCTTAAGCGGGCCCAAGGACGCGAATCAGGGCGGAAATCAAAGCAGGAACGCTTCGAATTGCAGGGCATGAGATTTCACAAAAGAGTTCGGGACGCATACCTGGCCATCGCGCGCAAGGAACCCCGCAGGGTGAAGCTCGTGCAAGCAGACGGGCCGGTGGCGGAAGTCCAGGCCGAGATTCGCAAGCTCGTTGACGCTTTTCTGGCTCGGCGGCTAAAGGGAGTTGGGGGCTAGGGGCTGGGGGCTGGGGAAACAAGCCTCGAGCCTTCGGCGTCATCTCTACTCCCTGGTATCTAACCCCCAAGTCCCTGCAGGGCTGGCGACTCCTGGTTAAGGAGGAAAGCACTGAGACTTGGTGGCCATCCCCAGTCCCCAGCCCCTAGCACCCAGTCCCCAGTTTATGCCTTTTGATTCATTCATCGGAAACTCCAAAGCTCTCGCGAGCGTGCGCGAGATGGTGGCAGGCGGCCGTGTTCCTGGCGCGCTATTGTTCTCGGGTCCTGACGGGGTGGGCAAGAAAACTCTGGCGCGGATGCTGGCCAAAGCGTTGGTGTGCGAGCGAAGTGATGGCGACTTCTGCGATGCCTGTGCACGCTGCCATAGGGCCGAGCAGATGTTCACCGCTGCGCAAGAGGACCTGGCGCGCCGGAGGGAAATCAAAGAGGCGGCAAGACGGGTTGAAGGGTTAGTCTATTTCGATTTCCAGATCCTCGAACCCCTCACGCGCTTCATCCTGATGGAACAAATCCGGCAACTGCGCCATGTGGCTTATACCCGGCCTTTCCAGTTCCCGCGACGCGTCTTTATCATTGATGAGGCACAAACGGTTCACTGGCAGGCGGTGGATCTGCTGCTGAAGGTACTCGAAGAACCCCCCGAAACCACCTCCTTCATTCTCGTTTGCTCCAATCCTTACGAGTTGCGCCCGACCATCCGCTCCCGGTGTTTGCAGATTCTCTTTCAGCCCGTGGATGAATCTGCCATCCTGGAACTGCTGGCCAAGCAGGAACGCTTGACCAAAACCCAGGTGCTCCTCGCGGCGCGTGTGGCGTCTGGCAGCGTGAGCAAAGCCAGGAGCTTCGATCTTGCCGCCTATGAACAGCGTCGCAGGCCTTGGTTGGAATTCCTGGAAGCCGTAGCGCGCCGTGTTCCCGATTCCTCCGGTGGCGCGGACTGGCGGCCACTTTTTGATTCGGCAAAGGCGCTCGCCGAACGCCGGGACGATTTCGAAGCCACACTCGACATCGGCTATTCCCTTCTGCGTGACCTGCTTCACGTGCTCTTGCAAGGACCGGGAACCGAAGTGACCAACGTGGATGTGCTCCCGCGCCTTCAGGCTTGGGCGGCCGGCCTGGGGCTCCAGGGAATTGAACTCTTAAAGTCCGGCCTCGACCAGGCCTACCGGCTGCAAATCCGCAACGTAAACCAGCAACTCGGCTTTGAGGCGTTGGGATTAGAAGTTTCGGCGAGGTCCAAGGCCCGGGCGCGTTAAACACCTCAACTAGAGTCTTCGCTCACGACGCAGCTTGAGATTTTCCATCCTGGTTTTGAAAGCAACACGTCCATGAACGTCTATAATCCATAGGTAGTGTCCTAATATGGGACGTCGGGCCGGTCCCGCAGGGCGGGATGCGGCCCTACACTCGAACTGGGACACCACAATCCATCAGGGTCGCGTCAAAGTCGCGGAAAAAGCGGCTCTGCCGCCTGCTGTGCGGAAAGCCTCTGGCTTTCCGGCGCAGACAGCCTCCCTTCTTCCCCTCGGCTCGGCTGGAAGGCTCGGCCTTCCAGCCGAGCCGAGGGGGGTAGTCAGGGCG
>JBEKVC010000076.1:0-9181 GCA_049514395.1 Terriglobia bacterium
CCGTTCCAATGAAAACCAGCAGCCACCCGGACGGACTTAGCGGCCACGGTGAATGAAAAACTATCCACGTAACCCGGAATGCCCGCTCGTGCCGCCGGGACCACACTTTCATGCACGACCCAAAGGCCGGAGGGATCGAGCTGCGGGATCCCCGTCGCCAGCGGCAGACTTATGCCGAAACTCCAGAGAAAAAACCACAGGACGTTGCCGAAACCCCCGCGAAGAAAGCTGAAGGTCTCGAACAAGAGGGCCATCGCGGCCGTCATCGCCATCGCGGGCAATGTGAGGTACAGGAAGGGCGAGAGCAGAGCTCGGGCGTGGAAGGTGCGGTCCTCGGCGGCTAGAAGCTGCATGGCCACAGCGGCAAGAGCTAGCACAACAACCATGGAGACGAGCACCGCGAAGTTGCTGAGGAATTTTCCCAGGAGATAGGGAACTTTGGTGAGCGGTGTTCCTGCGAGGATCTCCCCCACCCCTGTTTGGCGGTCACGGCCCACGGCGTTCTTGACGATGTAGAAGCCCACGAGCGACACAAACGTCGTCGCCACCAGCGACACCATCGCTCCGATCCACGCCGATGTGTACACCCCACGATAGTCGCCAAGACGCAACGAGATTCGCCCCGTGCCTGCGGCATAACCCAGGTAGACAGCGAAAAGCAAAGTAATGAGATAGCTGTAGCGGCGCACCCGCTCGAGAAAGTCGGCGCGGGCAATGGCATAGACAACCCGAAGCGCTCTCATACCACGGCCTCGGCAGCGGCACCGTTGCGGTAAGCTGCAAGGGCGGCGAGATAGGCGTCCTCAAGCGACGGCTCCAGCGCACGCGCGCCCGGCCTTGGAGCCGCATCGGCCACTACCCGCGCGTGCACACCGTCGTCACGGTGGGCTGTGCTGCTAACGAGATGGCGCTGCCGAAGCGCCGAAAGCTCTCCGCTCGAGACCACGACCTCCCAGACCTTTCCATTTACGCCAGCAAGAAGCGCTTCCGGGACACCATGGACGACGAGCTGTCCCTGGGCGATCAGGGCAATGTCCGTGGCCACGGCCTCGACATCGGAAACAATGTGGGTGGAAAGAATGACGATCCGCTCCCCGGAAAGCTCCGAAAGCAGATTGCGGAAGCGCACGCGCTCTTCCGGGTCGAGGCCGGCCGTCGGCTCGTCCACGATCAGAAGCTGCGGATCGTTCAGCAACGCCTGCGCGATGCCCACGCGCTGGCGCATGCCACCTGAAAACCCTCCGAGAGGCCGCCGCGCGGCATCCGCAAGATTCACAAGCTCCAGCAGTTCGCCAATACGCTTTCGCGCGCTCGCCGCGTCCAGGCCTTTCACGGCGGCGAGGTAGCCGAGAAATTCGAGCGCGCTCAAATTCGGGTAGATCCCAAAGTCTTGTGGCAGATAACCGAGCACGGTGCGCAACGTGTCAGGATCATGCTTGATGTCCGTCCCGTTCCATAGCACACGCCCCGCACTCGGCTGGGTGATCGTCGCCAGAATGCGCATCAGGGTGGATTTTCCTGCGCCGTTGGGACCGAGCAGCCCAAGCACACCAGGCCCAAGTTCCAAACGGAAACTGCGCAAGGCCTCTACGTTTCCGCGATAGGTCTTGCTGACGTTTTCAATTTCGAGCTTCATGATGGGGCAGGGTGCTCAGTGAGGCCCGCTCGTTGCCCTGTGAGCCAAAGGATGGTCCGAACGTCACTGTTGGCTGTTGGGCGGCGAGTTTCTGGGATTGGGCCTCTAACGCGGCTGCGACATCTTGCGCGTATTTTATGAAGTGGTGCCCTGAAAGCAGCAGCGTCATTCCCATGACCATCTTCGGTGGATTCCGCGACCAGCGCGTAAGGATTTGCCACAGGAACTTCCAGTACGCTCTCCGATAGGAGGAGAGGATGCCTTGACGGAAGATTGACCGAACCAATACGCCAAGTGCGAGCAAGAAGGGATAGGGCGTCACTTTCTGCCGCTCCCGTGTTTCCCACGCCAGAAGCGAACGATGAGCCCGATTGTAAAATGCAGAGGGGGAATAAAGGGAGACAAGAGTTTCGCGCAAACCCTGCAATAAAATGGGGAGCGGGAGGAGCGTCCGAAAATTAGGCGAGTTGAAATTGCTGAGCGCGGTGTCTTCGTCCAGCAGTCGGCCCTGTTTCAACATTCGGTCGTAGAGCGGAGTCGTGGGGGGCGCTTGCAGGAACCCGGCCATGGCCCAGGGGATGGCGGCGCGCTCAATGAAGTCTCTTTGCCGTTCGAAGATATCCTTTGTATCCGAGTCGAAACCGATGATAAAGCCCGCACTCACCCAGAGACCTTGACTCTGGATGAAGCGGATGGACTCCAACTGATCATGCCGCAGATTCTGATATTTCTTGGTTTCCAGCAGGGCTTGTTCGGAGGGACTCTCGATCCCGATGAAGACATAATAAAAGTTCGCCCTCACCATGGCTTCGATCAACTCCGGCCTCTGAGCGAGATCGATCGATGCCTCGGTGTAAAACAAAAACGGATAGTCATGAGATACCTGCCACTCCTCCAGGTTCCGGGCCAATTCCAGAGCGCGCTTATGGTTGCCGATAAAATTGTCGTCGACGATAAAGACCTGCTCGCGCCAGCCCAGCTCGAACAAGGCATCGAGTTCCGCAAGCAACTGACGCGGAGCCTTCGTTCGCGGCTTCCTTCCATAGAGTGTAATGATGTCGCAGAACTCGCACTGGAATGGACACCCACGTGAAAACTGCACCGCCATGGAGACATACTTTTCGATCTTGAGCAGATCAAACCGCGGGACCGGCGTCTTGCTGACATCGGGCTTGTCGTGGATGACGTAGAGCCGCTGGGCGGAGCCTCGCTCCAGATCGGCCGCGATCCTGTCGAAAACCTCATCGGGCTCGCCAACGACAACATGGTCTGCCAGTGCAAGCAGGGTGTCCGGCTCGCTGCTCGCGTAGGGACCACCGATCATCGTCCGCTTGCCAAGGGCCCGCGCCCGCAGGAGAGTCTGGCGAATGTCATCTCTCTGCACGCTCATTCCGCTGACCATGACGAGGTCAGCCCAAAGGATGTCACGGTCATGCAGAGTTTCAAAGCTTCGATCGATCAGTCGTAACTTCCAGCTCTTCGGACAGAGCGCGGCGAGGGTAAGTAGACCCAGGGGGGGATGGATGGTTTCTTCGCGAAGGAGATCCAGCATTGCAGCAAAGCTCCAGAAAGAGGGGGGGAAACGCGGCCAAATCATCAGGACTTTGATCGCTTCACCGAGAGGAGGAAAGGTGTAGAGATCGCTGCGATCGTCCGTTAGCGGAGACACGGATGGCCTCTGGAAATCGCTCATCTGAATCGGAATCTCCGATTTCAACTCTATCTCTATCTCTGGCGCAAACCATACGCCTGCCCACCGCTCCTGTCAAGCTCACCGCAGCTCGCTTGGCGCCATTTTCCTCTCGCGCCCGCCGGGCCCGGTTGCGCAAGTGTGCCGGCGAAAGTCACTGGGCGGCATGAGCCCGTACCGGATTTCCCAGCGCGGACGTGAGCGCCTCATATGGCCCCGACGGACGAGCAAGTAGTACCTGCTGGTCTGGGGGAAAGCTGGTAGCGCGGAGTTATCCGGCCCAGCCGGATTACTCCGCGGCTTTCGTTTTTGTGTGTTAATAAAATGTTGAAGTTATCATGTTAAGACATCAGAGTAAGGCATATTGCGCCTAATTCTGTGCTTAACAGTAAGCAGTGAAGAGCCCCGCAAGGGGCGACATCAGCACGATGGAGCGAGCGGGATTCTGATGTCGCCATTACCGTAGCTCACGATCAGCTCCGCCACGTCCGATCCCACGGCTGGCTCGCCGTGGGCCACAGGATTCCGCCGTTGCGCGGCTTCTAAAACGGCGCGGCCGACAGCAAATGCCGTCGGCCGCGGGAGCTTCGAGTTGATGATGGAGTCTACCTGCGCCCACCACCATGGGAACCGCCTCTGCCTCCGCCTCCACGGAAGGCATGTCCGCCTCCACTGAAGCCATGTCCGCCTCCACCGAAGGCATGCCCGCCTCCGCCGAAGCCATGTCCACCTCCACTGAAGGCATGTCCGCCTCCACTGAAGGCATGTCCGCCTCCACTGAAGCTACGCCCGCCTCTACCGGCGTAACCGTTACCGAACCCACCGCGAAATCCTCCGCGCCCGGAAAAGGCCGACCCGTTTCCGTAGTAGCCCCGGCCGCCAAAGCCACGTCCCCCGTAGAAGCCACGATAGCCACGGCCCCACGGCCCGACGCCAATAAAGACTCCGCCCGAGAACCAGCTTGGCCCATAGTAGCCGTAGGGTGCGCATGCATAGGGGTAATAGTCGTAGTAGCCATACGGGCACACCGGAGGTAGCCCCACGTAGCCCGGATACATCCCGACTCCAACTTGGGCATGTGCATACGGTGCAAACATCAAGCCTAGGCCCAACAATGTCAAAAGTTTTAGGTTTCGCATTTGAGTCCTCCTCGAATCCTCAATGCTTCTTGCCAAACTGCAACCTGTACAAGAGCAAGTGCCCTGCCAAACCACATGGTCCGAAAGGTCGTGATTTCATGCGATTAGGGATATGGCGGCGAAACGCCAGGATGGCCCAGTGCCTGCGCGGTGGTGGTTTCCGGGCAGGGTGGTGGTTTTCGGCCAACTCCCGTCACCCGTCCCGATAGATCGGGACACCCTCTCCCTGTGGGCGAGGGTAAAAACCGATGGACCTGATTTATAGCGGCTCCTCCACCGCGACGCGCCTTGGGCGGAGCGAATGAGGGAAATTTTTCGGATGGTTCGGTTCGAACAGCGAGCGTAGCGCAGACTTCGGTCGCTAAGGGCTGCTGCTATACCTAAAGATGAACCTCCACCCATAACCGGGGCGCCACGCGACCCTCACCCGGATGCTGAGTCCCGGAGGGATCGTCGCGCTCGGAAACCATTGTCCACAGCATGAAGCCACTTGGCCGTATCGTCGGCTTTTCGGAGAAGTGAGCCGAAAACGTTAGTTTTTCGATGGCACTTTACGCCACAAAGTGGTGCCACTTTTAGCGCCACTTCGTTTTGCAGACCGGTGCAGCGCCGTGCATTGCCGCGCAGTATCCCGCCCATAGCAAGTCTCCGTGAATCAAGCAGACCGCGCGCTGCTGCATTTTAGTGCAATGGCGTACAAGTGGCCAAAATCACATCCTAAGTCTGGCGCGTCTGCCAATTCCACCACTTTCGCGCACTGCCATTATTATAAATCAAGAGGGCCTTATCAATTCGCGCCGGCGTGCCACAAAAGCGGGCGGCGAGCGCCGCTTTTACTTTTCGACGCACCGCGGACGCGCAAACCAAGTGCGCTGGAACCTTGTGGTTTCCGGCATTCGAAGTTAGAGGGATCTACGGCTCAGGGAGTCACTAGCGGTCGAAACAGCGATTCTGTGCGCGCCGTGCCGACTCCCAATTTGCGCTCGAACGGCCAGAAGTGGGATGAAAAGAAAGCTCCTGTTAAAGATGGCTGCTCGCAGTCGGGGTTTGGCGGCTCAGCCGAATTCTCGAACTCAGAACAAAAAAGTGTTAGCCATTTTCATCGAACAATTCGCTCATAATTAGACTGCCCATACAAACACGTAAGCATTCATCACTCCTGCCTCCCAACCCCTGGCACGCTCTGCTCAAAGGACTCTGCCACATCAAGCCCACCTGTGAACCTATGACCCTGTTGACACTTAAACTCCGCGTATGCCCGGCAATTCAGCCGGAGATTGCTCCTGTACGAAAGAGCGCCTAGCATGGCGATCAGCGGCGCGCGGCGTCGCCATAAGTTGCTCCACACCCTGCGCAGAATGCGCGGCATGGAATAGAACTTCCGGTCGCAGGAGATCATTTCCTCAATGATGCTGTCCAGAGAGAAATGCTTGCACCGCGCCACCGGGAAGGTCAGCGTGTAGTATTTCCAGTCCTCCGGGAACGTATCGAGGGCGATGCGGCCTTCGGATTTCATCCGGTCCCACAGGCGGGTGCCGGGCAAGGGGGTCAGAAACATGGCGTTGAGATTATCCACGCCGTACTGGCTGGCGGCGGCTGCTGTGCGCGTGCCGATGCCCGGCTTGTCGTTGTCCAGACCGATGATAAAGGAACCCACAACCAGAATGTGGTGCCGCTGTATTCGGCGCAAGGAGGCGCGGAAGTCCCGGCCTTTCAGAAGGTTGAATTTCTTGCCGAGCTCCAGAAGTCCTTCCGGCGTGGGGGATTCAAAGCCGATGAAAACGCCTCTGCAGCCGGCCTTCGCGGCCAACGCCAGGAGCTCTTCGTCATCGCCGAAGTTGATGGTAGCCTGGGCAACCCACTCCTTTCGCAGGTTCGCCTGTGCCATGGCGCGGAACAGGTCCTTGGCATGGGCAATGTGTTCCGGGCGTGTGCCGATGAGGTTGTCGTCCACCACCAGAACGTGTTTCTCGCGGATCAACTGGAATTCCCGCACGATATCCGGAATGGGCCGCTGCCGGTAGTGGGCCCCGTTGAACGCCGTCACGCTGCAGAAGGTGCAGTTCATGGGACAGCCGCGCGTGGTCTGAATGGCGCCCATGGCATAACCTCCGGTCAGCAGATCGTGCCGGGCGGGCGGAACCCTGTCTATCTCGGCGAACCCTCCGTCATACCGGCGCTTCAGGCACCCATGCCGACTGTCCTCCAGGACTTGCGGCCAGACGCGTTCGGCCTCCCTTGTGACGACCGAGTCCACACGCTCCATGGCCTCGTCCACGCACATGGTTGCGTGAATGCCTCCCATGACGACGGGCACGCCCAAGCGCCGGAAGTGGGCGGCCACATCATAGGCGCGGTTCGCCTGCGAGGTGAAGGCGGTAATGCCCACCAAGTCCGGCCGCGGCATGGCCGGATAGTCGGGCACGCCGAGGTTCTCGTCCACGATCGTGATTTCCCACTCCCGTGGGGTCAGTCCCGCGAGAACCATAAGGCTGAGCGGTTTCCACACGCGGAAACGATTCCAGCGGCTCTCCTTGATTCTGACGATGCTGACTAGCGGGTTGGAGGGGTTAATCAGGCACAGGCGCATGGCGTCCGTTCACCCACATCTCATCCAGGATTCCCGTTTTCAGATTCCGGGCGGTAGAAGTATACAACGCACTGCCTCGTTCTGCAGCGTTTCGGTTCAGTTTTCCATCCAAGTGGCTCCAGGAGACCCCGAAAAAGTGCGCACTGGCCCTTACCACAAGCCTCAATCCTGCTCTGCCTTCGCCAGGCTAGATTGCGCAACATAAGGAGAGAGGCGAGCGCCGCTTTTACTTTTCGACGCACCGCGGACGCACAAACCAAGTGCGCTCCGCCCCGAGTAGCACGGGCGTCTGTGGAAGAAACAGGATTCAGGATTCAGGTGTCAGGTGACGGGCGCTCGGGCTGGGGCAATGCTGAATTCTGAGTTGTGAATTATGATTGGTAGGTGGTAGGCGGTATGTGGTAGGTAGTAGGTGGGACAAGTGCGAATTCTGAATTGTGAATTATGAATGGTGAATTGCCCACTGGCTAGTGGGTTTGAAGAGGCGCAGGGGCGGGGGACAGCGGGCTGGGTGCTAGGCAACTCTGATTATGAATTATGAATTGCCCACTGGCTCGTGGCTCTGAAGAGCCGCAGGTCCGAAGGGCGGGACCTGCGCTACCCTTGGTTTTCTTCGGCAATCCACGGCGCACAGAAGGTAGCCGGTCCGCAATAAGCAGGGGGCAGTCGGCAGTAGGGACAGTGAATGGGGCAATTCACACTTTAGACTTCATAATTCATAATTCTTGCCAGCCCCGCTGTTCAATGATTCAAAGCCTCAATCACTCCATGCTCTGGTGCTCCCGGTCCCTGGGCCTTGCCCATCCACCGCCTGCTACCTGCCGGTTCCGTATTGCGAGGCTGTACACTCTGCGCGCATGAGGTGATGTTATAATCTCGGGTCGAGCTTTTCGAGACCCTCGCCGAAAGGAGTGCGTGTTGTTCAGTTACGCTCTGAGAGAGCGGCGGCAGGCAAGTAGTGTCCTAATATGCTTCGTAGGGCCGGGGCTTGCCCCGGCTTGGCCGTCCCTGGCCGTCCCGTCCCGCCTTGCGGGAGAGGCGGCCCTACTAATTGGGACACTACCCGGCAGGCACAATTCCTGATGGACGGGGAGAAAGAGGAAAAGCGTTGACCCCTTTCTTACGCCTCACCTTTGGATTAGCGTCTGCGGGCGCACTCGCACTGGGTGGGAGGATGGCGTACGCCCGATATCTGCGTTGGCGGCGCAAAGATCCCGCCGAACTCGAGAGGCTGAGGCGCCTGGATATTAACAGGCGTGGCCGCATCGGCGCGGGCCGAATTGTGGATTTGGTGGAATCCCACACGGCGGGGGCAAAATCGGTGCTGGTGGGTTATGCTTACGAAGTGGCGGGAGTAACCTACGAGGCCGCCCAGGACGTTACGGCGCTGCCTGAAATCGCCGCCATGGCCCGGTTTCTGTCCGGGCAAACAGCCAGCGTCAAATACGATCCCAAACGGCCTGCGAATTCCATTGTCGCTTGTGAGGAGTGGAGCGGACTTGGACCATTGAGTCATTGAATGGTTGACGATTGAGCGATTGCTCCGAGCGGTTGCCGACCCAAGCAATGACTCAATGACTCAATGAACCAATCACTCAATTCGTTATGACTTTCCAGGAAAAACTCGAAGAATTACGGCGGCGCCAGTCACGCGCCGAAGCGGGCGGCGGTGAAGAACGCCAAGCCAGGCAGCATGCGGAGGGAAAACTCTCGGCCCGCGAGCGGCTGGAGATGCTTTTTGACCCCGACAGCTTTGAAGAGATTGACATGCTGGTGGAGCACCGGTGTCACGATTTTGGCGTGTACAAGCAGCGCATACCGGGCGACGCGGTGGTGAACGGCTACGGGCGCATAAACGGCCGGCTGGCTTTTGCCTTCGCCCAGGACTTCACCGTGTTCGGCGGTTCCCTGAGCGAAGCGAACGCCGAAAAGATTTGCAAGATCATGGATATGGCTATGAAGGTCGGGGCGCCGTTCATAGGGCTGAATGACTCCGGGGGCGCGCGCATTCAGGAAGGGGTGGCTTCGCTGGCCGGATACGCCAACATTTTCCTCCGCAACACGCTGGCTTCGGGGGTGATCCCCCAGATTTCCGCCATCATGGGACCGTGCGCCGGGGGCGCAGT
>JBEKVC010000077.1:0-8782 GCA_049514395.1 Terriglobia bacterium
GTACCTTGACCGGGAACGGGTGACGAGGCGGGAAGGCGACGAGCGGATAATCCTTTAGCAGAATCCTGAAAGAAACCGTGACGCTGGCAACTACCTCCCGACTTCCGGCTTCTGACTTCTGACTTCTACTTTCATGAGCGGTTTAAGGGTTTCGTAAACAAGCGCGACAGGCAAGCCCACCACGTTGAAGTAGCAACCCGAGATGCGGGTGACGAATCTGGATGCGAGCCCTTGAACCGCATAGGCGCCCGCCTTGTCCAGAGGCTCACCGCTCTCGACGTAACTGCGAATCTCTTCCTCGTCCAGCTCACGGAAGGTCACGAAGGTTGTCTCGTGCTTGAGGGCTTCAATTTCGCCTGGCGCCCGTACCAGGCAAATGCCGGTGTGCACCTGGTGGGTTCGACCGGATAGAAGCCGGAGCATGCGCGTAGCGTCCTGCCGGCCTGACGGCTTTCCCAGCGTCTCTCCGTCGATGACGACCACCGTATCCGCGCCTAAGACGAAGCTGCCCGCAGGACAGGAGGCCGCGACTTGCATGGCCTTCTCACGCGCCGCGCGGCGCGCAAATTCCTCCGGCGGCTCGCCCGGCTGGATCTCTTCAACGATATGGCTGGGTTGGACGTCGAAATCGAAGCCGGCGTTGCGCAACAATTCCCGGCGCCGTGGCGAAGCTGAGGCAAGGAGAAAACGCATGCGCTGGAATTATAGGAGACCTGCGAGCCGGGTCACAAGTAATTCCCTCCACTGGCCCCGATGTGCTAGACTGCCAAATCTATCTACCTCAGAATTCCGGATCGTCGGAGCCAAGCGATGGAAGAGATCGGAATACTTCTGCCCAAGGTCCTCAAGCCTCAGTTGTCCCGCCTGGAACCCCCCGTGATCGAAGTCCTGGCCCCTCTCTGGACTCGCGTGGCAGGAAAGGCGCTGGCCAGGCAGTGCCGGCCAGTGGCGTTCAGCGCGGGAACTTTGACGCTGGCCACGGACGATGCCGACTGGGCCGAACCCCTGCGACAGATGGCGGAGGAAATCCGGGCGCATGTTAACAACTTCTTGGGCAAGCCCGTGGTAAAACATCTCAGGATCTTACGCGTCGGCAAGCTCGATCGCAGCGACAGGGCACAGTGGCGGCCAGATAACCTACCTGTCTCCAAACCCAACCGGAAGGATTGGCCGGGAAAGGTTTCAGACGTGGCTCCCAACATAGCGCAAGTGATCGGACGGCCTTACGCCAAATACCTCGGCCTCAAGCGTGGAAAGGTGGCCTGATGGCACTCGAAGAAAAGGACGTGCGCTACGTCGCCGAACTCGCCCACCTCGAATTAACTCCCGAAGAGGTGAAGAAATTTCTCCCTCAGCTCGATTCCATCCTCCAGTACATGCAGAAGCTGAATGAACTGGATACCTCGCAAGTGGAACCGATGGCGCAGGTGACCTATCCCGCTGCGGCGAACCCTTCCCTGCGGGCAGACGAGCCACACAAAACATTCGAGCAGGACGAGGCCCTCGCCAATGCTCCCGATCAGAGCGCGGGTTGTTTCCGTGTTCCTCGCGTCATCGAGAAGGAGGAATAACCGCCAGTGGCGACGCCCGGTCCCGAGTGCCCACGCCGAGCTGGGGGCACTTAGGGGCTGTCACAAAATATGAACCTAACTGAACTCACTATCGACCCACTCCATAACCTTCTGGTCAAGCGCGAAACATCTGCGGTGGAGGTTGCGCAAGCTCACTTTGATCACATCGAGCGGCGCGACAAGGAGGTCCGTGCCTTTTTGCAGTTGTGCCCTGAACGCGCCCTCGAGCAGGCGTCAAAGGTTGACCGGCAGCTTGCCGCCGGCGAGCCCTTGGGCCCGCTGGGTGGAATCCCCGTGGCGGTGAAGGACGTGATTCTGACCCGAGGCGTGCGGAACACCTGCGCCTCGAAGATTCTGGCGAATTACGTCGCCCCCTATGATGCCCCCGCCGTTGAAAGGTTGGAGGCGGCAGGCGCGGTCATTCTAGGCAAGACGAATTGCGACGAATTCGCGATGGGATCTTCAACGGAAAACTCCGGTTTTTTCACCACCCGCAACCCTCACGATTTAACCCGAGTCCCCGGAGGATCGAGTGGCGGTTCAGCCGCGGCGGTCGCGGCGAATATGGCCGTGGCGTCTCTTGGCTCTGACACGGGCGGCTCCATCCGGCAACCGGCGGCCCTTTGTGGAATTGTGGGCATGATGGGGACGTACGGCAGGGTGTCGCGGTACGGATTGGTGGCTTTCGCCTCCTCGCTCGATCACATTGGGCCTTTCGGCCGCTCCGTCCGCGATGTGGCGCGTCTGCTGCAGACGATTGCGGGCCGCGACCCGCACGACTCCACCTCGGCGGACATTCCGGTCGAGGACTACGTGGCCGGGCTGAATCAAAACGTGCGCGGCCTCAAGGTGGGCGTCCCAAGCGAGTTTCTCAAGGGACTTAATCCGCAAATTGGAGATAACATCCAAAAGGGAGTCGACTTGCTGGCGAAGCTGGGATGCCAGGTCGTTCCCATAAGCCTTCCCCACACCGATTATGCCATTGGCTGCTACTACATCATCTGCATGGCTGAGGCCAGCTCGAATTTGGCGCGCTACGATGGCGTGCGCTATGGATTCCGCTCCGCTGAGCACGCGGATTTGCAAGAGATGTACAAGCAGACACGCTACGGAGGGTTTGGCGCCGAGGTGAAGAGGCGCATTATGCTTGGCACCTACGTCCTGAGCTCCGGCTACTACGATGCCTATTACCTGAAAGCCCAGAAAGTGCGCACCCTCATCACCAGGGATTTCCTGGAAGCGTTTGACGAGGTGGACGTGATCGTCACCCCAACCTCCCCCATCCCCGCCTTCAAGCTCGGCGAGCGTATGGACGACCCGTTGCAAATGTACCTCGCCGATATCTACACCGTTACCGCCAGCCTGGCCGGCATCCCGGGCGTTTCCGTTCCGTGCGGAAAGACCCAAGGTGAACCACACCTTCCGGTGGGCATGCAACTTCTCGCCAAACACTTCGACGAGGCAAGGCTCCTGCGCGTCGCCGATGCCTTTGAAAAGGCCGGCGGGTTTGACGTGGCTTAGCCTGTGCGAAATGGGAACAGGGCTGCTTGCGCTTCTGGCCGCGACCAACTTGAAGAGGCGGAGCGCTAGGGCAGCTTGGCAACGCAGCTAACCTCTGAAGAGCGAGTCGAACTTCTTCTTGGCGTCGTCGGCCTTAGAGGTGGGGCGATCCGCGCTTGCCAGGAGGGTAGGATTAGGTCGGAAGTAGTCACAGTAGTTGGCGGCTTCTTTATCGCGGACCCATTCGGCCTGCGTCTCAGCGCATTGATTATGTTTGCCGGGGTCGTAGAATTGGCAATTGCGGCAGGCATGCAAGTCGGCGCCGCACTTGGGGCAGACGTCGAGCGTGCCCACACGGCTTCCGGATGGATACGCAATCTTCTCGCGGCACTTCCAGCAGTTGAAATACATAACTATTGGCTGTCGAGCGCGAAAAACCGTTCGAAGTTCCGGACCACGATTTCCCCGAACTCTTCTACGCTCAGGTTTCGGAGAGCGGCCAGCGTCCGGGCAACTTCGATCACAAAGGCTGGCTCGTTGCGCTTACCCCGGTGTGGCACCGGGGCCAGGTAGGGGCAATCGGTTTCTATCCATAAACGGTCCAGCGGAATCGCCCGCGCTGTCTCGCGGAGGTTCTCCACTTTCTTATACGTCACGTTGCCCGCAAACGAAACCTGGAATCCCCAGTCGAGAAACTTCAGAGCATCTTGGCGGTCGCCCGAGAAGCAATGTAGGATGCCGCCGAGCCCGCTCGATTCCCAGTGGGCCTGAATAATCTCCGTGAGGTCCGGCCAAGCATCGCGGCAATGAATAACAATCGGCAGTCTTGCTTCCCGGGCCAATTCCAATTGGCGGATGAGGGTCAGCTTCTGAATCTCGCGAGGGGAGTGGTCGCGATAGTAGTCGAGGCCGATTTCACCCATGGCCACCACCTTAGGATGTTGCGCCAGTTTGCGGATTTGCTGGGCGTGACGTTCCGCGAAATGGCTTGCATCGTGGGGGTGAACGCCCACCGTGGCATAAATCCAATCGTGGGACTCGGCAAGGATGATGGGCGCTTCCAGGTTATCCGGTCCCGTGCCGCCTCCCACCGCCAAGAGATAGCGCAGGCCGGCTGCGCGGGCCCGTTCGATCACCGCCTCGCGGTCAGCATCGAAGCCCGGGTCGTCAAGATGGGCGTGGGAGTCTAGAAGGAATTTATTCATTGATTCATTTATTCATTGATCCATTGAAGTACCAAGCCCCTGAATCAACGATTTCGCGATTCGACGATTCAATGAGTCAATGAACAAATGAATCAATGATTCAATTACCTGAGCCTCGCTCCGTTCGCTACGTCTTCCTTGAAGGTCACTAGGACGGGTCGGCCTGGCTCGCCAGCCAAAGCCGCAACGATCATGCCGTTCGATTCCACCCCGCGGAGTTTGCGCGGCTGGAGATTGGTGACCACCACGACTTTCATTCCAATCAGGTTTTCGGGCTGATAGTATTCAGCCAGTCCGGCCACAAGCTGGCGGACTTCCGTGCCGATATCCACCATCAGCTTCAAGAGTTTTGAAGCGCCGGGAACGCGCTCGGCGGCTTTCACTTCGCCTACTCTCATGTCCACCTTGGCGAAATCCTCGATGGAAATCAGCGCGGGGCTGGGGGCTGGGGACTGGGGACTGGGGATTTGGTGTTCGGGCGCGGTCGCGGGCGCCGCTTCGGGTTTTTTCTCTGTTTGCACGGGTATGAATGCCTCCTTGGGTTTGTCTCGGTTGCGGTCGGCTTCGGCGAGGTTGGCTTGTAGGGGCGCTTCGCGAAGCGCCCCTACCGTTGACTTGCCGCGCTCGCGGTCGCGTTCGGCGAGTTCCTCGAGCTTCGCCAGCGTCGCCGCCTTATCGAGTCGCGGGAAGATGGGCTCAGGTTTGCCAACTATTGTGCCGGGCCTTAGCTCGCCCCATTTGAGCTGGTCCAGTCGCTGATCTTCGATCTTCCCGAGATACTCCGTGCACCCTAACAGTGCCCAGATTCTCTCGGTTGCTTTAGGAAGGATGGGGTGAGCGAGCACAGCAGCGGCACGCACAGCCTCCAACGCTATATACAGAACGCCGTCAACAAACCAGCGCTGTTCAGGGTTTTGCGCGTGTGCCCAGGGTTGATGCATGGCGAGGAACTCATCGCCGTAATGAGCGACGACCCTCGAGACCTTTTCTGCTGCACTCGAAAACTCAAAGTTTTCGTACGCAAGAGATATTTCCCTCACAAATCTTTCCCGGCTAGCATTTGCTTCCGGTGCATCCCATATTCCTCGCAGTCGTTTGTTCAACTCTGACACATCGGGAACCTTGCGTTCGCAGTACCTCAAGATCATCGCGAGCGTTCGGCTCGTGAGGTTGCCGAGCCCATTCGCAAGATCCGAGTTGTAGCGCTGAACCAGCCCCTCATACGAAAAGCTTGTATCTTGCCCGAACGTAGCTTCGCGCAACAAGTAGTAACGCAGCGCGTCGTTCCCCGGCGCGCCGAAGGAGTCGAGCGCGTCGACGATGGGCTCGGGATAGACGACATTGCCCTTCGATTTCGACATCTTATCTTGCTCGTAATAGATCCATCCGTGCGCGAAGACAGTGGTGGGCAGCATCTCCGGCTGGTTGGGGTACGCGGCCATAATGAACGCCGGCCAATAGACGGCGTGGAAGCGCAGGATGTCCTTCCCAATCATGTGGACAAGTTCGGACTCGCCCGGTTTGTTGCGCCAGTACTTTTGGAACTCGGGGCTGCCGTTTTCACCCTGTGCGTAGCCAATGCCCGTCATGTAGCTGGTGAGCGCGTCGTACCACACGTAGAAGACCTGCTCGGGATCATCGGGCCACGGGATGCCCCACTTGAGGCGCTTGCGGCTTACGGAAATGTCGCGCAGCCCGCTCTTCACGAAGCTCTTGACTTCGTTCCGGCGATACCCCGGCTGCACGAATTCCGGATGCTCGTCGTAGAGTTCGAGCAGACGATCTTGGAAGGCGGAAAGCTTGAAGAAGTAATTGTCCTCGCTGATCAGCTCCGCTGGCCTCCCGCAGATATCGCAGTTCACCGGGTCGGTACCTTCGGAGATATATCGCTCGTCGGAAACGCAGTACCGGCCCTCGTAGCGGCGCTTATCGACGAAGCCTCGCTCGCGGGCGCGAACCAGCAGCCGCTGGACCGACCGTTCATGATCAGGGTGGGTAGTGTAAATGAAGCGCAGCGAATCCGGTTTGCAGTCGGGATAGACGGTCACGGGTATACCGAGCTTTTCCCAAAGCTGGACAAAGAGCTTTCGTTTCTCCGCGACAAACTGAATGGGCGACTGGCCTGCCGCGGCGGCAGCGCGTTCGAGCTTCTCCCCGTGCTCGTCCGTGCCGGTAAGAAAAGCCACGTCGTAACCGCACATGCGCTTGTAGCGTGCCAGCACGTCACAAACAATCGTTGTGTAGGCCGAGCCGACGTGGGGCCGGGCGTTGGGGTAGTAAATAGGTGTGGTGATGTAGAACTCTTTCATGCGCCCGTCGCCTTCTCGCCCTCGCCATCCGGGGTTACTAGCTCGGCGGGGGCTTCGGCCTCTGGCGCCCTAGCCGTGGTTTCGGGGGAGGGTTCGACCTCCGGCTTCTCGCCCCCTTGCAGGTAGGCTGCTTGCGCCGCAATGATCACCTGCTTGAGTGGGACGCCCTTCTCCGTCGCCAAGCGCTGGCAATCTTCATATTCCGGCGCGACATTCAGCGTTTTCCCGTCCCGCCTGGCCACTTTGACCTTGACGGCACCGTAAGGCGTCTCCACGCTGATGAGTTCGCGGTCGAGAACCTTACGCCGCACCTCGTAGATACGCACGCCGATGGTGGTGGTTTGTTCAAAGAGCAGTTGGGCCAGTGCGTCGCTGGTCTGAGGAGCGCAAAGCACACTCAACAGGATTCCCGGGCGGTTCTTCTTCATCTGGATGGGAGTGCAAGTCACGTCCAGCGCGCCTGCAGCCAGAGCCTGGTCAACGAAAAAGCCGTAAAGCTGCGGGCTCATGTCGTCCAAATTGGCCTCAATGACCGAAGCCACTTCATCTCCGGGAAAGCCATCGCGTGTCGTCACGACCTCAGCGCTCTGCCCCACCAGCAAGCGCGCCAGGTTCGGCTGCCCCGGAATTTCCCTTGCTCCAGCACCGTATCCAATGCGCTCCACTTTCATTGCCGGGATGGGTCCAAAGCTCGCGGCCAGCGTGGTGATGAGCGCCGCCCCGGTTGGAGTCACCAGTTCTCCCCCGACACCCGAAGAATAGATGGGGACATCCTTCAGTAGTTCGAGAGCGGCGGGAGCCGGAACCGGCAACGAACCGTGCGCCGCATACACGCATCCGCTGCCCACATTCACCGGCGAACAGGTGAGCGCAGAAATATCGAGCAACTCGAGCCCGACACAAGTTCCCACGATGTCGAGAATCGAATCCACCGCGCCAATCTCGTGGAAGTGCACTTCTGTGGGTGGCATGTTGTGCAGCTTTCCTTCCGCCTCCGCCAAGCGGTTAAAAACCTCCAGGACGCGTTGTTTGACGCTTTCCGACAGTGCGCTCTGCACAATCAGTTCCGCGATGCCCCCAAGCTTCCGGCTGGGCTGCTTCCCCGGGATGCGGATCTCGATCCGGGTTCCCACCAGATGTCCCCGCACCGCGCGTGTGCGCTTGAACTCGTAAAAGCCCAGTGGAATCTTCCTCAGTTCGTCAAACAGCCGGTCCAGCGGCAAGCCTAGGTCCACCAATGCACCGACAAACATGTCCCCACTAATACCGGAAAAGCAATCCAGGTATGCTTGTTTCATGTCGGATCACTCACAGGAATTCATCGCTAATCCCGAGCAATTCTGCCCAAAATTGGATACTATGCTCTACGCTCAGAAGTTGTCAATGAGCGGAAGTCAGGAGTCAGAAGTCAGGAGACAGAAGAAAAGGTCTCCGGTGGCAGGTATCAGGAGCCAGCGGGTTGGCAGCATCGCATGCCGTCGCGAAGGGACCACGGCTGACCTCCTGACTCCTGACTTCTGACTCCTGACTCCTGTTTCACGAGGTAACCATCAATGCAAACACTCGACCGACGCGATTTCCTGAAAGTTTCCGCCGCTGCGGGGACCGTTGGGCTGATGCACGGACTTCCCGCTGCCCCCGCCCAAAAAGGCATGCGCCTGGGCTTGATTTTGGATATGGGAAAAGACCCCGATAAGGCGTTGCAAAAAGTACATGACCTTGGAATCCCAACCTGCCAGGTTAAGACGGAGGATCTCTCCGACGCAATGCTGGAGGGCATCCGGAAGGCGGTGCGGAAGTTCAATCTCGAGGTCACAGCCCTCAATACCAGTGGCCCAGGACCCCAAATTTATGACTTCTACCAGGGCCCGCTGACGATTGGTTTGGTGCCCCGGCAATTCCGCCCGCAGCGAATCGCCCACCTCAAGCAAGCTTCCGATTTCGCCAAAAAACTGGGGCTTCCCGCCCTTCACACGCACTTTGGATTCATTCCCGAGAATCCCAACGACCCTCTCTACAAGGAGACTCTGGAAGCCCTTCGCGAAGTCGCGACTCATCTCAAGGCGAACAGCCAGATGATGCTGTATGAGACGGGGCAGGAAACCCCCATAACCTTGCTCAGGGCCATCACCGACGTGGGACTCGACAACCAGTTCGTCAACCTGGACACCGCCAACCTGATCCTTTACGGCAAAGG
>JBEKVC010000078.1:0-8740 GCA_049514395.1 Terriglobia bacterium
GGAACGAGCTTCTGCACCACGACGGCGATGCTAAGGTCTTCGGGACGCATGCCCTGCCGGGCGCGGTAGCCGAGGGCGCGCGCCGTCCAGAGCGAACCCCAGCAACGCTTGACGGCAGCCAACACATCGTCGCCACCGCATACGTTGAGATAAGTTTCCTGTTGGCCTGCGAATGACATCCCGGGCAAATCTTCCGCGGTGGCTGACGAGCGCACCGCGACGGGCGGATCGCCTGCGCCCAGTTCCGCGTACGATTGTCGAATCAGCGCGGCGATGTCATCGGGCAGCGTGCTCTGCGCGACGAGCGACTGGATTTGCGCCGAGGCACGGTCGAGTGTGGCTGGGTCGTCCGCTCTGGCTTGTGCCGCGGCGGACAGAATCGCTTCGGAGAGACAGTTCGCGCTTACAAAGCGGCGATAGGCGTGGGTGGTGATTTGAAAACCCGGCGGCACGGGCAGACCGGCCACCGCCAGGCGCGCCAGCGATGCCCCCTTGCCGCCCACCAGTTCGAGCGTCGCGTCGGGGCTATACAGTTTGAGAATAAACGGACTGGCTGGAAGTGAACTCATTGCCGTTTTCCCTCGTCACCTGCCTTTATGCCAGCTTCCTAAAATTAATAAACTATAGTTAATTACTTTTCATTGCCCCCTGTCAAGCAGAATTTTCTTTTCCAGATCAACGCTCCAGGATGACCGGGCTCGGATGTGTTATCGTAAGCAGGTTGGTGAAGAAGCCAGGATTCAGGATTCAGGATTCAGGATTCAGGAGTCACGATTCAGAGTCAGGAGTCGGCAGGCACGGGAACGCGTAGGGCTGGAAAGTGAGTGTTGGAGAGTTGCTCTTCCCTAGTCCCCAGCCCCCAGTCCCTAGCCCCGTTCCTTCAAAGGCCGATCGCTGACTGCTGAAGGTTGGCAAATGGCAACGGACAACTGACGACTGACTACTGACGACTTTGCAGAGTCAAACACGGATGTCGCATCGGGAGACGGGCGAAAAGCTCGAAGTGGTTTACGGCATTCATGCTGTCATGGAGGCCGTGCGCACTCGCCCGGTTGACTACGTGCTGGTCACGCAAGGCCAGCACAACCCGCGCGTGCAGGAGATCATTGATGCCTGCCGGGCTCACGGCGTTAGCCTGCGTTTTGCTCCCCGGCCGGCGCTGGAGCGCGCAGCGGGTAACCCGCAACATCAGAACGTTGTGGCGGCGTGCACGCCTCGAACCTATGACGACATCCAAACTCTTCTGGCACATTCCGCGCGGCCCCTGCTCGTTGTCCTTGACGGAGTGGAAGACCCTGCCAACCTGGGGGCCATTGTGCGCACGGCGGTGGCAGCCGGTTGTGAGGGGATTGTGATTCCCCAGCGCCGCGCCGCAGGAATATCGCCCGCCGTGGCGCGAGCTTCAGCCGGGGCGCTCGAGCACGTGAAGATTGCGCGGGTCACCAACCTGGTACGCACGCTGGAGGAGATAAAAGAGCGCCGGGTATGGGTTTACGGATTTGAGGCCCAAGCCGGGAAGTCTTATCTTGATCTGGACTATGCGCAGGGCTGCGCGCTGGTGTTGGGCGGAGAGGGGGCGGGCTTGCACCGCTTGGTGCGGGAAGCGTGCGATGAGCTGGCGCATATCCCCCTGCGCGGCCCCGTGCCTTCGTTGAATGTTTCCGTGGCAGCCGCTGTGGTGCTCTATGAGGCCCTGCGACAACGCGCCAGGAAATGAAAGGCCGAAATCCGAAAATCGAAAATCGAAAATCGCAGCGAGTTTCGAATTCCGATTTTCGAATTTCGTGCTAACCACGCGAGGAAAGACCGAAATTCGACTGCTACTGCTGCAGATCGGCCTGCAACGCCATGGCACATGCGCACATCTTATGAACAAGCGAGGCTTTGCGTAAAGGAGCGAATGCCTATGAATTCTACTTCTGCTTTTCTAAAGTCCGCCTTAACCCTGGTTCTCGCGGGTGGCTTTTGTGGCCTTTTCCTGTTTCCCTCTGCCCGCGCCCAGGAGGGAGTAGCCGGCGATAACCCCCTGGTCTCGAAGCCCAAGCAAGAGCCGTCTGCTGACACCAAATCGTCCAAGAACGAGCCGCAGATTCGGGTCACGTCGAACTTGGTGACAGCGCCGGTGACGGTGATTAATTCCAAAGGCGACTTTGTTTTCGACCTGGAGGAAAAGGACTTCGAGATTCTGGACAACGGCGTGCGCCAGCGCATTGAACAGTTTGGTCTGGAGCAGCACAAGCTGGCAGCGGTCATTGTGGTGGAAGCCAATAGCACCTCGGAACCGCTGCTCGCCGAGGTCCGCCCCCTCGGTCCGGTTTTCTCCAGCCTGATGCTGGGGCCACAGGGAGAGGCTGCAGTGGTCACTTACGGCGATCAGGTTCGAGTTGTCCAGGACTTGACCCAAGACAGCAATGAGCTGGAATCCGCCCTGCGCGGTCTCGAGGCGCATGGCAGCGCGGCTCATCTGACTGACGCCTTGGCGCGCGCCATCTCGCTGCTCGAAAGCCGGCCGAAGGAAAACCGCCGGGTGATCGTAGTTTTTTCGGATGGGCATGACTTGGGGAGCGAAACCCGTAAGGAAGAGGTCGTGCAACGCGCCGTGAACGCGGGGATCACGATCTACGGTCTGGGATTCAGCCCGGGGCGCGCGCTGCTGGCCAGGCAACCGAAGGCTCCCCCACCGGACCCCCTGGACGTCAACATGGCACGCCCCTTGCCTCCCGGCACTGCGCCCACTCCCTCGAACGAGGAGAAAACCTGGGATGTGCCCACGCTTCCGATCGTTCCACTCATCCTGGCGAGCGGGGAAATGATCCGCTCCACGGTGGCCAAGAGCGCCCTGGAGTTCTATGCCGGGTACACCGGCGGGGTGTGTTATGCGCACTGGTCAACGAAGGCGGTGCAGGATGAGCTCAACCGGATTGCCGACGAAATCCAGAGCCAGTACGAAATCGCTTACGTGCCTCACGCGCCCAGCGAGAACGGTTTTCACCGCATCCAGGTGCACGTGGACCGAAGCGGGGTCAAGGTGCGGACAAGGGCAGGATATTTCTTAGGCGGGACCAGTCCCTAGCAGTCTGGCTGTCAGCCGTCAGCTCTCAGCTATCAGCATGCTCGCTGAAAGCTGACGGCTGAGAGCTGACAGCTTGGAGCGGCGGGGCCATCAGTTCCCTTCAAGAATAATCCTCGTAGGGCATCACCTCGACACGCTTCCCTGACTTCAGCTCGATCTCGGCAAGATAAGGGCGCATCGAAAGGGGATCGGCTCTCAAGACCACCACGTGAGTCACGCCCTGCTTTTTGCAGACAATGGTGAAATATCTATTTTGCTTGCCCGCCATCAGAATATTGGGGTAGGTCGTCCACTTGAGCTTCAGCTTGCGCACGCGGCGGCTCACATCCGGGCGAAATTGCATCAGCGCAATCGTCGAAAAAGGCATAACCACCGAGCCCCCAGGACACTTGAAAACCAGACTCTCCAGCGTGACTTCCAACTTGCCTGCACAATCTATTTCGATTTTCTCGGTTCCGCCCGCATATTGAAAAACTGCGTCCCTGGTGGGTTCAATTCCAAAAGCCGCGCTTGACGGAACTAGTATCATGAAGACCAGCGGCCAGATCTTCCGGGTTCGTTTTGCCCAATCTAATTTCATTAACCATTTGCTCCACAAGCATCAAGGGCCACGCCGGCGGTTCACCTCCGGCTCACTTCCCAATTCTAACGCGGGATTACCCTCCGGGGGAATATTTCTCTCGCGGCCACGTCATGCTGCCTCGGGCCTTCACCGCCCGCTCGGCAAACGCGTGCCTGCCTGGGAGGGGGCGTTGTAGACGGGGACGTCAACCTCGAGGTACCAAGGAACAGAGAGAGCACCCCAGCGCGCCGGCCGGAACGACCACCCCTCGATGCTCTTCCTTGCCCCTTCAAACAGAGAGGGAATGCCTTTTAGGATTGCCGAATCGATCACTTTGCCTTCCGCGTTTACGAGCAAGCGCAAGCGCACCGAAGGATCAGTGGAAGCGGTCTTCTCCGGCCCCGCCAATACTTCGGGAGGTTTGACTTGACGGCCGAAGTCGGATTCCGCCTGCAGGGGAGCAAGATCCATTTTCCTTATCCGCAGCGTGAAATTAACGTCCACCGCAGTTGCGAAAGAGGTGGCACCACCCTGTGCCACATACGGGCGATAACGCCACATTCGAACCCTGTCCAGCACGGCCGCCGCCAGAAGGGGGTTGCCGCTTAGCACGTGCGCCCCCACCACCGAACCGGCGGCGGAGACCACAAGGCGCACGCGAACTCGGCCCTGAATGTAGTTCACCTTGGCCAGGGCGGGGTACTCCGGAGGGGCTTGGTTCAAAAGCAGGCCTGTAGCTTTTTTGGCATCCAGGACCAGGAGTTGCTGCTCTCCCTCTGCACGCTGCGCCCAGGCGCGCGGCAACTCAAGAAGGCAAAGCAGCGCGATACTCATGCCTTTCAAGTAACGCCAGCCCGATTGGTGTACGCTAGCCATCGGCCTCAAAAATGACCTGAGCGACAACGTAACGGTCAGAGTGTGAAATCGATACCGCGGTGCGTGCTACTCCCATGCGGCGGGCAATTTCCTCCGCCCGACCCCGGAGGATCAACTCCGGCTTGCCGCTCGGCGAGTGAGTTATTTCCACGTCCACCCAGCGTACCCCCTCACCCCAGCCGGTCCCCAAAGCCTTAAATGCCGCCTCCTTGGCCGCGAAGCGGGCGGCAAGCCGCTCCGCCTGGTTCTTGAACTTCCCGCAATACGCGATCTCCGCGAGCGTGCACACGCGCTTGGCAAAACGCTCGCCGTGCTTCTGGAGAGCTTCCTCGACGCGAGAGGTCTCCAATATATCGACGCCAGTTCCAACAATCATGGCCAAGAAGCCGGTGGCTGCGCTGGGCTCAGCGCGCTCTCTTAACAGCGCCGGTCGCTTTCTTGTGGTTCGCCGCGCGCTCGTAGGCCCTGACAGTGTAGTAAATGGCCTTGTCGAAAAACTGGCCTAACATGCGCTGGAGTTCCAGCGCCTGGTAAAGGTCCACGGCAGAATCGACCAAGCCGGCAGCCCGAATATAATCTCGCAGATGATACTTGGTCAAGGTGAGAGCGCAAACGACCTCGCTCAGGGGGATTCCCTCGACCTCGCGTTCTTTTCCCAGCTCGATGTAAGCTGCTTCGATGTCCTCCTCCGCTTTGCTGCTCAACCACAAGCCGAGATTCTTGTACACATTGTGGGTGCGATCGTGAATTGCTTCCCGGGAAAGTCGGTGGTAAGACGCCGTACGCGGGTTGGACTGAAGGTTTTCGACCAAGGCACGCGTTAACTCATCTGCGTGTTGCTCGATCATCCGGACCAAGCGATCAGATAGCATAGCGTTCCTTTCTCTTAATTCGCAGGTGGCTGCCTTGATGTGGTCAGATTCAGCCTAGCAGAGCGGCGGCTAAAGTTCAACCCGCCCGGCCGCACGGGGACCGCGGGGGGTGTGCTATATTCGGGTGTTGGCTCCTCCGGTTTCACAAACCGTTTTGCGTGGCGGGCTAGCCTGGATTGAGCACCCGCTCATCGGCCGTTATTCTTGGCTGGTCCATGCATTCAGTACCCGCCAGGGTGGGGTGAGCCGTGGTCCGTCTGCGGGGCTGAACCTCGGATTCACGCCGGGCGAGCCGCGCGCCAGCGTGCGGGAAAATCGCGAACTTTTCTTCCGGCAGCTTGACGCGGAACATTTCGCGCTGGCGGCGCTCCGGCAAGTCCATTCCGCCAGTGTCTATCAAGTTCTGCGTGCAACCTCCGGCGAACTCGAGTACCGCTTCGGCGGGAATCAACTGCCTGAACAACCTGGCCTTGCGCAACCTGCAGGAGATGCGCTGTTGACCGAGGAGGCTGGTATCCTGCTGTCGGTGAGAACCGCCGATTGCCTGCCCGTGCTGCTGGTGGACCCGAAACGTCGAGCTGTGGCGGCAGTTCATGCCGGGTGGCGTGGCGCGCTGGCGCGCCTGGTGGAAAAGGCTGTAGGGGAGATGCGCCGCGTGTCTGGTTCTGAGCCTGAGACCCTGCTTGCGGTGCTGGGTCCTTCCATCCGCGCGTGTTGTTATGAAGTGGGGGAAGAGGTGGAGGAAGCGTTTCAGGGGCGCTTTCCGCACGCGGATAAGTTCTTTCGCAAGGTATCTGAACCCCCCGCCTCGCATCGCCAACAGCGTCCGCTCTCCTTCTTGAATATGCAGCCGCCGGGCCACGACTCCGCCTGCGCGCCTCCCCTTCATCTTGACCTGGTTGCCGTTGCCCAGGATCAGCTCCTGGCAGCAGGGCTTGCACCTCACCATGTCGCCGTGGTGGATTTCTGCACGGCCTGCCGCACGGACCTCTTCTATTCCTATCGCCAAGAGGGAAGCCGCACCGGCCGCATGCTGGCGGTCATCGGAATCTGCCCGAAGGCACGCCAGCGGGGAGCGCTCAGCTCGAGGCGCGAAGCGGCGCGCTAGGGTCGCCGGTTCGCATTCCTTCCAGGTGGAGCTGGCCGCAGGCGGCGCCAATATCCTGTCCCCGTGAAATGCGAATGTAGGCTGGAATGTGCCGTTCCGTCAGGAGGCGCTGAAAGGCTAAGACTCTCTCGAGAGGCGAGGGGCGATAAAGAAGCTCGGAGCCGGGATTGTAAGGGATAAGGTTGACCTTGGCGCGCATTCCTCGCAGCAGCTCCGCCACGCGCACGGCATCGGCGTCCGCATCATTAAAGCCGCCCAGAAGGACGTACTCGAAAGTGAGCAGCTCGCGCGGGCGCAACGGATAGGCGCGGCAGGCGCGCATAAGCTCGCGGAGCGGGTATTTTCGGTTTATCGGCATCAGCTCGGTTCTCTGCTGCTCGTTCGAAGCGTTGAGCGAGATGGCCAGCTTCGGACGTCTCGGGTCACGGGCAAGGTCGCGCACGCCGGGGACGATGCCCGAGGTGGAAATCGTAATGCGACGAAGCGGAATACCAAGACCTTGAGGGTCCGCGAAAATCCGGATGGCTTTCATCACTTGGGCGAGGTTCAGAAGCGGCTCGCCCATTCCCATGAAGACCAGATTGAGCCTTGAACGCGGGGGAATCTCGTGGGCTTTTGCCACCGCCAGTACCTGTCCAAGAATCTCACCCGCAGAAAGGTTGCGCTTGAGTCCCAAAAGCGCGGTGAAGCAAAACCGGCAGTCCACGGCGCAGCCCGCTTGGCTGGAAAGACAAAGCGTGATCCGCTCTTCCTCGGGCATATACACCGTCTCAATGGCGGTGTTGTCCTGAAGACGCAGCAGGTAACGGGCGGAGCCATCCTTCGATATGAACTCGCCCTGGACCTCGGGGTAGGTGATTTCATAATGAGCCGCCAGGGCTTCTCTGAAATCCCTGTCGAGGTCCGTCAAGGAGGCCACATCCCTTTCCCGACGGTGGTAAAGCGCACGATAGAGCTGACGACCGCGATAAGGCGCCTTCCCCAGCGACTGCACGAGTCGTTCCAACTCCTGGCGATCAAGCCCCACAAGGTTATGGCCTGAAATTCCGGCGTTCATAGGATGCCCTGGTCTTAAGTCATGCTATCATGCTGGCCGGAGCACCTCAAGCCATTGCTTCGAAAACGTCAGGCTAGGAGTGATGATGTGTAAGGCGTGGCTGCCACGGAAGGGCGGCCGATTAGGGTTGACAAATGGCGCCAGAGATAAATAATCCGTCCACACGCTTTTTCCAACAGGGAGCTTGATGAGCCCACGCAGGGCCAATCCGGAACTGGCAGAGCGCCGCCGCGAAGCTCTCCAGAGGGCAGGCTACGCGGAAGTCCTGGAGCGGGGGATCGAGGCTACGACACTGGATTCCGTAGTGGCCAGGGCTGACTCGAGCAAAGGGGGGGCTCTCTATTATTTCCGGACTAAAGAAGACCTCCTCTTCGGCGTCCTGGAGTGGCTGCTCCGCCAGTTGAACCGCAGCTTGGACGAGGTTGTCCATACTCAGGAACCCGCGCGCATCCGGCTCGTGGCCGAGCTGGAAGTTCTATTTCACAGCAGCGAGGTCAATCGCAAGCTTTATTTGGTCTTCTTCGATTTTGTCAGCCGCGGTGCACGCTACGAACGCTTTCGCAAGCTCTTTTCAGAGTTCTTCGAGAAGTGCCGGCAGAGGGATACGAGAATCGTGGAAGACGGAATCAGAGAGCAGCAATTTCGCCGGGTTAACCCGGTGGATGCGGCTTCCACCATTCGTGCGCTGGTCGACGGTTACTGCCTCCAGTGGTTAATGGGTCCTGAGAACGTATCGGTGGAAGTTTACCGCGACCGCTGCCGGGCGGCGCTTGGCGCGTTTCTCTTGCGTTGACCCAAGAGCAGTGAGGAGTGATGCCGCAGAGCGGGAACGCGTGAGGAGCGGAAACACCGGAGACGGAAGGCAGTAGGCAGTGTTTTCCCCTCTACCACCGGCTGCCCGGCCAAAAACACCTGAACCCCTATTCCCCAAATCAACTCTTTCCTACGAAGCTTCGCGCGTCCGCCAGCAGCCGTGTTTATGCAGGTTTGAACGCGGTGCAGACGTCATAGAGGTGTACCCGACGCGGCGACCTGATTGACCCGGACATTTGATGTGCGTCGGCGAGCAGTCTGTAAGATTTTCTGTTGAAAGTGGGGAAAAAGAGAAGGAGGGTATCTCCGAGGAACTTTTGCCCGGTCAGGGGCAGAAAGGAGACACCCTCATGTTCACCCTAGAGGGGAACTTAACACT